>CAZHDF010000373.1:0-1571 GCA_964531525.1 uncultured Alphaproteobacteria bacterium | reverse complement strand
AGCGGCGATACGGAGATCGAACGTCTCACCGCGCCCGGTCTTGCGTATGATCCGGTCCGCCGCCGTCTCGTCGCTTGGGCGGGGGGGCGCGCGGTGTGGTCGCTCGATACGCGGTCGTTCCGCTGGACGCGGCACGACAACCGAGACGGTCCCGCCCCTTCGGAACGCGACGCCAGGGGGCGCGTGAAGACCCGCGGCGTCTTCGGGCGATGGCGGTATGTTCCCGGCTATGACGTTTTCGTCGGGGTGAATGGAACGGGAGACAACGTATGGCTCTACAAGATGCCGCCGCTCGAAGGTTGAATTTCGGGTGGGACGTGGTATCGGCGTTGACGGCGCGGGCGATGCCGAGAGGCCGATTCTGGGTGCGTTGCCTCGGAATGGCCGTGGGGCTCGTCGCCGGTCTGGTCTTCACGACCATGCGCGCGGAAGCGGGCGATGCCACGGGCGTCGTGCTTGCCGCGTCGGACGGGGCGTCCAAGGCCCCATCGCTCCCCGACAGCGGGCGCATTCTCCGGGTCGGGCCGGGACGCTACTATCGCCTGCCGAGCCAGGCGGCGGCCGCGGCACGGGACGGCGACCGGATCGAGATCGACGCCGGCGTCTATTCGGGCGATGTCGCGATCTGGCGCGCGAACGATCTCGTGATCCGCGGCGTCGGCGGCCGGCCCGAGCTCCGCGCGGCGGGCCGCAGCGCGCAAGGCAAGGCGATCTGGGTCATCAAGGGCGCCAATACGACGGTCGAGAACATCGCCTTCACGGGCGCGCGGGTGGCCGATCGAAACGGCGCGGGCATTCGGGCCGAAGGCGCTGGGTTGACCGTTCGCCACTCCCTGTTCCGCGACAACGAAAACGGGATTCTCGCCGGACGCAACCCGAACAGCGATATTCTGATCGAGTATTCCGAGTTCGACCGCAACGGCGGCGGCCGGGGCCGGACCCACAACATCTACGTCGGCGCGGTGCGCAGCTTCACCTTTCGCTTCAACTATTCCCACCACGCTCGGATCGGGCATCAGGTCAAGAGCCGGGCGCGACGTAACTTCATCCTCTACAACCGTCTGATGGATGAAAAAACGGGCAATTCGAGCTATGCGATCGACCTGTCGACCGGCGGGATCGCCTACGTCATCGGAAACCTGATCCAGCAGGGGCCCGAGACCGACAACTGGGTGATGGTGAGCTTCGCCGCCGAGGGGACGAGCGCCGGACCACAAGAGCTCTATGTGGTCAACAACACCTTCGTCAACGAGCGCCACAGCGGACTGTTCGTCAATAATCGAAGCACGGTGCCGGCAGAACTGCTCAACAATCTTTTCGTCGGCAAGGGACGTATGTTGAAAGGACCCGGGCGGGCCGCCGGAAACGTCGTGACGCGTCGCCCTCGATTTATCGATCGGCGCGGGTACGATTACCGGCTGAGGTCGGGTTCTCCGGCAATCGACATGGGCGTCGCGTTGCCGACGGCGACGGATTTCCCCCTCATGCCGGTTTGGCAATATCGCCATCCGACAGGGGGCGAGAAGCGGCCGCGCCGAGGGGCGCTCGACGCCGGCGCCTATGAGTTCACC
>CAZHDF010000372.1:0-1587 GCA_964531525.1 uncultured Alphaproteobacteria bacterium | reverse complement strand
TCGCGGATGTTGTCGGCGTGGAACTCGGCGAAGCTCTCGGCGCAGTCGCCGCCCTGGAGCAGAAAGGCCCGCCCCTCGGCGACCGCGGCGAGATGCTCGCGCAGGCGTCGGGCCTCGCCCGCGAAGACGAGCGGAGGCAGGCGCTTGAGCCGTTCCTCGACGGCGGCGAGCGCGGCCTTGTCCGGGTAATCCGGTTGCTGCCTGATCGGATACGCGCGCCAACTGTCGGGCGCCCAAGTCTTGGCCATGGCGAACCTCACTTCCTCGCCGTTCTCTTCGGCCCGTTCGCAAAGGGCTGTCTATACGCCGAAATTGCGCTCTTTGCCACCCGATTCCAAGCGAAAACCGAGCGATCCCGGGCGTTCTTCGCGCGCATGGTTTGGTTAATTTCGGCCCCTTCGCCTAACCCCGCACGCTGTCATGGCCTTCGGGGAAAGGCTCGGGCTCTTTCTCGCGCAGGGTGACGAACTCCTCCGCCGTGGTCGGGTGGATTCCGACCGTGGCGTCGAACTGGGCCTTGGTCGCGCCGCACTTCACGGCGACCGCGATTCCCTGAATGATCTCGCCCGCTTCGGGGCCGAGCATATGCGCGCCGACCACCCGGTCGGTCGCGCGATCGACGACCAGCTTGACGAGCGTGCGCTCGTCGCGTCCCGAAAGGGTGTGCTTCATGGGCTTGAAGGCGGCCTTGTAAATGTCGATCGGGCCGAACGCCGCCCGCGCGGCCGTCTCGGCGTAGCCGACCGAGGCGATGGGCGGCTGGCTGAACACGGCCGAAGCGACGTATTCGTGATCGGGAACGGTGGGGTTGTCGCCGAACAAGGTCTCGGCGACGGCCTGGCCCTCGCGGATCGCGACCGGGGTCAGGTTGATCCGGTCGGTCACGTCGCCGACCGCGAAGATGGTCTCGGCCGAGGTCCGCGAGTAGCGGTCGACCACCACCGCGCCCTTCTCGTCGAGCTCGACGCCGGCCTCTTCGAGGCCGATGCCGCGGCTCGCGGGCGCGCGGCCGATGGCGAACAGCACGCAGTCGGTCTCGACCGTCCCGCCGTCGGTGAGCGCGACGCGGAGCCCGGAGGCGGTCTTTTCGATCGCCGCGGCGTTGACCTCGAACCGCAGATCGATCCCTTTCTTGCGCATCTCGGAGGCGAGCATGCGGCGCAGATCGTCGTCGAAGCCGCGCAGGAACAAAGGCCCGCGGTAAAGCTGCACGACCTCGGCCCCGAGCCCGTTGAAGATGCCCGCGAACTCGACCGCGATATAACCGCCGCCGACGATCGCCACCCGCCGCGGCAAGCGCTCGAGGCGGAAGACCTCGTTCGACGTGATCCCGTGCTCGGCGCCCGGAATATCGGGCGTCACCGGCCAGCCCCCGGTCGCGACCAGGACATAGCGCGCGCTCACGCGGCGATCGCCGAGATCGACCCAATGGCGGCCGGAAAGCCGGGCGCGGGTATCGAAGACGGCCACCCCGGCGTTCTCCAAAAGGCGGCGGTAGATCCCGTTCAGCCGCGCGATTTCGGCGTCCTTGTTGGCGATCAGCCGCGCCCAGTCGAAGCGGCGCTCGCCGACCGTCCAGCCGAAGCC
>CAZHDF010000371.1:0-1625 GCA_964531525.1 uncultured Alphaproteobacteria bacterium | reverse complement strand
ATCGAGATTCTGCATCTGATGGGCGCCCAGGACAGCTTCGTCGCCCGCGCGTTTGCGCGCCGCGCCCTGTGGCTGGGGCTGCGCGGCGGGCTGATCGGGCTCGGGCTCGCGGCGGCGGCGATGTATGCGCTGCGCTATTTCGCGAGCGCCGTCGAGGCGCCGTTGCTGCCACGCCTCACGCTCGATCCGGCCGGGCTCGCGGCGCTCGCGGCCTTGCCCGTCGCGAGCGCGCTGATCGCCATGCTGACGGCGCGCGTGACCGTGCTCCGAACCCTCGCGCGGATGCCCTGAACGATGCGTCCGGCGCCCTTCACGCGGCCTCGCCCGGCGCGTTCGGGGCGGCGACCGCGCGCATGATCCGGCACCGTCCGTCGCGTCGTCGCCGCGCGCGGCTGGCGCTCGCCCTGCTGGCCGTCGCCGTCGGCGCGGCGAGCCTGTGGGGCGGCGGGCTGGTTTGGTTCGCCACCCGGATCCCGCAAGCGGTCGCCGAGCCCGAGCGGACCACCGACGCCATCGTGGTGCTGACCGGCGGCGCCGGGCGGCTGCGCGCGGGGCTCGACCTTCTCGCCCGCAAGCGCGCCCGCAAATTGTTCATCTCGGGCGTCTACCGGGGCGTCGAAGTGGCCGAGATCCTGCGTCTCGGCCGCGCCGCGCCCCAGGCGCTCGAATGCTGCGTCGAGCTCGGCTATGCCGCGACCGACACGATCGGCAACGCCCGCGAGACCGCCGCCTGGATGACGGCCGAGGGGTTTCGCTCGCTCAGGCTGGTGACCGCCGCCTATCACATGCCGCGCAGCCTCGCCGAGTTTCGCCGCGCCATGCCCGGGATCGAGATCGTCGCCCACCCGGTGTTTCCGCGAAACGTGCACCTCGACGCCTGGTGGCGCTGGCCCGGGACGGCCGGCCTGCTCGCGAACGAGTTCAACAAGTACCTCGCGAGCAACCTGCGCGCGCTGATCGCCGGGCGCGGCGGGCGGAACGGGGAGGCGCGCGACGCGACCGGGAAGCGCGTCGGGAAGGGGGCGTCGTGATCGTTTTTCTGCGCTCGCTTCTGTTCAACATCGCCTTCTTCGGCTGGTCGACGATCTGCACCTTCGCCTTTCTGCCGCGTCTCTTCGGCACGGTCGAGGACATGGCCCGGGCGTTGATCCTTTGGGGGCGGGGGATCGACTGGCTGCTCGCGCATATCTGCCGGATCACGGTCGAGATCCGGGGCCGCGAGCATATCCCGACCGAGCCCGCCCTGGTGGTGGCCAAGCACCAGTCGGCCTGGGAGACGATCTCGCTTCACGCGCTGCTCGACAAGCCCGCCTTCGTGGTCAAGAAGGAGCTTCTGTCGATCCCGCTCGCGGGGCTGATCGTGCGCGGCTCGGGCGCGATCGCGGTCGACCGCGCGGCCGGATCGCGGGCGCTCAAGGCGATGCTGCGCGAGGCCCGCGAGGCCGCGCGCGCGGGCCGCCCGGTGGTGATCTTTCCCGAGGGCACGCGCCGGCCCGTGGGCGCGCCGCCGGCCTACCAGCCGGGGGTCGCGGCGCTCTATGCCCAGCTGAACCTCCCGGCGGTGCCGGTGGCGCTCAACTCGGGGCTGTTCTGGGCGCGGCGCAGCTTCATCAAGCGGCCGGGGC
>CAZHDF010000370.1:0-1626 GCA_964531525.1 uncultured Alphaproteobacteria bacterium | reverse complement strand
TTCGAGTACCAGGGCCGCCGTTACAAGAGCCTCTCGGTGATCGCCCGGACCATCACCGGCACCCGCTGGTCGGGGCCCAGGTTTTTCGGCCTGCGAAGTTATGGAGCCGGCAAGTGACCAGGAAGCCGACGCCCAAGATTCGCTGCGCGGTCTACACCCGCAAGTCCAGCGAGGAAGGGCTCGAGATGGAGTTCAACTCCCTCGATGCCCAACGTGAATCTTGCGAGGCCTACATCGCAAGCCTGAAGCAGGAGGGCTGGCTGCTAGTCCCCGACCGGTACGATGACGGCGGCATCTCCGGCGCTACCATGGAGCGGCCGGCGCTCACGCGGCTTCTCCGCGACGTCGAGGCCGGGCGCATCGACGTGGTCGTGGTCTACAAGGTGGACCGCCTCTCCAGATCGCTCGCCGACTTCGCCAGGATCATCGACGCCTTCGAGAAGCACGGCGTCTCCTTCGTTTCCGTCACCCAGCAGTTCAACACCACCTCGTCCATGGGCCGGCTGACCCTCAACATCTTGCTCAGCTTCGCCCAGTTCGAGCGCGAGGTCATCGGCGAGCGCATCCGCGACAAGTTCGCCGCCTCCCGCAGGAAAGGCATGTGGATGGGAGGCACGCCGCCCTTGGGCTACGACGTCCAGGATCGCAAGCTGGTCGTCAACGAGAAGGAAGCGGCGCTGGTCCGGCACATCTTCGAGCGATTCGCCCGCCTCGGCTCCGCCACCATGCTGGTCGCGGAGCTCAAATCGCAAGGCCACCGCACCAAGACGTGGGTGACGCAGAAGGGAAGGCTCAGGGAAGGGAAGCCCATAGACAAGGGGTTCCTCTACAAGCTGCTGCGCAACCGGGTCTATCTCGGCGAGGCCGTCCACAAGGGGGAGAGCTTTCCCGGCGAGCACGATGCCATCATCGACCGGGCGCTGTGGGACAAAGTCCATGCCATCCTCGCGGAGAACCCGAAGGCCCGGGCGAACAGGACGCGGGCCACGACGCCCATGCCGCTCAAGGGGCTGATCCGCTGTGGCCATTGTGGGTCGGCGATGACGCCGAGCCATACCCGCCGGAAAGGGAAGCTCTACCGCTACTACCTCTGCCTCAAGGCGTCGAAGAACGGCCACCGCACCTGCCCGGTGCGCAGCATCGCCGCCGGCGAGGCGGAGGCCGCGGTCATCGGCAATCTGCGCGCCCTCGTGCGCTCGCCGGAGCTTATCGTCCGCACCTGGCGCTCGTTGAAGGCCAAGGGGGA
Organism: uncultured Alphaproteobacteria bacterium; assembly: GCA_964531525.1. Taxonomy (GTDB): domain Bacteria; phylum Pseudomonadota; class Alphaproteobacteria; order JAAXGF01; family JAAXGF01; genus CAYYWV01. The sequence goes on along the minus strand of CAZHDF010000370.1, from coordinate 380 downwards.
GGAGATCTCCGAGCGGGAAGTCAGAGAGACGCTGGGTCGCTTCGACGACATCTGGGACCAGCTTTTCCCGGCGGAGCAAGCCCGGCTCCTCCACTTGATGGTCGAGAAGGTGGTGCTCAAGCCCGACGGGCTCGACATCTACTTCCGGGGCGACGGCCTGGATACGGTGGTCGAGGATCTGCGGGCAATCGATGAGGGCCAAAACCGGAGGGCGGCATGAAACCCGAGCTCGAGCGCGACGGCCGCATCATCAAGGTCCACGTGCCCATGACCTTCCGGCGCCGCGGCGGGCGCAAGCTCATCATCGCGCCGGACGGCGTGGACGACTGGGCCCCGCCCCAGCCGAGACAGGACGACACCCTGATCAAGGCCATCGCCCG
>CAZHDF010000369.1:0-1630 GCA_964531525.1 uncultured Alphaproteobacteria bacterium | reverse complement strand
AGGGCCGAGGCGCCGCTGAGGCCGGCGTAGACGCCGAGCGCCGAGGTCGCGACGACGACCGCGAGCACCACCCAGCGATAGATCCGCCCCGGCCGCACCCGCGCCGGCAGCGCCCGCATGGCGAGCGCGTAAAGAAGGCCCAGCACCAGCGGTAGGAGAAGCGCGTTCATCACCTCGACGGCGACGTTCAGGGTTACCAGGCTGGGCACCTTGGCGACGACCAGCGCTCCCCCCCGCGACCATCAGGGTGTAGACGGCATAGAACCAGGGCGCCTGGCGGGGGCTGCGCTGGAGCGAATGGTGGTATCCCGTCACCTCGCCCAGCCCCCAGGCGGTCGCGAGCGAAACGACGATCGCGGCGACGAAGGCCGCGCCGAGGATGCCGGCCGAGAACACCACCCGCCCCACGGTCTCGCCGAGGAAGGGCACGAAGGCCTCGACGATCTCGCCGACGGTCGCGAGCGAGGTGTCGGGGCGCGCCCGACCGATGGTCGCGGCCGTCGCCACCAGGACCGCCGCCATCACGAGCTGGGTGAGGATCGCGCCCAGCGCCGTGTCCCAGCGGGCCGCTTGGTAGTGTTCGGGCGCGAGCCCCTTATCGGCGATCGCCGACTGCTGGTAGAAAATCATCCAGGGCATGATCACGGCGCCGATGTTGGCGGCGATCAGGAAACGGTAATCGGCGTCGCCGAAGGGCGCGTGGGCAAGCCCCTCGATCAGCGCCACCCCATCGGGCTCGGAGGCGAAGGCGACCCAGAAGAAGGCGAGCTCGAACAGGCCGAACAGAACCGCGACCCGCTCGACCCTTCGGTAGGAGCCGGTCCAGACCACTAGCAGCAGGAAACCCGCCGAGAGCGCCAGGCTCGCCCATTGCGGCACGCCGAACAGAAGCCCGACGCTGGCGACGCCCGAAAATTCGGTGAGCAGCGCTCCGAAGCAGGCCACCACGAGCCCCGTCACCGAGACCCAGGCCCAGATCGGGCCGAAAATATCGCGGATCAGCTCGCCGTGGCCGCGCCCGGTGTGAACGCCGAGCCGGACGGTCAGCTCCTGCACCACATAAAGGATCGGGATCAGGACGAGTTGCAGGAGAAGCAGCCGATAGCCCCAACGGGCGCCGCTCTGCGCGGCGGTCACCAGGCTCCCGACATCGGTGTCGGCGAGCATGACGACGAGACCCGGGCCGAATACGGCAAGAAGGAAACCGCCGCGTCGGTAATCGCCCCGCGCCCCGGAGGCGACCGCCGAAAGCTCTCCCGTCTCTTGCGACGACATCAACGCGGACCCATCAACGCGTACTCCCACGACCGGCCGCCCGGAGGCGGTGATCGATCACTATATGAGAATGACTATCATTCTCGTATCGAGGTGTCAAGAGCCCGCCGCCGGGACACTAATCCGGAATCCCCCCTCAAGGCCAGGGTCTATTTCGGAAGCCTATTTTTGGCGCGGACGCGGACGGGGCGGCCCGCCCGTGAGCGTACTCACGAGCGGGTCGGAATCAGAAGCCGCGGACGTGGCCCTCGGCGTCGGCGAGCGCGCGCTCGAAGCTGTCGAACATCTCGTCGATCTGGCCCTCGTCGATGATCAGCGGCGGGCAGAAGGCGAGCGTGTCGTTGACCAGCGCGCG
>CAZHDF010000368.1:0-1645 GCA_964531525.1 uncultured Alphaproteobacteria bacterium | reverse complement strand
CGCCGATCCACCGCCAGCGCTCGAGCGTCCGCGGCGAGATGTTCCAGCGTTCGGCGAGCTGAACCTGATTGAGGTGACGGATCTCCATGGTCGGCCTCGCTGTCGGGGATCTATCGGTCGCTTGCCGGCGCATCCATCGTGAGCGCCACGACCGGCCCGCCATGTTCGCGCATGTAGGCGAGCACCCGGTCGACCGTCGCCAGCCGCGGCGAGCGGCCGCGCCTCAGGCCCAGCACCAGCGACGGGTCGCCCACGGCGGCGCGGCCGAACTCGGTCGGCTTGGTGCCGGTGCGCTGGAGGTGGGCTTCGATGGCGGAGAGGAAGAGGTCGGTGAGCGTCGGCATGATTGGTAGAGTCAATCCAATCGTCCCTATTGCGTCAATAAAAAGAGTTTGTTAATTTCCTATATCCAATCGGGGGAAGGTTCCATGGATCTCGATCCCATTCGCCGCAAGCTTCTCGACCTGATCGAGAGACGCGGCAGCGACCTCAAGAACACCTCGCTCGCGATCGGCCGCAACGCCGCCTATCTCCACCAGTTCATCTACAAGGGAACGCCGAAGGCGCTGTCCGAGGACGTGCGCGAGGCGCTCGCCGCGTACCTCGGGTGCGACGAGAAGGAGCTCCGCCATCGCTTCGTGCCGCCGCGCAAGCCGCGCACGTTCCACGCCGCGAACCCGGTTCAGCTCGTCTCGTCCGGGCTGCTGCCCGAGGGCTACATCGCGGTTCGCGAGATCGACGTCCGCGCCTCCGCCGGCGCCGGCGCCGTCAACGACGGCTTCGTCGAGACCAAGGCCCAGTGGGTCTTCCCGGAGGCCGTGATCCGGTACGAGCTCAGGGCGAACCCCAAGACCCTGCGCATGATCACCATCGACGGCGATTCGATGGAGCCGATGCTGTCCTCGGGCGACCGCATCCTGATCGACACCGCCCAGCGGGTGCCCGCGCCGCCCGGCATCTTCGTGATCTGGGACGGCATCGGGCTGGTCGCCAAGCGGGTCGAGCACAAGATCGATTCGGACCCGCCCAGCCTGATCATCAAGTCGATCAACCCCGACTACGAGACCTACGAGCGCTACGCCCAGGAGGTCCACATCGCGGGACGGGTGATCTGGGCCGCGAGGCGGCTGTGAGACGTCCGTCCCGGGACGGCTTCGCCCTCCGCGCGGCGAAGTGGACCGGCGCCCTCGCCGGGGTCGCGGGCGCGCTCCTCGTCGCCCTCAACCTCGGCGTCGTCGGCTACGGCTTCGTCCTGTTCCTGGTCTCGTCGCTGCTCTGGACCGGCGTCGGCCTCGTCCAGCGCGAGCCCAGCCTGGTCGTCCTCCAGGCCGCGTTCACCGTGATCAACGTCATCGGCATCTGGCGCTGGATGGGAGCCTAAGAGCGCCCGCCGGAATCGGCACGGCTCCCGCTCAGTGAACCGGCGTTCCTTCGTCCGGAGGCCTCGTATCCCCGAGCGCCTCGACGGCCTTCACGATCCGCCGCCAGGTCGCGGATCCCGCGATGTCTCCGGCTTCGAGCAGTGCGTCGGCCCGCTGCGCCGCCTCGAACCACGCCGCCTCCCCGTATCGATCGACCAACAGCTTCGCTGCGCGCCAGACGTCGATCTCGTCGATCATCGCCGCGCCCTCCGCCATCCCGCGGC
>CAZHDF010000367.1:0-1681 GCA_964531525.1 uncultured Alphaproteobacteria bacterium | reverse complement strand
TCGATGGGCGGGGTCGGGCCTATCGGATCGCCGATCCCGCCTGACAGCCCGAGCACACCACCTCACGCCGCCGCGGCCTCGCGCCCGGCGGCGATCTCCTCGAATGTGCTGCCGGTCCCGTCCAGCGTCGCCGTCTTGCCCGTGAACTCTTGCCAGCGCCGGACGATCACATCTACGAATTTCGGATCCATTTCCACCAGCCGCGCGAACCGGCCCGCCTTCTCGCAGGCGATCAGGGTCGAGCCCGAGCCGCCGAAGGGGTCGAGCACGGTGTCCCGGCTCTTGGACGAGTTGCGGATCGCGCGTTCGACCAACGCCACCGGCTTCATGGTCGGGTGCAGGTCGTTCACGCGCGGCTTGTCGACGAACCACACGTCGCCCTGGTCGCGCGCGCCGCACCAGTAGTGATCCGTGCCCTCCTTCCAGCCGTAGAGGATCGGCTCGTACTGGCGCTGGTAGTCGGCGCGACCCAGAGTGAACGTGTTCTTTGCCCAGATCACGAAGGTCGACCAATGGCCGCCGGCCTCCTTGAAGGCCTTCTGGAGCGTGTGCAGCTCCGACGACGACATGCAGATGTACACCGCGCCCTTGGTCACGGTCAGGATGTTGACGCAGGCGTCATAGAGGAACCGCTCGAAGCCCTCGCCGAGATTGTCGTTGAGGATCCTGCGCCCTGCGCGCCGTCCGGCCTTGGCTCGGATCTTGTCCTTGGCCGCGTTGCCGTAATCGACGTTGTAGGGAGGATCCGTGAAGCACAGGTCCGCGAGGCCGCCGTCGAGCGCCCGCTCGACGTCGGCGAGCACCGTGGCGTCGCCGCAGTAGAGCCGGTGATCGCCGAGCAGCCACAGGTCCCCGGGCTTCGAGACCGCCTCCTCGGGCGGTTCCGGCGCCTCGTCGTCGTCGACGAGCCCGGCGGCTTCCTCCAGGACGCCGGCCAGCAGGCGCTCGATCTCGTCCTCGTCGAAGCCGGTCAAGGCGAGATCCAGGTCCTCGATCCGGAGATCCTTGAGCTCGAGCGCGAGCAGTTCCTCGTCCCACGCGGCGTCCTGCGCCGAGCGGTTGTCCATCAGCCGGTAGGCCCGCGCCTGCGCCGGCGTCAGGCCTTCGGCCACATGCACCGGCACCGTCTCGAGGCCGAGCCGCCGGGCCGCGAGCAGCCGGGTGTGGCCGGCGACGATCACCATGTTCCGATCGACCACGATCGGCTGGCGCCAACCGAACTCCGCGATCGACGCCGCGACCTTGGCGACCGCTGCTTCGTTTCGACGGGGATTGCGCGCGTACGGAATCACCCGCTCGATGGCGATTTCCTGGACCTGCATCAGCCTTTTACTTGAGGGGAGGTGCCGTGATGTGCCGGTGGGGCGCCGAAACGAAATGGGGCTGGGGGGCATTTCGGTTTTTCGGAACCCGATCGTCACTGAAAAAGCGCAGTCTCCTGCGGGCTGGAGAGCGATCCGCGGCCCCTCGAAACGAAACGAAACGGCTTTATTATCGGCGTCACTGGGCAGATGCCGCGCTGAGCCCTCCCGCATAGGTTGTTGCCGAAGAAGGACCCGTGATTTCAAGGGGTTAGCGTGGTTCGAATCCCTTTCGCCTATCGTATTTGCAGATCGAAAATCATCTCCGTTCGAAGTTCGGCGTGGTCCAGAGGGCAATTCCGATTACCAGTGGTTGCATT
>CAZHDF010000366.1:0-1684 GCA_964531525.1 uncultured Alphaproteobacteria bacterium | reverse complement strand
TGAAGTGCTGGACGGGCACGGTCTGCTTCTCGTCGATCACGACGCCCCACTTGCCGTCGCGGATCATGGGCGCCGCTCGGCCCGCGGCGGCGATGTCGCCCAGGGTCTCGCGCACGGAGGAAGCGAAGTCGATCACCATGTTGAATTCCCTGCCTGCGACCGCGCACTTCTCGTGCCAGTCCTCGAGGTTCGCGAGATCGAGGCGGCTGTCGGGAAGCGGGCGCGCATTGGCCGCGCCCTGCAGCACCTCGCGATACAAGCTCGCCGGGTTGCTCGTCGCGCGAGTCACCCAGGTCTGCGTGGTGCTGTCCCAATCGGACAGGATCGACTGCACGATGCCGTTGAAGGTATCGATCACACCCGAGAGCTGGTCGGTCGCCTTGATGCGGAGCGCCGTCTTGGCGAGGCCGCTCATCTTGATCGGGTCATCATTGGTGATCGTCCTCAACGCCGTCCACACGGACGCATCGAAGATCTGGCTCGATGTCGTGTCTGCCGTTATGCGCCTCAGGCGCACATCGTACTGGCCGCGCGTCACCTTCCACCGCAGACCCCGGCGGATCGCCGATGTGCGCCGCGCGGTGACCGTGATCGTCCCTTGCGAGGCCCAGGTGTTCGTGCCGGTGGGGCTCGATTCGACCGAGATGCTCACCGTCCGGTCGATCTTGTTGCCCTGGTTGTCGAACTGGACGAGCCCTTGCGGGAAGGTCACATCAACGCTGATCTCGTCGGCGTTCGGCTGCGTCGTGCGCAGCTGCCAGCCCTGGCCTTGCGTGAGCGTGATCGAGAGCGTGTCCTCGAAGACGTCGTTCGGGAACAGCGTGAGCGCCGGGTCGTTCGGGAACCCCTGCACCGTCTCGGTCTCGACGTCCGAGAAGCTCGCGAGCGGCGTCTCGCCGACCCGCAAGTCGGTAATGTCGAGTGGTCCGTAGCCCCAGACGAACAGCATGCGCAGGTACTGGTCCTCGCCGACGATCTCGGTGAACGGCAGGGCGCCGAGAGGCGGCACCATGCGGTGCCTGCCGAGCGGCCGAGGCACGACGCCGAACGGGTTTGCCCGGTTGCGGCTCCCGGTGATGAACAGCGTCGGCGAATCCCGCGTCGGTGCGCCGGAGAGCTGTCCCAGCTTGGGCCGCGGCGGCGGCGCGATGGCATTGACCAAGAGCGTACCGACGGCCGTGATGATCGCGCCGCCGACGGCGGCCTGGAGCGCTCCCGTGGCAAGACCCAGCGATGCCCCCGCCGTCTCCGAGATGCCCAGCGCGGCGCCCAATGGACCGCCGAAGGCCGTGGCCGCGGCGATGACCGCGATCGAGAGCACCGGGCGAAGCGGGTTCTTGCCTCCGCCGCCGCCTCCCTGGGGTACGACGCGGACGGTGACGGTGCGACCCGGGCGCGGCCGCACGACATGCCAGCGGTCGCGCGGGATGGACCAGTCATCGACGTAGACGTGGGCGCATCTGAGCAACGACGGATCCGGCTGCGCCTGCTCGATCATCTCGACGAGTGTCATTCCCGCCGGAAGCGCGAGATCGACGCGCTCGGTCGTGAAAGGGTGCGGCGCGGCGACCAGGCGCACGCTCTTGTCGTCGGGCGGGATGATCTCAGGCCGCATCGACCATGCTCTCGTGCCGGTAGATTCCGATCACTCTCTTCGCCCAGCGCGGCCCGTCGTAGCGCTCGA
>CAZHDF010000365.1:0-1715 GCA_964531525.1 uncultured Alphaproteobacteria bacterium | reverse complement strand
TTCTCGACCGCGCGGCGCTCGACGCGGTGCGCCGCTGGCGCTTCTCCCCGGCGACGCGGCTCGGCCAGCCGGTCGTCTCCACGGTCCGCGTCCCGATCACCTTCCGGCTCGACCGGTAACCCCGCCGTCGGCATCGTCTCGGCGGTCCTTCTCGGTGCCAATTCAATTTGAACGAAAAACACTCTAACGGTGGGCCTCATGCCCGCGTCGGCGACCGAAAATCAACTCGGCGCCGACGACCGCGACATAGATCGCGCCTATCCAAGCGAGCGCCCCGTGATTCGTTCGCCACAGATAGGCGACGAGCAAGACCGCCGTGATTCCAGTCAGCCCAAGACCCGCGAGCACAAGCGCGAGGTTCGATCGGGTTCGTGCGCGCAGGCGCAAATTGGCGATCGCCACGCCCATCGACACCAATAAAAAGGTCATGCTCGAGAAGGCGGCGATCACCTCGAGCCCGCCGGTGAAGGTGAGAGCGAGCGCAAGAACCGTCAACGCCACGACCGCCATCCAGGGAACGTCGACGCGGCTGCGCACGGCTAATGGCGTGGGCATGCGTCCCTCGCGCGCCATCTCGGCCATCATGCGCGAGGCGCCGAAGATGGTGGCGTTGATCGCCGACGATGTCGCAAGCAACGCCGCGACCGCGATGAGAATCGACCCGGCCCGGCCCAGAATCGGTTCGGCTGCGGCGGCGAGCGCATATTCCTTGGCCGCCATGAGCGTGGCCGGCGTTAGTGTGCCTACCGCGACCAGGGCGAGGGTGACGTAGATCACCGACGTGATCACGATCGAGCCGTAAATCCCGCGCGGGACGTTGCGGGCCGCATCGCGGGTCTCGCAAACCGCGTTGGTGATGAGCTGGAATCCCTCGTAGGCGACGAAAATCAACGCGCCCGCCATGAAAACCGAAGCCGGGCCGCGATCGAAGACGGGCGTCAGGCGATCGACCCGAAGCATGGCGATCCCGGCGACGGCGAACACGGCCAGAAGAAGAATCTTGGCATAGACAACGATGTCCTCGGCCGATCCCGCCGTCCGCACGCCGATTAAATTGACCCCCATGAAGAACAGGAGCACGCCCGCCGACAGCACCATGCGCAAGGCGGGCACGCCGGCGAACCCCACGAGGGCCGCGCCATAGGCGCCGAAGGTGAAGGCGTAGAGCGCGAGCGTGCCGACATAGCCGACAATCACCGTCCAACCGGCAATGCCGGCGACGTCGGGGCGCGATGGAAAGGCGTGTTCGAGATAGGTGAAGCTCGCTCCGTCGCTGTGGAAGGTGAGAGCGAGACGCACGTAGGAGTAACCGGCGGCGAGCGCGATCAGACTGCCAAGCCCGAAGGCAAGCGGCGCCGCATGACCGCTGATCCCGACGGCAAGCCCGAGCACCGAGAAAATACCGCCGCCGATCATGCCGCCGACGCCCATGGCGATCAGTTCCTTGAGGCCCAGCGATTCCCGGCTTGTTTTCAAGTCTCTTCCCTCGCCCGGCCGACCCCTCCGGTGGCGGTCGTGAACGGTCCCGGACTTGCCGGAACAGATTCCATGGAGGCGACGAAACAGCGATCCGATGGCTAAAGTATGTCTTTTTCAAAATAAATTGGCATCGGTTCGCTCTTCCCGCTCGGGTCGCCCGCTGAATCGGGGCCTGCGGCAGCCGGACGGGAAACCGCGCCGGCGTCGAAACGATCGGTCATGCTTTGAGGAAAAAA
>CAZHDF010000364.1:0-1719 GCA_964531525.1 uncultured Alphaproteobacteria bacterium | reverse complement strand
AAAAATGGTGCCGCCGGAGTGGATCGAACACTCGACCTCGCCCTTACCAAGGGCGAAGGCGGCGTTGTGTTTCTCTGTTATATCAATGGTTTACATTGCTTTCTCGCGAGGCTGCACGGATTCTGCGCCGCTTGGGAGCGCGTCTACGGCTGCGCGAAGATGGTCGGGCGAGAGGTGCGCGTAGCGCATCACCATGTCGAGGCTCGCGTGGCCGAGGAGCTCGGCGACGGTCCGCAACGGCGCGCCGCGCATCACGAGCCACGAGGCGAAGGTGTGGCGGAGATCGTGGACGCGGACGGTTGGGCGCAGGATCGGCCGGCGGCGGCCCTTGGCGTCGATCCGGTGGCCCGTGGTCTCGACGAGGCCGGCGCGGATGCAGGCCCCGCGCCAAGCGGTCTTGATCTGGCCGCCGCCGCGGCCGTCGCGGTCGGCGTAAGGCGCGCCAGCCGGCGTGCGGAACACGGCGCCCTCGCGATGCGGGAGATTGGCAAGGGCGAGGAAGGCGCGCTCGTGAAGCGGCACGCCGCGTGGCCGGCCGGACTTGGTCCGGGTAAAGCGCACGCGCCGGGCCTCGAGGTCGACGTCGCGCCAGTCGAGGCGGAGCGCCTCGCCGAGGCGCGCGCCGGTATACAGCAGAAAGACCACGAGCGGGCGCAGGTGATCGGCTGAGGCCGCGATCAGGCGCTCGGCCTCGTCCTCGGTGAGGTAGCGGAGACGCGCGGGCGGCGGCTTGGGGCGCTCGAAGGCGGGGGGCGCGCACCATCCGCGGCGGGCGGCGGCGCGCAGGATCGCGCACATAGGCGTGATCACGGCGCGCTGGACCGTCTGGGGCTGGGCGCGGGGGTGATAGCGACGGGCATAGGCGTCGAGCGCGGCCTGGTCGATGTCGGCGAGCGGCCAGTCGCCGAAATGGGCGACGAGGGGCCGGATCGCGGCGCGCGAGCGCGGGGCGAGCGCGCGGCCTTCTAGGTAGACGAGCGCCGCTTCGGCGAACGGGCGCTGGCCGCGCTCGCCATGGAGACGACGGTCCCAGAGCTGCGCCTCGCGGGCCGCGCGGTATTCTTCGGCCCGCGATCGGTCAACAGCGCCCGTAGTCTCGTAGACACGGACGCCGCGGACGGTCCCGCGCACATACCAGACGCGCCCGCGGCGGGTGAGCTTGAGCGGCATGCGACGGCCTCTTGGATGGTCCGGACCTGGTCTTCGGTGAACAGGAGCTTACGCCCTCGGGCGCGAAATCCCAAATCGGCGAGGCGGGCGCGGAGCGCGCGCTCGGAGAGCGGGACCAGCGCCATGAGGTCGCGGAAGGTGTAGAGGCGGCTGGGTTGGGTCATATCGGGTCTTCGCCACCTGCGCGCCGATCGTCACTCATCGCACCAGCCCTTCCTCTTGCCGCCGCGGTATGGGCGAGCCAGTCCGGCCTTAAGCATGATCGCCGCGATGTCGCGCCCGTCGGTCGTGTAGACCCGCGCGATGACCCGCCCGGCGTATTTGCCCTTTCGGACATCGCGCAGGATGACATGGTCCCCCGCCAGTCGCCGCAGCGCGTCGCGGGCCATGAGCGCCCGGTCTTTCTCGCGCCGGCACCTCCCTCTGATCTCTGGCGCGTCGATCCCGTCAATCCGCACGCTCGACCTCGCAATGATCCCAGGCCATATCTCCGCCTCGACGGTCAGCGTGTCGCCGTCGTAGACCGACACGACGCGGGCCTCGATCTCG
>CAZHDF010000363.1:0-1735 GCA_964531525.1 uncultured Alphaproteobacteria bacterium | reverse complement strand
CTGGACGATGACGGTGCCGCCGTCGTGCGTGCGCCGGTCGCGGATTTGCAGCCACCGGCCGTCGCTGAGCTCGATCTCGAAGGTTCCCTCGAGCTTGCGGTGATACGCCAGGCGTTCGGCGACGTAATCGTCCTCGCGGCCCGTGGCGTTGACGATCCCCGCCTTGCCGATGTCCCGGCGGACCAGGTCCTCGAACGAAATGCCCAGGATGTCGGGGGCCCCGCCGGCGCGTTGCTCGCCCAGGAAGCGGCTGTTGCACATGACCAGGCGGTCGTCGGCGTCGAATACCGCCAGGGCCTCGGACATGCTCTCCAGCGCGGTTTCGAGGCGCGCCTGCCAGGCATCTCCGCGCGCGCGCCCCGTCAGCAGGCGCTCCATGCGGTTGTCGTATTCGATTCGGCGGGCGACGGTCTCGGCGAAGCGGCGGTTCAACGTCCAGCCCAGGCCGGTCAGGATCACCAGGAAAATCAGCGCCGCCGCGCCGATGGCGAGCTGTAAGGTGCCGCCGGCGAGCAGGAACCGCAGCGACATCGGCACGACCGAGGCGAGCATGAAGACGAGAAAGGCCGGCATGTATGTGGCGCTGCTCGCCACCGACAGGGTCGCCGGGACGAGAATGGCCAGGGCGAGGAATGCCTGATGGGCGGGGGCGTCCGGAACGAACAGGAAAACGCCCGCCGCGCCCCAGACCGAACCGATGGCCAGCGAGGCCAGGATGAACAGACGGCCCCAGTGCTCGCTGCCCTCGCTCTGTGATCGAGTCTTCCGAAAACGGCTGATCATCAGGCCCAATGCCGCGACGCCGGCGAGGTTCAGGAACAAAAAGCCTTGAAGCTGCCAGTTCGGCACCAACCCCGAAAGGACGATGAAGACCAGCCCGCCCAGCAGAACCAAGCCGAACTGGCTCCAGATGCTGAACTCCGTTAGCTGGTCGAGCTGAGCCGCCAGTATCTGCTGGTCCCGGGCCGCTGGCGTTGGAGAATCGCCACTCTTTGCGACTGCGGACGCGGTGGTGAACCCCGGCATAGCCCTTCTTGCGTGGATGATCCGCTCCCTGTCGTCGACGGGAGAACCACGTTCGACTGCAGTCGAGCCAGACGAACCTAATGGATGGTACCGCGAGCGCGTTAATGCTTGGTTTCGAATTTACCGAAACCGCCGAAGGTGGGCGCGCGCCGCGTCTTGCGTTTCGAAAGCCCTCCATCCCCGGTCGAGGCGATAACGCAAGCACCCGGAAAAAACTTAACCATAAATCTGTGACAAACCGCCGCCGACAGATTATGGTTAAGAGGTGAAATAAATTTTAACCGAGGAAAGGGGGCTGCGATGGGCTCTGTGCATCCAGTAGGGACGTTGGTGCGAGGCGCTGACGGTCTTCTTTACGAAGTCTCGGCCAGCGGCGGTCGGTCGACCCGGGGCGAGGAACGGGATTTCTTCTCCGAAGAGGTCCGGGCGGATTGTTCGGACGTCGTCCACGATCACGCCGCCTCGCGCGCGGTGATCGATCCGGGCGACAACGAGGCTTCCCGAGCCGTCATCGATCCCGGCGATCATCTCGCCGCGCGCGCGGTCATCGATCCCGGCGACGGCGAGTCGTCCCGCGCGGTAATCGAGCCGGGCGACCATCTCGCCTCTCGCGCGGTCATCGATCCCGGCGACAACGAGGCCTCCCGGGCGGTCATCGATCCCGGCGATCATCTCGCCGCGCGCGCGGTGATCGACCCAGGCGACGGCG
>CAZHDF010000362.1:0-1740 GCA_964531525.1 uncultured Alphaproteobacteria bacterium | reverse complement strand
CTGCCGCCGGACTTCATCAGCGCGTTCAAGGACAAGACCGGGATCAAGATCAACTACACCGGGATTGGCTCGAACGAGGAAATCATCAACAAGATGAAGGCCACCAAGGGCCGCGGCTTCGACATCATCAGCCCGACCAACGTGCGCTCGCTTCAGTGGAAGCCGCTCGGGCTTCTCCAGCCCTGGGACATGAACCGGATCGACACCTCGACCGTCAATCCGGCGATGCTCAAGATCGGCACCACCGAATGGAACTTCGACGGCAAGGGCTCGCACTGGCTGCCGCACATCTGGGGCACCGAGGCGATCGCCTGGCGCACCGACAAGTGGGCGCCCAAGGACGGCATCCCGAGCTTCGGCGACATCTGGCAGCCCGAGGTCAAGGGCAAGACCATGATCCGGCCGCATTCGGGCATGCTGGGCGCCGGCCTCTATATGGAGACCATCGGGCTTCTCAACCCGGGCGACGTGTGGCGCGCCTATGAGAGCGAAGAGATCATGCGGCCGATCTGGGAGAAGATCACCAAGTTCGTCATCGACCACAAGGCGCAGATCAAGCTGTTCTGGAACGACGCCGACACCCAGAAGAACGGCCTCCTCAACGAGGGCGTGGTGGTCGGCCAGACCTGGGACGGCCCGCCGCTCGCGCTCAAGACCCAGGGCGAGCCCGTCACCTACCAGGCGCCCAAGGAAGGCGCGCTGGCCTGGGTCGACGGCATGGCGCTGCCGATCGGGGCGAAGAACATCGATCAGGTCTACGAGTTCATCGCCTTCGCGTATACGCCGGAGCCTGCGGGCCGCGCGATCGACAAGCACGGCTACAACTCGGCGGTGCTCGGCGCCGACAAGTACGCGAGCGCCCAGTACAAGAAGAACTTCGCCGAGGCCTATCCGGGCGACGCGCTCGCCAACCTCAACCCGTGGCCGAGCGAACCGCAGTGGTACGCGGACGTCCGCACCGAGTACCGCAACAAGTTCGTGAACGCCTAGGCGCGAACCGCCGCCGCGAAGACGGCATGCCCCGGACCCTTGCTGGGGTCCGGGGACGCCGTCGGAGCGCCGTGCCCCCATCCCGTTGAAACCCAAGACGACCCGATAAGAAGAGCCGGCGCGAACCGGTCCCGCGACCAAGGGAAAGGCAAGCGATGAGCGCGGAAGTCGAACTCGAGAACGTCTGGATCACCTTCGGCGACTTCGCCGCCGTGAAGGACGCCTGCGTGACCGTGCGCGGCGGCGAGTTCTTCAGCTTTCTCGGCCCCTCGGGCTGCGGCAAGACCACGCTTCTGCGCGCGATCTCGGGTTTCCAGGACCCCTCCAGGGGCCATGTGCGGATCGCCGGCAAGGACATGGCCGGCATCGGCCCCAACCTGCGGCCGACCGCGCTGATCTTCCAGAACCTCGCGCTGTTCCCGCTGATGTCCGTCTGGGAGAACATCGCCTTCTCGCTCGAGGTGCGCGGGGCGAGCAAGGCCGAGCGGCGCAAGCGCGCAGACGAGCTGCTCGACCTCATCGCGCTCCAGGACCAGGGCGACAAGATGGTCCACGAGCTGTCGGGCGGCCAACGCCAGCGCGTCGCGATCGCGCGCGCGCTCGCGGTCGAGCCCCAGGTGCTACTCCTCGACGAGCCGCTGTCGGCGCTCGACCTCAAGCTGCGCCAACACATGCGCAGCGAGCTGCGCGCCATCCAGCAGCGCGTCGGCATCACCTTCATCTACATCACCCACGACCAGGGCGAGGCGC
>CAZHDF010000361.1:0-1767 GCA_964531525.1 uncultured Alphaproteobacteria bacterium | reverse complement strand
GGTAGCGGTGCTGCATAACGACGTGTTGCCGTTCTACCGGAAGCTCGATCTGCCGCCGCCAGCGGTGGGCTTTAATGATTGCCTTGATCATCGTCTCGTTTCGATCGGGCTTCGCCGGCTCCGGCGTGCTCCAATCGGGCGCGATGATCAACGTCTCCCCACTCCGACAATTGGTCATTTGACCGAGGTCGGGCCTGAATCGATCAGCTTGTTCGGGCTTGCAGGCGAACGACATCTGCGGCGTGTCCGTCCATCTGCGCGGCGATCTTAGTGGCAACCCGCTCCGCCGCGGCCTTGACGGGGTCGGCGGCGAGATGGGCGTAGCGGGCGGTGGTTTGGACCTGGGTGTGTCCGAGGAGCTTGCCGATCATGGGCAGGCTCTCGCCCAGGGCCACGGCGCCCGAGGCGAAGGAGTGGCGGAGGTCATGGATGCGCACGTCTGTCAGGCCGGTCGGTAGCGTCAAGTCCTCCTTCTTCGCCGCCGCGAGGCACTCGTCGTAGGTGGGCTCGCGGCTGAGGTCACGCTCGAGCCGATAGACGAGATCCGCGGCCGCACTGCCTTGCATCCGCGCCCAGAGGCGCACCGTCGCCCGCTTGCGCATCCGCCGCCATGGGGGTTGAAGGTCGGTGCGCCGCGCCCGGGGCTTCTTGCCGCAGATGACCCAGGGGTTCTCGGGCTGGCGCTTGAGGTTGGAGAGAACCTCGAGGGCGGGGGCGCCGAGATGGACGATCCTGGCGCCGGTCTTGCTGTCCGGGAGCGATAGGCAGCGGCTATCGAAGTCCACGTACTCCCACCGGAGCGTCATGATCTCGCCCAATCGGCAGCCGGTGAAGATCAGGAGCCGAATGGCGGCGATGGCGTAAGGGTCTTCGACGCCTTCGTCCTCGGCGCGGGAGAGCGCTTCGCCCAGGGCGGCGAGCTCGGCCGGGCTCAAGTAGCGCTCGCGCTTCTCCTCGGGATACCTCTTGATATGCCGGCGCGGGTTCGACCCGTCGGGCCGCAAGCCCCACAGCTCGGCGAGGCTGAACATCTTTGAGATGACCTCGAGGTTCCGATTGGCCTGGTAGGGGATGTGGCGAAGGTCATGGTGAAACCGGGCGATGTCGGCTCGGGTCACCTCGGTAACCTTGAGCCGGCCGAGGGCGGGCAGGATGAAGCGGCGGAGGTTGCGGCGGTACTCCCGCGCCGTGCTCGGCTTGAGGCGAACGGAGATATGCTCCTTGTCGAACCGCTCGGCAAGCTCGGCGACGGTGATGGCCTTGCGCGCCTCCTGGCGGTCGCGGGCTGGGTCCTCGCCGTTCTTGACCGCGGCGAGGATGATGAAGGCCTTGCGCCGCGCCTTCTCGGGCGTCAGCACCCCATGCGGCCCGAGGCTCATGCGGCGGTAGCGGGCGCCGATCCGGTACTGAACGATGTAGGAGCGCCTGCCGCTCGGCAGCACGCGGACCGCGAAGCCGGGCAGTTCATCGTCGCAGATGATGTAGTCCTTGTCGCGAACCTCGGCGGCTTCGACGAGCCTTTTCGTGATCCTGGGCATGGCCTCTTCGCTCCCTCGCTCTTCAACCTTCTGGCCCGTGGCGTCGCCGCCGCTCATTCCGTGGAATCACTATGGAATCACGGGGGAGGGTTTCGACGCGCGTTCGGACGAAGACCAACGTAAGGGTCTGTCGCTGAATATCAAGTAAAAATAAAAAGTTAGCGAAATCCCGTGCAATCATTCGAAGGCGCGAGAAAAGCCGGAAACACGACTCATAACCTGAAGGTCG
>CAZHDF010000360.1:0-1793 GCA_964531525.1 uncultured Alphaproteobacteria bacterium | reverse complement strand
GCGAGGAGCACGCGATCCCTTACGCGGGCGTGCCGGTCGCCACCATCAAGCGCCACATCGCGGGTAAGGGCAACGCCGGCAAGCAGGCGGTGATCGATGCCGTGCGCGCGCTTGGGCACGACCCCGCCGACGACAACGAGGCCGACGCGCTCGCGCTCCTGCACTGGGTCGTCGAGACGAGCGCGGTGGGGCGCGGAGGGACCGTGGTCCCAGTGGGGCCGCGTAAGCCCGGAGCGCCGCGATGAGGCGGCCCGCGTCAAGCCGCGACCGCGGTCTCGAGCTTCGCGACGGCGCATCCGTCGGCCGCGATCCCCGGCGCCTGGGCGCGGACGCGCTCGAGGCCCTGGGCCATGCCCGCATGAGCCCGCTCAAGGCGCTGCGTCTGCGCTGCCTCGACTGCTGTTGCGGCTCCCCGCGCGAGGTGCGCCTGTGTCCGGCCGTCGACTGCCCGGCATGGCCGTTCCGCATGGGGACCAATCCGTGGCGCGCGCGACCGTCGGACGATGCGAAGCGCGCATTGGGCCTGCACCTTCCCCGAAACGCGGCCGCCGCCGAAAAAATCGCCCAGAATTCTGGGGGAAAAATCGGCGCTGCGGACCTCGGGGCGCCCTTCCTGCCCGCGCCCGGCAAGGCGGAATTCATCGGCCGGAATTCTGGGCGAAAATCGGAACCGGAGGACGGGCGATGAGCGGCGAGAGGCTTCTCGAGCACGCCGCCGGCGTCGTCGCCGACCGGCGCGGGCTCTACGGTTCGCCCGCCGACCTGTTCGACCAGGTGGCGAAGCGCTGGTCGCTGGTGCTCGGGATCGCGGTCACGCCGGCCCAGGTTGCGCTCTGCCTGATCGACCTCAAGCTCGCGCGGCTGACCCGCGACCCGGCGCATCGCGACTCGATCGTCGACGTCGCCGGCTACGCCGCCTGCCTGCACGAGGTGACGCGATGAACGGCCCCGCGAAGCCCCGCTCGTGCCTCGCGCGCGTGCAGCGCAGGCCCATCGACGTCGAGGCCGAGAAGCGCGCCGGCTGGCGCGCCCACGGCATCCTGGTCGTCGCCGAGGATGACGACCGGCTCACCTGGCCTGAGCGCGCGCTCGTCCGCCAGCTCGGCGCCAAGCTCTACGGCCCTCGGTGCCGGCGCAAGGAGGTGCGCCATGACGGATGAGCGCTGGACGGCGAGCCGTGTCGAGGAGCGATTGGCCGAAGCCGCCGACGTGCTCCGCCGCCTGCCCGAAGAGCGCGTGCAAGGGTACGGCAGCACATGGCCCGCCTACGTCCATGACCCTGGCGAAGCCTACGGGTGGGATCGGCCGCGTCTGCGGCCGATCCCGCCGACGCCCCGGGCCATCGATCGGATGGAGGAGACGCTCACCTGGCTGCGGTGGCTGGAGCCCGAGGTCGCCAAGCTGGTCTGGGCGCGGGCCAAGGGCGAGCGCTGGAAGGTGATCTGCTGGCGCTTCGGGCTCGGCCGAACGACCGCCTGGGAGCGCTGGGTGATGGGTCTGTGCGTGATCGCCCTCAGGCTCAATGGCGAGAGGGCGTCCAGACATTCGGCGCGGTTGCAGCGACCGACCCGTCGCCGGCGCCGGGGCTGAAGCGAAGCGGAGAGAAAAGTGTTCGCCGAACACTTTTCGCGCGAACAAAATCCGGGTTTGAAGGCTATACTCCCGTCAAACTCGGGAGAGGCGCGCGCGGGCGCCCGTCCCGGCCTTTTCCATGCCCCTCATCGGACCCGACCATGACCCACCGGCACGCGACCGGCGAGGCGGCGCTGTGGCGCGCCGTCGTCGCCCAGGCG
>CAZHDF010000359.1:0-1795 GCA_964531525.1 uncultured Alphaproteobacteria bacterium | reverse complement strand
GCCTCGCACCCCTTCTGGGCCACGGGCTTCGCCGACGTCGCCATCGTGCACAACGGCCAGATCACCAACTACTGGAAGATGCGCCGCCGGCTCGAGAAGCGCGGTTTCGAATTCAACACCGACAACGACAGCGAGCTGATCGCGGTCTACCTCGCGGACAAGCTCTCGCAGGGCGTGCCCTTGAAAGAGGCGCTGCGGATGTCGATCGACGACATGGATGGCACCTTCTCCTTCCTGGTCTCGACCAAGGACGAGATCGGCTACGCCAAGGACCGGCTCGCCGCCAAGCCGATGGTGATGTACGAGACCGACGACCTCGTCGCCATCGCCTCCGAAGAGGTCTCGCTCAACCGTCTGTTTCCGGGTCACGCCCTCAACACCTTCGAACCGCCTCCGGGGACTTGCAACACATGGCAACGATCGACCTGAGCGCCGTCGCGATCAGCGAGGCCAACGAGCGGATCCGCGCGTTCGGCGCCGAAGGCGAGGACGTCGAGATCATCAACCCTGACGCGCGCCACCACATCGGCGTCGGGCTCACCCATCCGATCACGGTCCGCGTTCGCGGCTCGGCCGGATACTTCTGCGCCGGGCTTACCGACGGGCCGCGCTTCGAGATCGACAACAACGTCGGCTGGGGGCTCGCCGACAACATGCTCGGCGGCGCGGTGATCGTCCGCGGCAACGCGGGCGCGATCGCGGGCGTCGCGATCCGCGGCGCGGACGTCGTCGTCCACGGCAACATCGGCTCTCGCGCCGGCCAGGTGATGAAGGCCGGCAACCTGATCTGCGCGGGCAACGCCAACTTCATGGCCGGCTACATGATGTATGGCGGCCGGCTGATCATTCTCGGCGATTCGGGCGAGCAGGTCGGCCAGGACATGACCGGCGGGCACATCTATGTGGGCGGCCGGATTCAGAGCCTCGGCACCGACGCCGAACGCGTCGATCTCGACGAGGACGAGCTCGATGAAATCCGCGCTCTTCTCGACCGTTACGAGATTTCCTTCAAGGGCCGCTTTCAGAAGATCGCCAACGCGGGCAAAACCCTGCGCTACCGCCGGACCGAGCCGCGGGTGCGTCAGGTGCCGTTCTTCGTCGCCTCGGGCGCGTCCGAGTACTGGAATCCGAAGGTGCAGGAGGACATCCACATCAAGGCCGAGATCGGCCGCTATCGGATTCGCGGCTACGGCGCATCGCGCCCTTTGCCCCATTTCTCCGATATCGCTTTCCGCAAGGATCTCAGAGACATTCCGGCGGACCCTGACGTGGTTTCCAAGGTCGAGATGGAAACCGAGATCGGCGGGCGGTCGGGGGCCAAGCCGTTGCGGCTTTCGATGCCGGTCATGATCGCGCCGATGAGCTATGGCGCGCTCTCGAAGTCGGCCAAGCTCGCGCTCGCCATCGCCTCGCGGCTCTCGGGCATCTCCGAGAACACCGGCGAAGGCGGCATGACCGACGAGCAGCGCGCCGAGGCCGGGCAGCTCATCTACCAGTGCCTCTCGGGCCGGCTGGGCTGGAACATCCACGACATGCGGCGCGCCGACGGGCTCGAGATCTACATCTCGCAAGGGGCCAAGCCCGGGCTCGGCGGCCAGCTCATGGCCAAGAAGGTGACCCGCGAGATCGCGCGCATCCGCGGTATCCCCGAAGGGATCGACCTGCGTTCGCCGTCGCGGCATCCCGACGTGCTCGGGGCCGACGATCTCGTCATCAAGATCGAGGAGTTCCGCGAGGCCACGGGCTACCGCATTCCGGTCTCGGTCAAGCTCGGCGCGGGGCGCGTGCGCGACGA
>CAZHDF010000358.1:0-1796 GCA_964531525.1 uncultured Alphaproteobacteria bacterium | reverse complement strand
GCGCTTGCCGGCACCGTCTGGGGCTGGTCGGCGGACGGGATTCCGGATGAACGGGTCCGCGAGGCGGGGCTCGATCCCACCGACGCGCACCTCAGGCGGACGCTCGATCTCGCCGCCGAACTCATCGGTTTCCCGCGTCATCTCAGCCAGCATGTCGGCGGCTTCGTGCTCACCGAAGATCCGCTCGACGAACTCGTGCCCATCGGCAATGCGGCGATGGCCGAGCGCAGCTTCATCGAATGGGACAAGGACGATCTCGACGCATTGGGCATCTTGAAGATCGACATCCTCGCGCTGGGCATGCTCACCTGCATCCGCAAATGTTTCGATCTCATCGAGCGGCACGAGGGCCGGCGCCTCCGGCTCGGCGACGTCCACCCGATGGACGATGCCGCCACCTATGACATGCTGTGTAAGGGCGACAGCATCGGCGTCTTTCAGGTCGAAAGCCGGGCGCAGATGAACATGCTGCCGCGGCTCCAACCGCGATGCTTCTACGATCTCGTGATCGAGGTCGCGATCGTGCGCCCCGGGCCCATCCAGGGCGACATGGTGCATCCCTATCTCAAGCGCCGTCAGGGGCTCGAGCCGGTGGAATTTCCGGCCCCCGATCCGGCCCACGGGAGCCCGGACGAGCTGAAAAGCATCCTGGAACGGACGCTCGGCGTGCCGCTCTTCCAGGAGCAGGCGATGAAGATCGCCATGACGGCGGCGGGCTTTTCCGGCGAGGAGGCCAATCGGCTTCGCCGCGCCATGGCGACCTTCCGGCACACCGGCCGCATCGGCGCCTTCCACGACAAGTTCGTCGGCGGCATGACCGCGCGCGGCTACGCGCAAGACTTCGCGCGGCGCTGCTTCCAGCAGATCGAGGGCTTCGGCGAATACGGCTTTCCCGAATCCCACGCCGCCAGCTTCGCGCTGCTCGTCTATGTCTCGGCCTGGCTCAAATGCCACCATCCGGCGGCCTTTGCCTGCGCGTTATTGAACTCCCAGCCGATGGGCTTTTACGCCCCGGCGCAGATCGTCCGCGATGCCCGCGCGCACGGGGTCGAGGTGCGTGCCGTCGACGTCAATCACTCAGATTGGGACTGCACATTAGAGGACGGCGCGGACGGTCCCGCGCTGCGCCTCGGCATGCGGCAGGTGAAGGGGCTCGCGAAAGCCGAGGCCGAAAAGCTCGCTACGGCGCGCACGGCGCCCTATCGAAGCCTCGCCAATCTCCACGCTCGCGCGCGCCTGCGAGTGGAGACCATCGAGCGCCTGGCCGCGGCCGACGCCTTCCGCTCATTGGGGCTCGACCGCCGCCAGGCCCTGTGGCAGGCGAAGGCCCTGCCGCGCACACCGGCATTGCCGCTCTTTGCCGCCGCGGACGCGCGCGAGGCCGGCACGGAGCCCGACGTCGCGCTACCGGAAATGCGCCTCGCCGAGCATGTGGTCGATGACTATCTGAGCCTGAGGCTGTCGCTGAAGGCGCACCCGCTCTCTTTCCTCCGCCCGCTTTTCGAGGAGGCGGGGCTCGCACCGCTCTCAGCGCTCCGGACGGTCGAGGACGGGGCGCGGATCGCCATCGCCGGGCTCGTTCTCGTGCGCCAGCGCCCGGGCACGGCGAAGGGCGTCGTCTTCCTCACCCTCGAGGACGAGACCGGTGTCGGCAATGTGGTGGTGTGGAAGAAGACCCTGGAGCGCTTCCGGCGCGCGGTGATGGGCGCGCGGCTCCTCATTGTTCGCGGTCGCATCGAGCGCGAGGGCGATATCGTCCATCTCGTCGCCCATCGCTTGGAGGATGCCTCGGCGCA
>CAZHDF010000357.1:0-1837 GCA_964531525.1 uncultured Alphaproteobacteria bacterium | reverse complement strand
ACACGTTGGTGGAACTCCCGGATGGGACAGTTCGGCGTATCAGCGATGAGGAACGTTTCGGGATCACTTCGCTTCCAGATGGCGCACGACGGTTTATGCCGGACCAGATCTCTTCACAGGGCGAGACGGAAGAGGGCTCGCGACCCTTCGACTACGATGGCCGCGAGTACTCGCTTCCGTCGAATACGCACTGGATGACCTCTCGTGAGGGCCTGCAACAGCTCGCCGCCAAGGGGCGCCTGTACCCAATCGGCAAGCGACTGCGATACAAACGCCATGCCGAGGATTTCCCGTGGGCGCCGTTCTCCAACGTCTGGGAGGACACCGTCATCAGCGGGTTCGGTTCGGCCAAGCTGTATGCGGTTCAGACCTCGCCGAAGGTCATCGAACGCTGCATCGCCATGACCACCGACCCCGGCGACATCGTCTTCGATCCCACCTGTAGCTCCGGCACCAGCGCCTTCTGCGCCGAGAAGCTCGGCCGGCGCTGGGTCACCTGCGACACCTCGCGCGTCGCGGTCAACGTCGCCCGCCAGCGCCTGCTCTCGGCCACCTTCGAGCACTACAGGACGCGCAACGGCCTGGTCTCGAGCGGCTTCCTCTACAAGACGGTCGAGCGGGTCACGCTCAAGAGCCTCGCCTACGACCTCGAGCCCGAGAAGGTCGAGCTGGTCGACCAGCCCGAGGTGGACAAGTCCGCCATCCGCGTCTGCGGCCCCATCGAAGTCCTGTCGCTGGGCCGCTACTCGGTCGAGGACTGGAAGGGCTGGGTGGTCCGCGAGGGCGACGGCGCCGAGGCGGCCAAGCTCGAGAACTACATCGAGACCATCTGCCGCCTCTACCGCAGGGACGCCGCGATCCAGGGGGCGACCGGCCTCGTCCACGCGGTGGCCGAGAGCGAGGACGACAAGCTCGCGATCTCCGTCGGCCCGCTCTCGGGGCGCGTCACCGCCAGGCAGATCCACGACGCAGTCCAGGACGCCATGGCCTCGGGCATCCTCGAGGTGCACGTGCTCGGCTGGGCCTTCGAGGCGAACGTCGGCGAGGTGAAGTCGGCCCTCGAGAAGCGCGGCAGGGTCAAGGTCGAGCTGATCATGATCCGCCTGGACACGCTCGCCGAGGGTCTCAAGGCGACCCAGCCGGACATGCTCTTCTCGCCGCTCCCCCTCCCGGACATCGAGCTCGAGACGCAGGAGAACGGCAAGCGGAAGCCCGCGCTGCGGGTGCGCCTCAAGGGCGTCGCGCTCTTCGACCGCAAGCGGCGCACCACCGAGTACCGCGCCGCCGACTCGGGCTACGTCTCGGCCTGGTACCTCGACGAGGACTACGACGGCGACTGCTTCGTGGACTGCCAGATGTTCTTCGACTTCAAGAAGAGGCCGGCGGCCGCGAAGCTCGGCATTCCGGTGCCGGAAGACGCCTTCGATCTGCAGCTCGTCTCCGAGCCCTTCGCTCCCGGCCGGTACGAGCGCATCGCGGTCAAGGTCGTGGACGTGTACGGCAACGAGTCCACCGTGGTCAGGGAGCTGGCCGGGTGACGGCAAACGAGGTCACGCTCAGCGCCCACGCGCGCCGGCAGGCCGCGCGCCGGGGGCTGGACGAGGCGGACCTGATCGAGATCGCCCGCGCCCCGGACCAGGTCATCGAGCTGGGAGACGGCCGGCAGGTGCGGCAGTCCCGCCGGACCCTGCCCCCCGATGGCAAGGAGTACCTGATCCGTGTCATCGTCGAGGTGACACCCGCGGCCACCGTCGTCATCACCGCCTATCGCACGAGCAGGATCGACAAGTACTGGAGAGTCCCATGAAGGTGAACTACGACCCGGAGACCGACACGC
>CAZHDF010000356.1:0-1840 GCA_964531525.1 uncultured Alphaproteobacteria bacterium | reverse complement strand
GCCGCGCCCTATTCGGCGGCCGCGCGCAGGCCGAGATCGCGCAGGCAGCGGTCGATCCAACGGGCGGTCAGCTTCTCCTCGACCGCGTTCTGGGCGAGCCGCGCGTGCAGCCCGTCGAAGTCCACCCAGTCGAGCGGCTGATCCTGGTTGAAGCACGAGAACACCACCGTCTCGCGCCCGGTCTCGGGGTCGATCTGGCGCTGGAGGCACTGGGCGCAGATCTCCTTCATCATGCACTGCATGGGCGAGTTGATGCTGCCGATCGCCACGTGTCCGGGCTTGAGCGCCGAGGCGAGCACCCCGTGGCGCGCCCGGGCGACCGCCGCCATCATGCGGTCCGAGCCGATGGCGATGATCCGGTCGACCTCGCCGAGCGCGATCGCCTTCTCGCCGAGATCGCCGCGCTCGTAGGCGACCATCGCCTCGACGATATTGGCGACCAGGGCGCGGTCCTGGGCGCGCGTCGGCGTGAAGCCCGGGGCCTCGTCGCAGGCCCAGACGACCACGTCGGCGGCGGCCTCGATCTCGTCGACCTTGTAGCGGTCGGCGACCTTCTTGTAGCCCGCAAAGTAGAGCACCCGGCTGCCGGCGGCGCGGAATGCGCGTCCGATCGAGAACAGCACCGCGTTGCCGAGCCCGCCGCCGACCAGCATCACGGTCTCGCCGCCCTTGATCTCGGTCGGCGCGCCGGTCGGCCCCATGACGACCACGGGCTCGCCCTCGCGCAAGTACGCGCAGAGATCCGACGAGCCACCCATCTCGAGAACGATGAGGCCGAGCAGCCCCGCCTCGGCGTCGACCCAGGCGCCGGTGAGCGCGATCCCCTCCATGGCGAGCGTCGTGCCGTTGGCGCGCAGCGCCAGGGTCTCGTAGTTCTGGAGCCGGTAGAACTGCCCGGGGCGGAAGGCCTCGGCGGCCGCCGGGGCGCGCACCACGACCTCGACGATCGTCGGCGCGAGCCGGGTGACGCGATGCACCCGCGCGCGCAGCCGATCGGCGAGAGCGTCGCGGAACGCCGGCCAGTCGCCGTCGCGCGCCGGCGCGCGCCGGGCGAGCATGCGCGAGACCACGGGGTAGCCCTGCTTGGCGCTCGCCATCGCCTTGACCACGTTGCCGGCGTAGGACGGATGCACGTCGCCGAAGAAGCTGATCGCGCGGCCGTCGTCGCCGACCGCCGTCAGCACGCGCGGCGTCGCGGGCTTGGGCTGGCGCTCGGGCGTGACCGGGTTGCCGTCCTCGTCGAGCGCCCGGAAATAGCGTCCGTCCAGGACCATATGCGCCGGGTCCTCGCGGCCCAGCACGGTATTGGGCTGGGTGCCGGCGGCGACCAGGATGGTCCGCGCGGGCAGGGTCTCGACGGTATCCAGCGTGATCCAGCCCGCCGCGTCGCGCACCTTCTGCTGGCGGTTGAGGCGCAGCGCCGAGGCGTGGCCGTAGTCGTCGACGTCGACCGCGAGCGGCGAGAGGCATTCGACGAAGCGGATGCCTTCCTCGAGCGCCTTCTCGACCTCCTCGTGGTTGAGGGTGTAGCTCGGCGAATCGATCAGCCGCTTGCGGTACGCGATGGTCGCCCCGCCCCATTGGTCGAGCAGCTCGCCGAGGCGCGGGGGCCGGCCCTCGGCGGCGGCCGCCGCGCGCTCGGCGCGGATCGCGCGGGCATGCGCCAGGAACTCGTCGGCGATCGCGTTCTCCTCGGCGCTCCAGCCGGCGCGCAGCGCGTCCTCGCCGCGCTCGGCGGCGAGACTCTCGTGGCGCGCCAGGAACTTCTCGACCTGGATCGGATAGTAGGCGAGCGCCTCGGTCGCGGCGTCGATGGCGGTGAGCCCGCCGCCGATCACCA
>CAZHDF010000355.1:0-1842 GCA_964531525.1 uncultured Alphaproteobacteria bacterium | reverse complement strand
CTCATCATCGATGTGTCGAGCGAGGCGGCCTACTTCGATGGCACGAACGTGGTCGCCGCGTTCAGCCTCGACCAGACGGTGATCCGTGTCATCGAGCAGCACGATTTCGGTCTGCGCCACGACGCGAGCGTCGCGGTTCTGACCGGCGTGACCTGGGCGCCGTGATCGTAGGCGCATAGGCATAGGCGCAAACAATCGGGGCCGCCGGCGGGCGGCCCCGCCATCTTCAAGGAGGTCTTCCCATGAGCACCCCTACCCGCAAGGACATCGGCGCCTTCATCAAGGCGCAGGCGGGCATCAACCCGCAGGACAGCGCCGCGGCCACGATCAACGGCGCCGCGATCGACCGCCAGGACTTCGACTCCTGCGTTCTTCATGCCGCCTGTGGCGCGGCGAGCGGCACGCCCACGGCGCAGACCGTTGACGCCAAGCTCCAGGACTCGCCCGACGGCTCGACAGGATGGGCGGATATCGCGGGCGCGGCGATCACTCAGCTCGCCGCCGACAACGCCGAGGCTGAGGTGGATGTCGATCTGTCCGGAGCCAAGCGGTACATCCGGGCGGTCGTCACCGTCGGCTTCACCGGCGGCATTACGCCCAAGATCCCGGTTGCGGCGAGCGTCGTTCTCGGCGGCGCCCGGGCGCTCCCGGCCTGATGTGACATGCGAGGGCGCGGAGAAGCGCCCTCGCACAATCCCTGATGTGACATGAAAACCATCCGTTTCACCGAGAAGCAGCCGCCGTACATGGCCGGCGATGTCGCCGGCTTCGAGGATGACGTCGCCGACCGCTACATCGCGGAGGGAGTGGCGGAATCCGTCGAGCCGGTCGCCGACGCCGATCCCGGCGCTACTGAACAGCCGCGCCGCAGGCGGCAGCGAAAGCGCGGCTGACTCAGGCCGTGAGCCGATCCGATGTTCTCCGACATGCTCAAGGATCCGTTCGACATTCTCGAACGGTCCATCGATTGGACGGACATCGTGCCCGCCGGCTCGATCATCTCGACCAGCACATGGGTCTCGGATAGCAGCGATCTGACCGTCGCTGACGCCGGCATCGCTGGGCTCGTGACTACGGTCAGGATAAGCGACGGGGCGGTCGACACGAGCTATAAGGTCTCGAACAGGATCACCCTAGCGTCCGGGCTTCAATACGAGCGAAGCTTCCGCGTTCTCGTGCGCGATTTATGACGGTGTTCGACACGGCGGCGGCCTCGCTGTTCGCTGATCCCCATCTGGCTCAGGACGGGACCTACACGCCGGCGGGCGGCGCGGCGGTCACCTTGCGCGTGATCCTGAACCAGCCCGACCGGGACATCGACGTCGGCATCTCCGGCCTTCACGTGCCCACGCTGCAGGCGAGCGTGCCGGCTTCCGCGCTGCCATCCGGCGCTGCGGCTGGCGACACGTTGACCGTGGGCGGGACGAACTACCGCGTCCGCCAGATCACGCGGGACGCCCGGCAGGTCGTCGCCAGGCTCGACCTCGATCCGGCCTGATGCCTGCGGTCAAGGCGACGCTGGTCGGGCTCAAGAAGCTCGACGAGGCGATCAAACGCGCGGAGCTGCGGACCCGCGCGGCGGCGCGCGCGGCGGTCGACGAGACGTCGCTGCGGGTGCAGAAGGCGATCCGCGCCGACGTCGACCGCATCTTCTCGGGCGGGACGATCCGGCAGCGCCGCGGCAAGGGGCGCCGGGTCGGCAACGCGGTCCGGCGCAAGCTGTTCGACAACCGCGCGCGCGGCACGGCGGCGCTGGTGTTCTCGAAGTTCGGCCGGCGCGAGGGCGGCGAGTTCGTCGACTATCTCGGCCCGTACATCACAGGCCGCGACATCCGCCCGCGG
>CAZHDF010000354.1:0-1862 GCA_964531525.1 uncultured Alphaproteobacteria bacterium | reverse complement strand
CGACCGCGAGCGCCATGTTGGCGGCCCGGATGCCGACGTCCATCGGGCAGGCCCAATCGACCCCGAAGCGCGGCGGATTGGTGGCGAGAAAGTCGAGGATCTGGGCGCGGACCTCGCGGGCGTAAGCCTCGGCCGCGCGCAGGCCCGGCCGCCCGGCGGCCGCGAGCAGCGCGCAAAGCGCGAGCTGGGGCAGGTGCTGAAGCCGCGACAGCTCCCACGGAACCTTGATGTCCGCGCCCCGGTCGACGGGAAACGGCTGGTCGAGGGCATAGACCTCCCCGCGCCAGCGCCAGCCCGATTTGAAGTCGAGCTGCCAGTCGATGGGCCGATAGGCGGGATCGTCGATCAAGGCCCAGAGCCGCCGCGCCTCGGCGAGGTTCGCGGGGTTGATCCGGCCCTTAAGCCAGTCCCCCGCCGGATCGGCCGCGACCGATGGGCCGGGCGGATAGCGACGCCCCAAGAAGCCCGCGCACGCGACCCCGTGGGCGACCTCGCACAGCCCCGAGCCCAGAAGGTCGAAGCGGTGCGCCATGTGGTTCTCGGCGAGCCCGGCGAGGCGGCGGGCGAGATCGTCGGGGATCGCCGCCGGGTCGAGGTCGACCAGCCGTTGTGGCCGCTCGTCCGGACGCAAGGGGCCGTAGCTGCCCACGCGGTGGTCCTGCGCGCGCAGCCGCCGCGCCGCCATGCGCCGCGCGAGATGCCCGCAGGCCTTGCGCGCCGCCACATGGGGCGGCAGCGCCAGCGCGCGGCGGATCAGGAAGCCGAGGCCCGGCCCGCTCACGGTCCGCTCTCCCCGCCACCGTCCGACGCGAGCCGCGCGGCGAGCGCATCGAGAATCCGGGCCGCGTGGCGGTCCCAGCCGTAACGGGCCTCGGCCTCGCTTCGCGCCGCCGCGCCGAGCCGCGCGCAGAGCGCGGGATCGTCGACCAGGCGTTCGAGCGCGGCGGAAAGCGCCTCCGCGTCGCCCGGCGGGACCAGAAGCGCCGTGCGCTCGTGCTCCAGAACTTCGCCGATCTGATCGAGGTCCGAGGCCGCGATGGCGCGCCCCATCGCCATGTACTCGAACAGCTTGGTCGGCGAGCCGAAGAAGCGCGAGCCGTCGCGGTTGGGCACATGGGGCGCGACGAGCACCCGCGCGACCGCAAGATGGGCGGGGCCGTCGGCCTGCGGGATGCGGCCGGTGAACACCGCGGCCCCGGCGAAGCCGGCGGCGGCGAGGCGCGCCTCGGCGATGGGGCGCATCACGCCGTCGCCGATCATGAGAAGGCGGATGCGGTCGCCAAGATCGCCGCGCCGGGCGAGAAGCC
Source organism: uncultured Alphaproteobacteria bacterium (assembly GCA_964531525.1). Classification (GTDB taxonomy): domain Bacteria; phylum Pseudomonadota; class Alphaproteobacteria; order JAAXGF01; family JAAXGF01; genus CAYYWV01. The sequence continues at coordinate 555 of CAZHDF010000354.1, read as the reverse complement.
GGGCGAAGGCCTCGGCGAGCACCTCGGCCCCGTGCCAGCGCCCGAAGCTGCCGATGAAGCCGATCACGGTCTTGTCCGCGAGGCCGTGGCGCGCGGCCACCGCTTGGCCGTCGAGATCGGGGCGATATTGGGCGAGATCGACGCCGTTGGGGTTGACCAGGACGCGCCCGGGCGCGATGCCGCGCGAGACCAATTCGTCGCGGCTCGCCTCGCTGACCGCGACCACGAGGTCGGCGGTCTTCAAGGCGGCGTCCTCGTAGAGAAGGGCGAGGCGCTCGAACAAAACCGGCCGGCCGTCCCAATGGCGCGCCATCCAGGGGATCGAGCCGTTGTACTCGCACACATAAGGCAGCCCGGTTTCGGCCGCGAGCCGCGCGCCGGTCGCGTTCAGGAAGCTCATGCGTTGATAAAGAAAATCGGGCGCAACGTCGGCGACGAGGCGGCGGGCGGCCTTGGTCATCGCGCGGTCGTAGGCGATCTCGGGCAGGCCGGGCAGGTTGCGCCCCAGGCCATAGACCGGCGGGCAAAGGGTGAAGCGGTCGTCCTCGGCGACGC
>CAZHDF010000353.1:0-1871 GCA_964531525.1 uncultured Alphaproteobacteria bacterium | reverse complement strand
TGCACGAGCGCGCGGTCGAGGTCTATGGCCGCTACTACAAGATCCACTGGCCGGGAGAAGAGCTCCGATCGGGCCGCGGGATGCGGCTGAGCCCGCTGTATCAGACGCTCAAGGACAAGGGCGCGGTCTACGGCGCCAAGTTCGGCTGGGAGCGCCCCAACTGGTTCGCGCCCGAAGGCGTCGAGCCCGTAGACCGCCCCGACTTCGAGACCCCCAACTGGTTCGACGCGGTCGGCGAGGAGCACCGCGCGGTGCGCGAGCGCGTGGGCCTGATCGACCAGTCGTCCTTCGCCAAGTTCGAGCTCCGCGGTCCGGGCGCCTTCGCCCTTCTGCAATGGCTCGCGGCCAACGACCTCGACAAGCCGGCGGGGTCGCTCACCTACACCCAGCTTTGCAACGCCCGCGGCGGCATCGAGGCCGACCTCACCATCGCGCGGCTCGACGAGGACCGCTTCTACATCGTCACCGGCTCGGGCTTCGGCGTCCACGACGGGGCCTGGATCGACGCCCACCGCCGCCGCTTCGCGCCCACCGAGCTGATCGAGACGACCTCGGCGCGGGCGGTGATCAACGTCTGCGGGCCGCGGGCGCGCGATCTCTTGGCGCGGGTCTCGGAGGACGATCTCTCGAACGAGGCGTTCCCGTTCATGCGCTGCCGCGAGATCCGCATCGGTTATGCGCCGGCGCTCGCGCTCAGAATCACCTATGTGGGCGAGCTCGGCTGGGAGCTCCACATCCCCGCCGAGTACGCGCTCCACGCCTACGAGCGCCTGTGGCGGGCGGGCCAGGATCTCGGCGTCGCCAACGTGGGCTACCGCGCCATCGACAGCCTGCGGATCGAGAAGCGCTATCTCTACTGGGGGGCCGACATCACCCCCGACTACACGCCGTATGAGGCCGGGCTCGGCTTCTGCGTCGCCTTGGACAAGGGCGCGTTCCTCGGCCGCGAGGCGCTCGAGAAGGCCAAGCGCGAGGGCGTTTCGCGCCGGCTCTGCGTCTTCGCGCTCGCGCGCAAAGCGCCGGTCTACGGCGGCGAGGCGATCCTTCACGAGGGCCGGGTCGTCGGCGTCACCACCAGCGGCAACTACGGCTATACGGTGGGCAAGAGCATCGTTTACGGCTATCTGCCGGCGGAGGTGGCGGCGGCCGAGGATTTCGAGATCGAGGTCTTCGGCGAGGCGGTGCCGGCCCGCCGCCATACCCGCGCGCTCTACGATCCCGAGCGCGCGCGCATTCTCGCCTGACAAAGGGGGGGGACGTTATGACGGAAGGAACCACCGACGAGGCGCTCGCCGCGCTCGATCGCATACCGCTGTTCGCTGCGCTGGATCGCGCCGACATCCGGGCCGAGCGGTTGGGCGGGCTGACCAACCGCAACTATCTGATCGATTGTTCGGCCGGACGCTTCGTGCTGCGGATCGCGGGCGAGGGGACCGGCGCGTACATCGACCGCGCGGCCGAGGAGCACGACGCGCGGATCGCGGCCGAGGCGGGCGTCAACGCCGAGGTTCTGTTCTTCGATACGGGCGACGGCACGATGCTCACCCGCTATATCGACGGCGCGCTGACCATGACCGCCGAGACCTTCCGCGATCTCGACCGGGTGCGCCGCGCCGGCGTCGCCTTCCGCAGGCTGCACGATTGCGGGCGTCCCTTCGCCAACCGCTTCGATCCCTTCGCCAAGATCGACGAGTACCTCGCCCTGATCGACAAGCTCGGCGCGCGGGTGCCCGAAGGCTACGACGAAGCGCTCGCCGAGGCCGAGACGGTGCGCGCCGCGCTCGCCCGCCAGCGGATCGCGCTTGCGCCGTGCCACTGCGACCCGCTGGCCGAGAACTTTCTCGACACCGGCGCGCGCACCTACATCATCG
>CAZHDF010000352.1:0-1876 GCA_964531525.1 uncultured Alphaproteobacteria bacterium | reverse complement strand
CACGGACAGAACCGTCCACAGCCGCTCGTTCATCGGCGGCCTCCCGCGGCAAGCGCGGCCGCGCGGAGATCCAGCATGATCGCGGTGCGGGTCTGGCGGTCGAGCGGGCGGTTCGCGGGGCCGAGCGCGGCGTCGAGACGCCAGCGGCCGCGCGCGTCGCGCGCGAGCATGACGTCGGCCCGCGTCTCGCCGCTCCAGCGGTAGAAATAGGCCCCGCCCGACAGCACCTTGTCCGCCATCCGGTCGAGGCAGTTGTTCATGACCCGCGCCTCGCGCCGCAGCGCCGCCGCCGAGCGCAGCGGCGCGAGCCGCCCGCAGCCCGGGAACGGCGGCGCGGGAAAGGGCGCCGCCGCCTCGGCGCGCCGGCTCCAGCGCGCCAGCCAGCGCGCGAGCCCGGCCTCGCTATCGACGCGGACGAGCCCTTGCTCGGCGCGCGGGCGGATCTCCCCGGGCAGCCGGTCGAGCAGCGCGACCAGGGCGGCGGCGAGCGAGGCCGCCTTGGGGCGCGAGGCCAGGAAGGCGACGAGGGAGGCCCGCGCGAGCGCGCCCGGCAGGGCGTCGAGAAGGTCGAGGTGAAGCGGCGCGATCGCCGAAAGATGGCCCAGCGCCCGGGCCTTCGCCGGGTCGGCGTAAAGCGCGATCAGCGTCTCGTAGGTGCGGCGCGCGCAAGGCCCCTCGGGCAGGCGGTCGAGCGCGCGAAGAAGCGCCGCGCTCGCCGGGCGGCCGGACAGGCGCGCGAGCGTGTCGCGGCGCCGGTCGCGCATGAGCGCGGCGGCGAAGGCGGCGCGCGCGGCCCGACCCTTGCGCGCCAGATCGGCGAGCGCGAGGCTGGCGTAAAGGGAATGGCCCCGCCCTTGGGACAACGCGTCCTCGGCGAAGCGCGCGAAGTCGGGCTCCAGCCGGATGAGATCGAGCGCGGCCCATTGATAGCCCCCCATCGGCGCGACGATGCAGCGGATGCGGCTCGGGATCTCGGCGAAGAAGGCGGCGAAGGCGGCGCGCGCCCGATAGCGGCTCTCGACGTCCATCGGGGTCCGGGGGCCGAGCACCGGGTGCGTGAAGGCCGTCGCGGCGGCGATTCCGCGCGCGCCGATCACGGGATGCCCGGGCAGGATCGCCCGGCTCCGACCGGTCGCGTCGTCGATCCGCCAGCAGCCGAACAGGCGGCCCCAGAAGCCGTAGACGTGGCGCACCGCCCCGAAATCCTCGATCAGGCCGTCGCGGCCGACCCGATAGCGCGGGCGCAACAAGGGTTCGGCGGCGGACTCGAAGGCAAGCGCGAGCTGTTCCATGACGCGAGTGTCGCGCGGATGCGCGTCAGATCCGGTCACCCTTCGGGCGCACCCGCGCACAACCGCCTGGAAAGCGCATGAAACCCCTTGCAAGATAAGGGCGAGGAAGGGGGGCGCCGGACATGCGCTACGAGAACGCCGAGAATCTGTTGCAGCTCGCGATCGAGATGCAGGCCGCGCACCAGGGGCTTTCGCTCGACGATATCGAGCGGCGCTTCCGCGTCAGCCGGCGCACCGCGCAGCGGATGCGCGATTCGATCCTGCGCCTCTTTCCCCAGGCCGACGAGATCAGGGGCGACGACCGCAGGAAGCGTTGGCGCATTCCGGTGGGCGTGGCCGACCGTCTGGTCGCCTTCACCGCCGACGAGCTCGCCGACCTCGAGGCCGCGATCCGGCTTCTGGAGCGCGAGAACCTGACCGCCCAGGCCGAATCATTGGCCGGAATCGCGGGCAAGCTCGCCGCGCTGATGAAGCCCGGGGCCTTTCGCCGCGTGGCGCCCGATCTCGAGGCGCTGATCGAGGCCGAGGGGCTCGCCATGCGCCCGGGCCCGCGCCCGCGGATCAGCATGGCGGCGACCGAGGCC
>CAZHDF010000351.1:0-1881 GCA_964531525.1 uncultured Alphaproteobacteria bacterium | reverse complement strand
GCCGTCGTCGCGAACCGTCATCGCAAGGCCGCATTGGAAAGAGGCGGCGTGGCGTCCCCAGGGGGAATCGAACCCCCGTTTTCGCCGTGAGAGGGCGATGTCCTAGGCCGCTAGACGATGGGGACGCAGGGCCGAGGCGCAGTGATATCCCAACCCATGGGGAGGGTCAACCTTGGAGCGCGGCCCTGAAACCTGGCGGAGCGGAGCCTTGGCGCGCCACGTCGTTTAACCGTTTCTTAACCGCGAAGGCGCGGAATCTCCGAATGGCCCCTTCGACCGGTGCGGCCTCGCGCGTCGCCGCGTCCGGTCGCGCCTTGGCCGCCTGGTCGCATTGCTCGGAGAATCCCGGTGTCCCGCCTGATCCTGGTCCTCGCTTTCGCCGTCGTCACGCTCACCGGCTGCAGCTCTCTGCTGCCCGAGGCCGCGCGCGAATACAAGGTGATCAAGGAAAAGATCCTCGCGCGCGAGCCCGAGGTCTCGAACGACCAGCGTCTCGCCGATCTCGGCTACGAAGCGATTTCCGAAGGCCGCCTGGGCGAGGCCGAGACGCGGCTCAACTCGGCGCTCGCGATCAATCCGCACAACCCTTACGCGCTTCTCAACCTGGGGGTCGTCTACCAGTCGACCGGCCGCTTCGACGAGGCGCGGCGGCTCTATGAGCGGGTCGTCGCGCTCAACCCCGACGCCCGCGCCATCTCGGCGACCCGCCAGAACCACGTCGGCCTCAGCCTGGTCGAGATCGCGCGCAGCAACCTCGATCAGGTCGCCAAGGAGACCGCGACCCCGCCGCCGCCGCCGCCCGACGCCGCCACGGTCGAGCATGCGACCCTCAGGCGCTTCGCGGCGCTTGAAAAGCTGCGCGCCGAAGGGCTGCTGAGCGACGCCGAATACGCCGATCGGCGGCGCGCCAACCTGGGCGCGCTGCTCCCGCTGACCACGCCGGCGCCCTCGCCGCTGGTGGCCCTGCCGGCGCCGCCGGTCGACGACATCGCCGCGCGGCTGCGCGAGATCGCGCGGTTCCGCAAGGCGGGCGCGCTGACCGACGCCGACTACGCGCTCGAGCGCGCCGCGATTCTCGACGGGTTGATGCCGCTGCGCCCCGGCGACGCCGACTACGCGCCGATCACGACCCTGCCGGCCGATCCGGTGGCGGCGCTCGCGCGGCTCGACCGCCTGCGCGCCAAGCGCTACGTGACCACGCGGGAATACGAGGCCGAGCGCGGGGCCCTCGCCCGACGGCTCGCGGCGACCAATGTCGGCGCCCCGCTCGCCGGCGATCCACCGGCGAGGCGCGGGGGCGACGGGAAGCCCGCAAAGAGCGCCGCGACCGACGCCAACCCGACGTCCGGCGGAATGGCTTCCGACGCCCTGCCCGCCGGCGACATGGCGGACAAGGGCCGCGCCGCTCCTTCGGGCAAGGTTCCGGTCAAGCGCCTCGCCCGCGCCGAGGGCGCGATCCAGACCGACGGCGTGACGATGCCCGCGCCCAAGGCGGCGCCGAAGGCGGCAACCGTCGCGCGCGCGACCCCCGATGCGAAGGCCGCGCCCAAGGCTATGCCCGCGACGCCGAAGCCGGGCGGCGCGCTCGGCGTTCACGTCGCCTCGTTCCGCACGCCCGAGCGCGCGCGCCGGGGCTGGGACGAGATCAAGACCGCCAACGGCGATCTCGTCGGTGCTCTCGGTCCGCATATCGCGCGGGTCGACCTCGGCGGCGACAAGGGCGTGTTCTACCAGCTTCGCATCGGTCCCCTCGCGAGCCGCGCCGACGCCGCCACGCTTTGCGGCGAACTCAAGCGCCGCAAGCTCTACTGCGCGCCGACGACGTTTTAGCGCGTGATGTTTTTGCATCGAATCGGCGCCGGCCCACTCCCCCGCCCGGCC
>CAZHDF010000350.1:0-1884 GCA_964531525.1 uncultured Alphaproteobacteria bacterium | reverse complement strand
CGCGAGCCGCACCGCGCCGCCCGAGACCGGACCCAGCATCATCCGCGGCTTGGGCACCTCGGCCTTGGCCGCGCCGTCGGGCGCGAGGTAGGTGCGGTGGATGGCGATGCGCGCGCCGCCGGCGTTGCGGACGACGGCGATGAGCGCCGGGTAGCCCCTGCGCGTCTCCCAGCAGGTGAGATCGGGGTGGAACAGGAGGTCCGGTATCGCGGGGACACCGAGACCGCGCGCCCTCAGGTAGGCCTCGGCCGGCGTCCCGGCGATCGGGCGGCAACGCGAGAGGATGAAGGCGATCTCGCGCGCACTCTCGGCCTTCTTCCGGTCCGGCTCGCCTGCCGCCCGCGCGGGCCCCTTCTGGTCTTGCGATGGTCTGGTTCCGGGCGACCAGCCGGTCTCCGCGGCGGCGTGGGCGTAGAGCGCCCTGCCGGTGAGCTTGACGGCGTTCGCGAGGGTGCTGAGCGGCCCGCCGCCTGTGTCGCCGTCGAAGTCGATCCAGTCGCCGGCGCGGTCGCCGGTGAGCGCGATGACGCAGGAGCCGTTCTTGCGTGGGGGATCACCGGCGATGTTGGCGAGCCGCCACTCGTTGCCGACGCGCTTGCCGTTCGGGAAGTACCGCGGCACCCACCGCTCGGCGCTCGCGCGGAGCCGGCGGACGATCTCGTCGAGGTCGTAGTGAATGGGCTCGGCACTCAGCGGCCGGACGTCGTTGAGATCAATCAAGGATCACCAGCCCCCTCTCGGCCCGCGTGATCGCGGTGTAGAGCCAGCGCGCGCGGTCCTCGGGCGTCCGGCCGAGGCCGTCGTCGTAGACGATGACGTTCTCCCACTGGGACCCCTGCGCCTTGTGGCAGGTGATGGCCCAGCCCCAGACCGCCTCGATCAGGCCCTTCTTGATCCAGTGGTCGCGGCGGTCGCGGTCGCGGTCGAGCGCGACATGGTCATCGAAGTGGCCCTTGTAGACGAGGTGGCGCTCGGGCTTGTCCTCGCTGCCGCCGATGACCTCGCCGTCCTCGGTGCGCACGGTCGCCGAGAAGCTGTGTTCGTTCTCGTCGCGGACCTCGTCGAGCGCGAGGAACATGCCGTTGACGAGGCCGAGATCGTTGCGGTTCTTGAGGCAGATGATCTTCTCGGCATGCCCGTTGCGGACCTCGCCCGTCGGGTAGACGCCATCGAACCCCGCAGCCCGCTTCATGGCGATGTTGAGCTGGATGCGGGTCGCGTTGCGCCCGCAGATGACCTGACCGCCGCGGAGCATCTGCTCGGGCGCCACGTCCGTGCGCCGCATCTTCCACACGAAGGCGTCATGCGCGCCGTAAGGGATAGGCCGTCCCTCGCGCGCCATGGTGGCGAGCCGGATGATGGCGCTGTCCCCCGCCTGGCGGTGGATCTCGGTCAGCATCACGTCGGGCTCGGCGCGGGTGAACGCGCCCGCGCCCTTGATCGGCGGCAGCTGGCCGGGGTCGCCCAGCACCAGGATCGGCTTGCCGAAGGCGAGGAGATCGCGGGCCATGTCGTCGCCGACCATGGAGACCTCGTCGAGAACGAGGAGCCTGGCGTCGCGTACGATCGACTGCTCGTTCAAGACGAAGCGCGGCTTGTGGATCTCGGCGAGCCGGAGCTCGAGCGAGCGCAGGCGCGACTCCTCGAGAAGTCGTGCCGCGGGATCGAGAGCGGCGCGCTTCGCCTTGATCTCGGCGATCTCCATCTTGACCTTCTCGATCTCGGCGGGCGTCGCTTCCGAGACCCGATAGATGAGCGCGTGGATGGTCGAGGCCGGTGTCCCCTTGCGGGTCATGACGAGCGCCGCCTTGCCGGTGAAGGCGGCGTAGAGCACGCCGCCCGGGCCGTCGTCGAGGCCGAGCTCGGCGATCGCGTGGCGGGTGA
>CAZHDF010000349.1:0-1901 GCA_964531525.1 uncultured Alphaproteobacteria bacterium | reverse complement strand
CGCCGGACCCGCGCCGTGACCATTCGCGTCCTGCCGCCCGGCACGGTCAACCGGATCGCCGCGGGCGAGGTGGTCGAGCGCCCGGCCTCGGTCGTCAAGGAGCTGGTCGAGAACGCGATCGACGCCGGCGCGCGCCGCATCGACGTGACCCTCGAGGGCGGCGGGCGCGTTCTGATCGCGGTCGACGACGACGGCGCGGGCATGGACCGCGACGCGCTCGCGCTTTCGGTCGAGCGCCACGCGACCTCCAAGCTCCCCGACGACGATCTGGTGCGCATCACCCATCTCGGCTTTCGCGGCGAGGCGCTGCCCGCGATCGGCGCCGTCGCCCGGCTCGCCATCGCGTCGCGCGCGCGGGGCGCCGATCAGGCCTGGACGATCACCGTCGAGGGCGGCGAGAAGGGCGCGCCCCGGCCCGCCGCGCGCAACGTCGGCACTCGGGTCGAGGTGCGCGATTTGTTCTACGCCACGCCCGCGCGGCTCAAGTTCCTCAAGACCCCGCGCACCGAGGTCGAGCACGCCACCGACATGATCGACCGCCTCGCCATGGCGCATCCGGCGATCGCCTTCGCCCTCACCCACGAGGGCCGCCGCCTGCGCCGCCTCGCCGCCGCCCAGGGCGATCTGCTCGACGCCCGCCTCGAACGTCTCGCGGCGGTCATGGGCCGCGCCTTCGCCGACAACGCGCTCGCGGTCGACGCCCGGCGCGAGGGCGTTCGCCTCACGGGCTATATCGGGCTGCCGACGCTCAACCGGGGCTCCTCGCGCGCCCAGTATCTGTTCGTCAACGGCCGCCCGGTCCGCGACCGCCTGCTGCTCGGCGCGGTGCGCGGGGCCTATGCGGACGTGCTCGCCCGCGATCGCCACCCGCTGGTGGCGCTGTTCGTCGAGATCCCGCCCGAGCTGGTCGACGTGAACGTGCATCCCGCCAAGGCCGAGGTCCGGTTCCGCGACGCGGGCCTCATCCGCGGGCTGATCGTCGGCGCGCTCAAGCACGCGCTCGCCGAGGCCGGGCATCGCGCCGCGACCACCGTGGGCGCCGCCGCGCTCGCCGCCTTCGCGCCCGGAGGCCAAGGCGGGGGCGGGGAGTATCGTCCGGGCGCGCCGCCGCCGGGCGGCTTCGGCGGCGCGGGCCGAATGGGCGCCGGGCTCGCCGCGCAAGCGGCGGCCGCCTTCGCGCCGCTCGACCCCATGATCGCCGCCCCCTCGGCGCGCGCCCCCGAGGCCGAGCCCACGGACGAGACAGGCGCCGACTTCCCGCTCGGCGCCGCGCGCGGCCAGCTTCACGCCACCTATATCGTCTCCCAGACCCGCGACGGCATCGTGATCGTCGACCAGCACGCGGCGCACGAGCGTCTGGTCTACGAGCGCATGAAGGCGGCGCTCGCGGCGCGCGGCGTGCCGCGCCAGGGCCTGCTGATCCCCGAGGTGGTCGAGCTCGACGACGCCGCCCGCGCCCGTCTCCTCGCCCGCGAGGCCGAGCTCGCCGAGCTCGGCCTCGCGATCGAGCCCTTCGGCCAGGGCGCGGTGGTGGTGCGCGAGCTGCCCGCGCCGCTCGGCGACTGCGACGTCAAGGGGCTGGTGCGCGACCTCGCCGACGACCTCGCCGAGATCGACGAGGCGGCGAGCCTGCGCGAGCGCCTCGATGCGGTCTGCTCAACCATGGCCTGCCACGGCAGCGTGCGCGCGGGCCGCCGCCTCACCATCGACGAGATGAACGCGCTCTTGCGCGAGATGGAGGCGACCCCGCACTCCGGTCAGTGCAACCACGGCCGCCCGACCTACGTCGCGCTCAAGCTCGCCGACATCGAACGCCTCTTCGGCCGGCGGTAGGGGGAGTCTTTGCTTCCGCCGGGCCTTCGGCCCGTCGGGCGTTCAAACGCCACGCGGGCTTCCTCGCA
>CAZHDF010000348.1:0-1917 GCA_964531525.1 uncultured Alphaproteobacteria bacterium | reverse complement strand
TCGAGGCCGACGAGCGCGTGACCGCCGAGGGCGAGGTGCTCGTCCCCCTCGACGAGGACCGGCTCGCCGCCGATCTCGCCGCCGCGCGCGACGCCGGCATTGGCTCGGTCGCGATCGTGCTCATGCACGGCTACCGCTATCACGCGCACGAGGCCCGCGCCGCCGATCTCGCGCGCGCGGCGGGCTTCGGCCAGGTCTCGGTCTCGCACCAAGCGAGCCCCTTGATGAAGCTGGTCAGCCGGGGCGACACCACGGTGGTCGACGCCTATCTCTCGCCGATCCTCAGGCGCTACGTCGACCGGGTGGCGGCCGAGCTCGGCGATACCCGGCTGATGTTCATGCAGTCGAACGGCGGCCTGACGGACGCGCGCCTGTTCCAGGGCAAGGACAGTATTCTCTCGGGCCCCGCGGGCGGCGTCGTGGGCGCGGTCAAGACCGCGGCGCGCGCCGGAATCGCGCGATTGATCGCCTTCGACATGGGCGGCACCTCGACCGATGTCAGCCACTACGACGGCGAGTACGAACGCGCCTTCGTCACCGAGATCGGCGGCGTGCGGATGCGCGCGCCCATGATGCGCATCCACACCATCGCGGCGGGCGGCGGCTCGATCCTGTTCTTCGACGGCGCGCGGATGCGGGTCGGGCCGCGCTCGGCCGGGGCCGATCCGGGGCCGGCCTGCTACCGCAAGGGCGGGCCGCTCACCGTGACCGACGCCAACCTGATGGTCGGCAAGCTGATCCCCGAGCTGTTCCCGCGCGTCTTCGGCCCCGGCCGCGACCAGCCCCTCGACGTCCAAGCGGTGCGCGAGGGCTTCGCCGCGCTCGCCCGCGAGATCGCCGAGGCCGGCGGGCGGACGCGCGGCGCCGAGGAGGTCGCCGACGGATTCCTCGCCATCGCGGTCGAGAACATGGCCCGCGCCATCAAGGAGATCTCGGTCCATCGCGGCTACGACGTCACCGGCTACACGCTCTGCTGCTTCGGCGGCGCGGGCGGTCAGCACGCCTGCCGGGTGGCCGACGCGCTCGGCATGACGCGGGTGTTCCTGCACCCCTACGCGGGCGTGCTGTCGGCCTACGGCATGGGACTCGCCGACATCCGGGCACTGCGCGAGGCGGCGGTCGAGGCGCGGCTCATTGAGGCGCTGATGCCCGATCTCGAAGCCCGGCTCGATGCATTGGCGGCGGAAGCGGTGGCCGAGCTCGAAGGCCAGGGCGTGGCCCGCGACCGGATCGCGGTGCTGCGCAAGCTCCATCTCCGCTACGAGGGCACCGACAGCCCGCTCGCCGTCGACTTCGCCGACCGGGCGGGAATCGTCGCCGCCTTCGAGGTCGCGCACGCGCAGCGCTACGGCTTCGTCGCCCCCGACAAGCCCCATATCGTCGAGGCGGTCGCGGTCGAGGCGATCGGCGCCACCGCCGAGGTCGACGAGCCGCCGATCGCGGCGCGCGCGGGCGGGCGGCTCGACGCGGTGATGCGCGCGCGCATGTTCTGCGACGGTCGCCACCATGAGACGCCGGTCTATCGCCGCGCCGACGTCCGCGCGGGCGACCGCATCGACGGTCCCGCGATCCTGGTCGAGGAGACCTCGACCACGGTGATCGAGCCGGGTTGGCGGGCCGAGGTCGGCGGCCATGGCGAGGTCACGCTCGATCGCGTCGTCGCCCGGCCGACGCGGGTCGCCATCGGCACCCGGGTCGATCCGGTGATGCTCGAGATCTTCAACAACCTGTTCATGTCGGTCGCCGAGCAGATGGGCTACACGCTCGAGAACACGAGCCACTCGGTGAACATGAAGGAGCGGCTCGACTTTTCCTGCGCGGTGTTCGACGCCGACGGCGAATTGATCGCCAACGCGCCCCATATGCCGGTCCATCTCGGCTCGATGGGCGAAAGCGTGCAGACGGTGATCGCCGCCC
>CAZHDF010000347.1:0-1917 GCA_964531525.1 uncultured Alphaproteobacteria bacterium | reverse complement strand
TCGAGGCCGACGAGCGCGTGACCGCCGAGGGCGAGGTGCTCGTCCCCCTCGACGAAGACCGGCTCGCCGCCGATCTCGCCGCCGCGCGCGAGGCCGGCGTCGGCTCGGTCGCGATCGTGCTCATGCACGGCTACCGCCATCACGCGCATGAGGCCCGCGCCGCCGCGCTCGCGCGCGCGGCGGGCTTCGGCCAAGTCTCGGTCTCGCACCGGGTGAGCCCCTTGATGAAGCTGGTCAGCCGTGGCGACACCACGGTGGTCGACGCCTATCTTTCGCCGATCCTCAGGCGCTACGTCGACCGGGTCGCGGCCGAGCTCGGCGGCGTTCGGCTGATGTTCATGCAGTCGAACGGCGGCTTGACGGACGCGCGCCTGTTCCAGGGCAAGGACAGCATCCTCTCGGGGCCGGCGGGCGGCGTCGTGGGCGCGGTCAAGACCGCGGCGCGCGCCGGGATCACGCGCCTGATCGCTTTCGACATGGGCGGCACCTCGACCGACGTCAGCCACTACGACGGCGAGTACGAACGCGCCTTCGTCACCGAGATCGGCGGGGTGCGGATGCGCGCGCCGATGATGCGCATCCACACCATTGCGGCGGGCGGCGGCTCGATCCTGTTCTTCGACGGCGCGCGGATGCGGGTCGGGCCGCGCTCGGCCGGGGCCGATCCGGGGCCGGCCTGCTACCGCAAGGGCGGGCCGCTCACCGTGACCGACGCCAACCTGATGGTCGGCAAGCTGATCCCCGAGCTGTTCCCGCGCGTCTTCGGCCCCGGCCGCGACCAGCCGCTCGATCGCGCGGTCGTGCGCGAGCGCTTCGCGGCGCTCGCCCGCGAGATCGCCGAGACCGATGGGCGGCCGCGCAGACCCGAGGAGGTCGCCGACGGCTTCCTCGCCATCGCGGTCGAGAACATGGCCCGCGCGATCAAGGAGATCTCGGTCCATCGCGGCTATGACGTGACCGGCTACACGCTCTGCTGCTTCGGCGGCGCGGGCGGCCAGCACGCCTGCCGGGTGGCGGATGCGCTCGGCATGACGCGGGTGTTCCTGCACCCTTACGCGGGCGTGCTGTCGGCCTACGGCATGGGGCTCGCCGATATCCGGGCGCTGCGCGAGGCGGCGGTCGAGGCGCGGCTGACCGACGCGTTGATGCCCGAGATCGAGGCCCGGCTCGACGCGCTCGCGGCCGAGGCGGTGGCCGAGCTCGAAAGCCAGGGCGTCGCCCGCGCGCGCATCGCGGTCCTGCGCAAGCTCCATCTCCGTTACGAAGGCACCGACAGCCCGCTCGTCGTCGATTTCGCCGACCGGGCGGGGATCGTCGCCGCCTTCGAGGCCGCGCACGAGCAGCGCTACGGCTTTGTCGCCCCCGACAAGCCCCATATCGTCGAGGCGGTCGCGGTCGAGGCCATCGGGGCCACCGCCGAGGTCGACGAGCCGCCGATCCCGGCGCGCGCGGAGGGGCGGCTCGAAGCGGTGATGCGCGTGCGCATGTTCAGCGAAGGCCGCCACCACGACACCCCGGTCTATCGCCGCGCCGATCTCTGCGCGGGCGATCGCATCGACGGACCCGCGATCCTGGTCGAGGAGACCTCGACCACCGTGATCGAGCCGGGCTGGCGGGCCGCCGTCGGCGATCACGGCGAGGTCACGCTGAGCCGCGTCGTCGCCCGGCCCGAGCGGGTCGCCATCGGCACCCGGGTCGATCCGGTGATGCTGGAGATCTTCAACAACCTGTTCATGTCGGTCGCCGAGCAGATGGGCTATACGCTCGAGAACACGAGCCACTCGGTCAACATGAAGGAGCGGCTCGACTTCTCCTGCGCGGTGTTCGACGCCGACGGCGAGCTGATCGCCAACGCGCCCCACATGCCGGTCCATCTCGGCTCGATGGGCGAAAGCGTGCAGACGGTGATCGCCGCCC
>CAZHDF010000346.1:0-1936 GCA_964531525.1 uncultured Alphaproteobacteria bacterium | reverse complement strand
ACGGAGTTGACCCAGCTTCGCGAGCACCCGATCTTCCCGGCGATCTCGGCATCGCCGTAACCGCGCTTGGCGAGATTGCCGATCTCGGCCATGAGATCGATCGGTCGTTGTTGCCGCCGCGCAATGTTCTCGACGAGGCTCATCACCAGGCATTCCGCCTCTTCCACGTCGATGACCACGGCGGGGATTTCGGTCTCGCCCAACATGCGAAAGGCTTCGAGCCGCCCCTCGCCGCAGACGAGGTCGTAACGCTCACCATTCTCCGTTTTCCGGCGACTGACGGTGATCGGACGCTTGAGACCGACGGCCGCGATATTGTCTACGATCTCGCGATGCTGGCGCCGGTTGCGGGCGCGCGGATTGAGCACATGGATCGCATCGACGGGGATCATCTCGATGGTCCGGGCGTGCGAGGGGACGGTCATCAAGCAGCTCCCCTGATGCGGACAGGCACGGCGAGCTCAAAGAGGACGTCGAGCGTCTCGAAGCGATAGGCGTCGAGCGAGAGCCCGTTTTCCTCGGCGAGCCGGATCCGTGCGCTCGCGAGGTCGATCCTGGGGAAGAGATAGAAGTCGAGCGGTCGCCGATTGCGTGCGTCCATGCGCACGGCGATCGTAATGTCGGGATTGAGGCCGCTGTCGAAGCGCAACCGCCAGCGCAGGGCGCCGGCCTGCGTCTCCTTGCAGCGGGCGATGACGACGGAGAGGGAGAACTCGCCGTTCACCGCGAGGAGGTCGGTCTCTTCCTCGCGCAGCACCGTGGCGCCGGCTTGTCTGAGCCCTGCTGCGATCTCCTCGACCATCTCGGGATGCAGACGACGGAGCGCCCGGTTGATCTCGATGTAGCGGTAATCGCGACACGGCGTGTAGCCGACGAGTCGGTAGGCGCGTAAAAGACCGCCGAAGCGGTATCTATAAGCGCTACTGGACGGCAGGTGATCGGTCTCGTCGATGATCAGCCCAGATAGCTGGCCTTGCGCCTCCAGCAGATGCCGCAAGCCGTCGAGCAACTCGTCGTTGCTAAGCCGCCGCGAGCGCTCGGCGATGATCGCCTGGGCGGCCTCGAACAGCGTGTGATCAACGATCGCCGGAAAGACGCCGTCGGCACGGATCCAAAGCTCCGGGCTATTGCGCACCCGCTTCTTTTTGAGCTTGAACGATATCCGGTTCTAGACGTTGTCGCCGACGTATTTCTGGTTGACCAGCACCTGGTGCACGGTGCCGCGCGTCCAGGGACGGCCGAGGTCGGTGACGAGGCCGCGCCCATTCAGAATCTCGGCGATTTCACGTTCGGCTTTGCCCTCTTTGACGAAAGCGCGATACATCCACCGGACCGTCTCGATTTCCTTTGCCGGTCCAGGCACGAGGACCACGCGGTCGGTCTGGATGCTCTTGTGCTCGCCTCTCGCGAGCTCGCCCTTTGGCGCGCCGCTCTGATCGATCAGACGACGGCGCAGGCCATAGCCGGCCGCGCCCCCTTGGCGATAGCCGTGCTCGATCAGCCGGCATTGGCCGGCGAAGACCTTGGCCGAGAGCTCGCGGCTGTACTCGCCCGCCATGGCGCGTTTCACGCCCTTGACGATCGTCGAGACAGGACTTCCATCGTTCTCGAACTGCTCAGCGCAATACTGGACGACGATACCGGCACGCTTGCAGATGTATTCGTAGTAGGCGCTCTCGTCGGCGTCCTGGAACCGGCCCCAGCGGCTCACGTCGTAGACGAGGATGGTGGTGAAGTCTGCCGCGCCGCTCTGGACGTCCTCGATCAACTGCTTGAGGGCATTGCGGCCGTCGAGGCGAAGCCCGCTGCGCCCTTCGTCGGCGTAGGTGCGCACGATCACGATGCCGCGACGCTCTGCATACTGGCGGATTGCATCGGCTTGGTTCTCGGTCGAGTACTGCTGGTGCTCGGTGGACATGCGGACGTACTGGGCGGC
>CAZHDF010000345.1:0-1971 GCA_964531525.1 uncultured Alphaproteobacteria bacterium | reverse complement strand
GAGAAGGTGGGCGTCGCCGCCTCGCCGTTGCGAATCGTGATGATCTGGTCCATGCCGCGCCCTCTTGTTTGGCCCCCGTTTTTTTCTGAGACAGGCAAGCGAACGCTAACACGGTTGGCGCGGGCGCGGCAGGAGGAATCGCGCTCAATCCTCGAGGACGTAAGCGCCCGGCGCGTCGGCGAGCGGCGGATAGCCCGCCTCGGGCCGGCCGAGCGGCGGCGGCTTGACGCGGCCGCTCGAACGCTCGGCGAGCCAAGCCTGCCAGGCCGGCCACCACGAGCCTTCGCGCGCGGGGGTGGTTTCGTACCAAGTTTCGGGCGCCACATAGGGGGCGTCGTGGGCGCGGGTCGCCATCCGATAGTGGCGGCCGGGATGGCCGGGCTCGCTGACGATGCCGGCGTTGTGGCCGCCGCTGGTCAAGAGGAAGGTCACCTCGGCGTCGGCGAGCAGGTGGATCTTGTAGACCGACCGCCAAGGCGCGACGTGGTCGCGCTCTGTTCCGACGGCGAAGATCGGGGCCCGGATGTCGCTTAGCGCGATATGGCGATCGCCGACCGTATAGCGTCCTTCGGCGAGGTCGTTGTCGAGGAACAGACGCCGCAGATACTCGGAATGCATGCGGTAAGGCATCCGGGTCGCGTCCGCGTTCCAGGCCATCAGGTCGATCATCGGCCGCCGCTCGCCCATCAGGTAGTCGTGGACGAGGCGCGACCAGATCAGGTCGTTCGAGCGCAGAATCTGGAACGCGCCCGCCATCTGCTTGGTGTCGAGATAGCCCTGATCCCACATCAGGTCTTCGAGATAGGCGACCTGGCTTTGGTCGATGAACAGCATCAGCTCGCCCGCTTCCGTGAAGTCGGTCTGGGCCGCGAACAGCGTGACCGAGGCGAGCCAGTCCTTGCCGTCGCGCCCCAGCGCCGCCGCGGCGATCGCGAGCAGCGTGCCGCCGAGGCAATAACCCACCGCGTGCACGGCGCGCTCGGGGACGATTGCGCGCATCGCGTCGAGCGCGCGCATCACCCCGAGCTCCAGGTAGTCGTTCATGCCAAGCTCGCGGTCTTCGGCGGTCGGGTTGCGCCACGAGATCATGAACACCGTGTGGCCTTTTTCGACCAAATAGCGGACCAGCGAGTTTCCGGGCGAAAGGTCGAGGATGTAGTACTTCATGATCCAGGCCGGCACGATCAACACCGGCTCGGCGTACACGGTCTTTGTTTGAGGCGCGTATTGGATCAGCTCGATCAGCCGGTTGCGGTAGACGACCTTGCCGGGGGTGACGGCGACCTCTTTGCCGACGCGGAAGTTCTCGGCTCCGACCGGTTTCTTCTGGAGCGCCGCGCGTTCCCAGTCCTCGAAAAAGTTCTGCGCTCCGCGCAACAGGTTCGCGCCGCCTTCGGCGATCGTGGCCTTGAGCACTTCGGGGTTCGTGAGAACGAAGTTCGCCGGCGAGAAAACGTCGAGAATCTGGCGCGCGGCGAAAGAGACCACGTCCTCGTGGTGGCGCGAAACGCCGTGCACGCCGGTGGTCGCCACGTGCCACCACTGCTGGAGAAGGAGGAAGGACTGATAGTAGAGCGCGAAAGGGAACTGCCGCCATGCGGGCGCGCGAAAGCGGCGGTCCTGGGGCAGGGGCTCGATGCAGGGGCCTTCGGCGCGCCCCGCAAGCAGGCGCCAAGCATAGGTGTGAAAACGAATCGACTTGCGAAGCGCCTTGGCCGCAAGCTCGCCTTGCTTGCCGGGCGAGTTGGCTAGGTGCACGGCCCAGTCGAGATAGGCCAGCCATGCCGAGGACGGCGAGATGCCGCCGGTCATGCGCGCCTGAAGCGCGTGCAAAAAGCGGTCGATGGGATAGACCTGCGCCGCTTGGGGCGCGTTCGGCGGAAGGTTGGTCTGGGTCATCGTTCTTTTCCGTATGCGGTCATGCCCGCCTTTCCATCGCCCGGACAACGGCGATCTTGACGGCGCTGTTGA
>CAZHDF010000344.1:0-1974 GCA_964531525.1 uncultured Alphaproteobacteria bacterium | reverse complement strand
GCGGTGAGCGGCGGGATCGCCTTCGTCGGCCTCGTCGTGCCCCATCTCCTGCGCCCCTTCGTCGGCCACCAGCCGAGCCGCCTGCTGGTCGCGAGCGCGTTCGGCGGCGCGGCGCTGCTGCTGGTCGCCGATATCGCCGTGCGGCTGCTTTCGCCGGGGCCCGAGCTCAAGCTCGGCGTGCTGACGGCGCTGGTCGGCGCGCCCTTCTTCCTCTACCTGATCGTCAGCACCCGGCGGGCGATGCGATGACCCTTCTGGCGGCGCGCGGGATCGGGGTGAGCTACGACGGGCGGGCGGCGCTCGAGGCGGTCGATTTCGCGGTCGGCGCGGGTGAGTTCGTGGCCCTGATCGGCCCCAACGGCGCGGGCAAGACGACGCTCTTGCGCGTGCTCGCCGGGCTCCGCGCGCCCGAGGCGGGCGCGGTCCTGTTCGAGGACGCGCCGCTCGCCGCCGCCGATCGCCGCCACCTGGCGCGCGCCGTCGCCTATCTCCCCCAGAACGCGCCCGTCCACTGGCCGCTGACCGTGCGCCGGCTCGCCGCGCTCGGCCGCCTGCCCTGGCTGGATGCCTGGCGTCCGGCGGGGGCCCGGGACGCGCGCGCCATCGACGCAGCGCTCGCGCGCACCGACATGACCGCCTTCGAGGACCGGCCCGTGACCACGCTATCGGGCGGCGAGCGGCTGCGCGCGCTCTTGGCCCGGGCGCTCGCGGGCGCGCCCCGGGTGCTGCTCGCCGACGAGCCGGTCGCCGCGCTCGACCCCTTCCACCAGCTCCAGGTCATGGAGATCCTGCGCGACATCGCGCGCGGCGGCGGTGCGGCGGTCGCGGTGCTCCACGACCTCACGCTCGCGGCGCGGTTCTGCGACCGCCTGGTGCTGCTGGCCGGCGGCCGCCTGATCGCCGAGGGCCGCGCGGACCGGGTGCTGAGCCCCGAGAACCTCGCCCGCGCCTATCGGATCGAGGCGCTCGCCGGCACGGTCGAGGGCGAGCCCTGGCTGGTTCCCTGGCGGCGGCTGGACGGGCCGGAGGCGGGACCGTGAGCCCGCGCGCCCTTCCCGCGAGCCCGATGGCGATCGGCTTCTCGCTCGCGCTGCACGCGGCGGCGGTCGCGGGCACGCTGGCGCTCGCCTGGCAGGAGCCCGCCCGGCCGCTGCCCATGATCCCGGTCTCGCTGGTCTTCGCCGACCCGGCCGCGACGGCCGGCGCGCAAAAGGCCGGAGACGCGCCCCCCGCCGCGCCCGAGGCCCCGCCCGCGCTCGTCTCCGAGCCCACGCCGGCGCCCGAACCCCTGGCCGCGCCCATCCCCAAGCCCGCGCCCGAATCCGAGCCGGTAAGCGAGACGCCGCCCGAGCCCGCGCCGCCGCCCCCCGTCGAGACGGCCGAGGCGTCGCCGCCCGCCGCGCCCGAGACACCCGCCGTTCCCCCGGCGCGCGACGAGGCCGCGCCGGTCCCGCCGCCGCCGCCCGTCAAGCCCGCCCATGAACGCCCGCGCGCCCCGGCGGTGGTGGCCGCGACGATCACGCCCCGCCCCGCGCCGACGCCGCACGCCCGCCCCGCGCCGGAGCCCGAGGCCGTCGCGGCACCCGCGCCGCCGCCCGAGCCCGTGATCGCCGCGCGCGATTTCGACCCCGGCAAGCGCCCCCCCGGAGCGGCGGCGCCCGAAGCGGTGGAACCCCAGGCGGCGACCGCCGTCCTGGCCTCGGCGCGCCCGGACGGGATCGGGAGCGCCGCCCCGACCCTCGACACCGGCCTCGGCCCCGGGGATTCGGCGCTGGCGTCCGCCTTCCCCGGCAACCCGCGCCCGGCCTACCCCTTCGCCGCGCGGCGCAAGGGGATCGAGGGGCGCGTGGTGCTGCGGGTCTCGGTGCTCGCGAGCGGCGGGGTCGCGAGCGTCGCGGTCGAGCGCACGAGCGGCTCAAAGCTTCTCGACCGCGCGGCGCTCGACGCGGTGCGCCGCTGGCGCTTCTCCCCGGC
>CAZHDF010000343.1:0-1984 GCA_964531525.1 uncultured Alphaproteobacteria bacterium | reverse complement strand
TCTCGAGCATGTCCTTGATCAGATAGATGCGCCCGCGCGGGCTGTCGAGCTCGTCGCCGAGCAGCACGTAGGTCGGGCAGGTCGCGGTGCAGAAGCCGCAATGGACGCATTTGCGCAGGATGCCCTCGGCGTCCTCGATGGCGGGGTCGGCGAGCTGGGCGAGCGAGAAATTGGTCTGCATGACTATGGGCTCCGGTGCGCCCGCGCGGCGCGGCGCGGCTTACGCCGGCTTGCGGTCGAGGGCTTCGCCGAACAGCCGGTAGACCTCGCCCATGACCGAACGCTCGTAGTGCTGGCGCAGCCTGCCGTCCGCGTCGCAGGCGTCGCAATCGCCGACCAGCGCCTCGAAGGCGTCGCAGTAGCGAATCATCAGCGAGCGCCCGGCGGCGCGCTTGTCAAGCAACGCGCGCAACGCCTTGGGCGTGCCGCGCCGGGCCGGGTCGAGCAGCGCCGCGAAGGCCGCGTCGACGTCGTCGGGCCGTTCGCCGCCGTTCGCCGTCGTCTTTTCCTTGGACTCCTTGGACGCGGGCAGGTACTCGGCGATCCGCCGCGCGATCGTGCCGAGCTCGCGCTCGATCAGCTCGGCCGAGCGCAGCAGTGTCAGGCAATGGGCGGCGCGAAGCTGGGCGGCGGCGGCCTGGGCCTGGTTCGCCACCAGATCGCGCAGCACCGCCCCGCTCCGGCGCTGGGCCGCCGCCTGCTCGAACGCGCCCGCCGCCACCCAGATCAGCATCACCGGCAGCACGACCGCGCCCGCGAGGGTCGCGATCTCGGTGGGCAGGAGGCCGAGCAGGTTCTCGACGCCGACATATTGGTCGACGTAGAAGGCGACGGCGGCAAGCCAGGCGATCGAAACGATCAATCCCAGAACGATGCGCATCGAAGGATCTCCTCACAGGGACTTTATAAACCGGTCGTCACAGGCCGGCGTACATGCGGCCGGGGTTGAGTATATGGCGCGGATCGAAACCGTCCTTGATCCGCGCCGTCAGCGCGGCGAGCGGCGCGGGCTGGGGCTGAAAGACGGGCGCGCGGGCGCGCAAGTCCGCCGGCGCGCGGGCGAGCGTCGCATATCCGCCGAGGCCGGCGATCGCGGCGCGCAGCCGCGCGGCGCCGCCGTCGTCGTTCTCCCGTTTGGGGTCGAGCGAAAGCCAGATCAGCCCGCCCGACCAGTCATGGAACCACGCGGCCTCCTCGGTTCCGGCGGCGATCGCCGCGACCGCGCGCGCGCCTTCCGCGGGCGGCACCGAAAGCCGCCAGACGATTCGTTCGCCGGTCCGCCCATCGCCGCCGTCGAGCGGCGCGACGTCGCCGATCGCGCGCCACAGCGCCCGCGTCTCGTCGCGTCCCAGGGTTTCGACCGGCCCGTGCTCGGCGCCCATCGCGGCGAGCGCCTCGGCCCGGTGGGCGACCGAGGGGCCCGGTCCCTCGACCCGGATCAAGGTCGCGGCGCGCCCGTCGGCGAGCGCCGCGACGCCCGCCCGCGCGGTAGCGGGTCCGGGCAGATGCGCGACGCCGGAAACCTCGTGCGGGCTCGCCGTCGCGGCGGTCATGGCGCGGATCGCCGCCTCGTCGTCGAGCCCGCGAATCGCCACCGTCGCCGCGTCCTCGGGCGCGGGCAGAACCTTGAAGGTCAGCTCGGTCATCGCCGCGAGCGTGCCGTGGGCGCCCGCGAACAGCTTGCACAGGTCGTAGCCGGTGACGTTCTTGACCACCCGCCCGCCGGCCTTGATCGTCTCGCCGCGCCCGGTGACCGCGCGCAGGCCCAGAAGATGGTCGCGCGCGCCGCCGGCCTTGATCCGCCGGGGGCCCGCGAGATTGCAGGCGAACACGCCGCCGATGCTGGCCGCGTTCCGCGGGGCGCCGAGCAGCGAGCCGAGGTCGGGAGGCTCGAAGGCGAGCGCCTGGCCATGCTCGGCGAGCGCCGCGTCGATCTCGGCGAGCGGCGTGCCGGGCCGCGCGCTCATGACCAGCTCGGCGGGCT
>CAZHDF010000342.1:0-1997 GCA_964531525.1 uncultured Alphaproteobacteria bacterium | reverse complement strand
CGGCGCTGCACAACGCCAAGGACAACATGTACCGGTTCGACAACCCGGACCTGCCGACGCTTCAGCCGTGGCGCAACACGACCCGGCCGCCGGCCTCGCGCTTCGTCGCCAAGCGCAACCCCTTCTTCCACCGCGTCGACGCGGCCGGGCGGCAGCTTCCCTATATCGACCGGATTCTGCTGGAAACCGTGGATTCGAGCCTGATCCCCGCCAAGGTCGGCTCGGGCGCGGTGGACCTTCAGGCGCGTGGGCTTTATTTCAACAATTACCCCTTCCTCAAGGCGGGCGAGGCGCGCAACCACTACCGGGTGCGGCTGTGGCGCACGGTGCGGGGCTCGCGGCTCGCGCTTTATCCCAACCTCACGGCGCGCGACCCGGTTTGGCGGAAGCTGCTGCGCGACGTGCGCTTTCGCCGCGCCCTGTCGCTCGCCATCGACCGTCACGAGATCAATCAGGTGATCTATTTCGGCCTCGGGATCGAGGGCAACAACACGGTGCTCGCGGCGAGCCCGCTGTATCGTCCCGCCTACCGGTCGCTCTGGGCCGGGTTCGATCTCGAGGCCGCCAACGCGTTGCTCGACGAGCTCGGGCTGACCAAGCGCGACGACCGAGGCGTCCGGCTGCTGCCCGACGGCCGCCCGCTCGAGATCATCGTCGAGACCGCGGGCGAGGACACCGAGCAGACCGACGTGCTCGAGCTCATCCACGACAGTTGGCTGCGCGCCGGGATCACGCTTTACACCCGCCCCTCGCAGCGCGAGGTGTTCCGCAACCGCATCTTCTCGGGCGAGACGGTGATGTCGATCTGGTTCGGCTTCGAGAACGGCGCGCCGAGCCCCGACATGAGTCCCTGGGAGTTCGCGCCGACCACCCAGCAGGGCTACCAGTGGCCGGCTTGGGGCCAGTTTTACGAGACCGGCGGCGCGGCGGGCGAGCCGGTCGATCTCGCGCCCGCGCGCGAGTTGCTCGACCTTTACGATGCCTGGCTTTCCTCGACCACCCGCGCCGAGCGCGTCGAGATCTGGCATCGCATGCTCGCGATCAACGCCGAGCAGGTCTTCACCATCGGCCTGGTCGCCGGCATTCCCCAGCCGGTGGTGGTGAGCGACCGGATGCGCAACATCCCCGAAAAGGGCATCTACAACTGGGACCCGGGGGCGTTCTTCGGCATCTACCGGCCCGACCTCTTCTGGCTCGCGCCCGAGGGCGCGGGCGGCTAGGCGGGAGTGGCGCGATGCTGAGCTACACGGCGCACCGCCTGCTCGTCATGATCCCGACGCTGATCGCGATCAGCGTGATTACCTTCGTCATCATCCAGCTTCCGCCGGGCGATTACCTCTCCACCTATATCGCCGAGCTCCAGGCCCAGGGCGAGGCAGTCAACGCCGGCAAGATCGCCTTTCTACGCGCGCAGTACGGTTTCGACAAACCGATGTGGGAGCAATACGTCCTTTGGGTCGCGGGCATGCTGCGCGGCGATTTCGGCTTCTCCTTCGAGTTCAACCGCCCGGTGATCGAGGTGATCGGCAACCGCATCTGGCTCAGCATGCTGGTCTCGTTCTCGACCATCCTGTTCACCTGGGCGGTGTCGTTCCCGATCGGCGTCTACTCGGCGACCCACCAGTATAGCTGGACCGATCACGGGCTCACCTTCCTGGGCTTCCTCGGGCTGGCGACGCCCAACTTCCTGCTCGCGCTGGTGCTGATGTATTTCGCCAACGTGGTGTTCGGCACCTCGATCGGCGGGCTGATGGCGCCCGAATACCTGGACCAGCCCTGGAGCCTCGCCAAGCTGGGGTCGATTTTCGAGCACCTGTGGATTCCGGTCCTGGTGATCGGCACCTCGGGCACGGCGGGGATGATCCGGAGGCTCCGCGCCAACCTCCTGGACGAGCTGCGCAAGCAATACGTGGTCACCGCGCGGGCCAAGGGGCTGCACCCGTTCCGGGCGCTGTGCAAGTACCCGCTGCGCATGGCGCTCAACCCGTTCATCGCCG
>CAZHDF010000341.1:0-2011 GCA_964531525.1 uncultured Alphaproteobacteria bacterium | reverse complement strand
CCTGGGCCTTGCGGACGCACGGGTCTTCGCTGACGGGCTTGAAGTCTTCGGGACGGGGTTTGCGATCAGGCTTCATTCTCAGACTCCGATTTCCTATCGCGATAGGCGCGGGTGCGACACCTGGCCGAGCAGTAAATGCGTTGCCGGCCTGGTGCTCTGTCCACTACATCGAAGCACTTTCCACAGACTGAGCAGCGGCGGAAGCCTTTCTCGGCGTCGACGGCGAGCGCGAATTGGGTCCAGAGCGCGCTCGCGAGAGAGGTAGGAACCACCGCCATCTGCGACCGGGCGCGTTCTTCGTTCCAGAGGAGCCGCGTGGCAACCTTGCCCGTGAGGTGCTCGTTGATTATGTCTTGCACTAGCCAACGGGCGGTGCGCAGATAGTCGTAGCGCAGCAGCATGAGGGAGTACGCCCAATCGAGCATTGAGGCATCGGCGAGCACACGTGTTCCGGACTCGATCTCGAACGTCACCTTGTCATTGCTCCAACGAACGCGCCTCTTGAAATAAGCCTCGTCGCCGCATTGGACGGCATCCCAGACCGCGAGCGTTTCTCGCATGGCGGCGATCTCTTCTTCCCAGGCATCAAAAGGTTCGCCGCATGGCTCTACGCCGGCTTCGCTGACCGCGATCGGCCGCAGGTGATCGCCGCCAAGTAGGCCGTGGGCATTTGCGAAGCCAGCGATCGCTTCTTCATTGAGCGGGGTCTCTGCGAAGACGCGGAAGAGCGCAGGCTCGTCGCGCATCGGTTGGCGCACCCGAACAGGCCCCTTGCTCAATGGCGCAAGGAACCGTTGCTCCTTGGCATTCGGATCGTCGGCGGCCCGCGCGGTAACCCACCGATATCCTGATCTTGGGATATGCCAGACGAAGTTGAGCGTCGTCATGCCCCGGCCCATTCCGTCGGCGGCGAGACGCACATATCCGCATCGCCTGCGCTGCGCGCATATGCATTGCATGCTTTGCACAGCCGGTTCCCGATCCCCCACGACTCAAAGGGTTTGCGGCAGCGCAGGCATCGGCGCTCCGCTGGTCGGTCTGCTTGGTTCTCAGGCGGAGCATCGATGTCGGCCCGTTCGGTCAACCACGCCGGCTTCGGCGGCGCTGCCCTCGGCCCGCTCTCGCGTGAACCTGCCGGTCGCCCGCGTGGGCTCACGATGGTCAGGACGCGACCCTTTGACCGTCCAGTGCAGCGGACGAGACCATCCGCGCGCAGCGCCGCGACGGCATCGCGGAATTGCCAAGCCGGGAGCCCCGTCTCTGCACGCACCGCCATCGACGTCGTCTCGTCGCCGCGGGCCTCGACACGCTTGATCGCCGCAATCACTGCGTCCATGCGCGCACGCTTGGCGTGGCCACGTCTGTTGCGAGAGGGGTGTCTCCGATCGCTCATGACAGCCACCAGGCGGCCCCGATGATCGCCCATGTTGCCGCCGGCGCGACGATCAGAAAGAGAAACCGCATCCTCGCCTCTTCCATCTGCGTGTGCTGGAAGCAGTAGCCGGTGGGATGCCGCGTGCGCCGAGAACATCCGATCGCCTTGCACTCGGGCGCTCGGTGAATTTTCACCGGCGCTTTCGCCGTGTCAGAGTCCCGGCTCCGCGCCGCTTTCCCCGGGCCCCTGTGAATTTTCACCGCGTGGCCTGTGCCGTTCCGCGCGATGGGGAGTGTCATCCTGCCCTCCTTGTTTTGTGCCTTGCCTTTCATTGCCCGGCCGCGCATCGCCGAGCCATGCCATGCCGCGCCAGAAAATCTCAGCAGATCGCCGCTCATGCCGCGTCTTTCTCTTTAGCGAGCGGATCGGCGACACCGCTCTCGATCCAGTAAGTCGCGCCGCGCCCAGACGCTGCGAGGTCTGGAGGGGGCGTTTTCTCCGGGTCCGCGATCGTCATGCCGACGAGCGCCGGGACGCCGGTAGCGATGAGCATCCACAACAGACCGTTACGGCCCTGCTTGTCGAGGATGTCGGCGGCGTCCAGAACCACCACATCCGATCTGTCCAGCCGTGCCA
>CAZHDF010000340.1:0-2032 GCA_964531525.1 uncultured Alphaproteobacteria bacterium | reverse complement strand
AAACCGATCGCGGTTGAAACCCTCACCCACGACGAAGCGAAGCGCCCCAACATCCCCACCGCCGAGCTCGAGCCTGTGATGGCGGACGAGGACAAGACGCCGATCCGCCTCGCCATCGAGCGCCGCAACCGCGACCTCGACCCGCAGCTCGTCTGGCGCGGCAAGGACGAGCAGGACTGGTCCGACCTCGTGGTCCAGGCCCCGCCGCTCTACATCCAAGAGAAGATCCACCCCAAGGTCTTGATCGATGACCTTTTGCGCGAGAGCAAAGCGCGCCGCAACGAGAAGGCGACCGAGACCCCCGACCTGTTCGCCGACTTCAACGGCCTTCCCGACAAGGAAGCGGCGACCGAGTTCTACCAGCATGCCGCCAACTGGTCGAACCGCATGATCCTGGGCGACAGCCTCCAGGTGATGGCGTCGCTCGCCGAGCGCGAGGGCCTGCGCGGCCAGGTCCAGTGCATCTATATCGACCCGCCCTACGGCATCAAGTTCAACTCCAACTTCCAGTGGTCCACCACCTCGCGCGACGTAAAAGACGGCAAGGCCGAGCACATCACCCGCGAGCCCGAACAGGTGCGCGCTTTTCGCGACACCTGGCGCGACGGCATCCACTCCTACCTCACCTACCTGCGCGACCGCCTCACCGTGGCCCGCGACCTGCTAGCGGACTCAGGCTCGATCTTCGTTCAGATCGGCGACGAGAATGTCCATCGCGTGCGGGCGCTGATGGATGAAGTGTTTGGGGAAGACAACTCTTGCTCAGAAATCTTCTTTTGGAAAACAAGCTCTGCAACATCTCGATACCTTGCGCCTGTTGGCGATGTGTTGATTTGGTATGGCAAAAACATAGAAAAGACAAAATATAGACAACCATTTGTTAAGCGATCTATCGAAGATGGTGGGGCAGAATATAAATATAATTGGAAAGGATTTGGCAGATTTGATCCGGTAAAATTAGATGCCCTTAATGGCAATGAACGTTTATTTCGCCCAGCACCCTCCACATCCCAAACTCCATCGGATGCCTCAACATACCCCTTTAAGGCCTATGGCCGAAGTTTCTCACCCGGCAACCGCGGATGGTCAACAAGTGAAGTAGGAATGACCCGTGTTCTGCGGGCGGACCGTCTACTACCACGAAGAAAATCTATCTCGTATGTAAGGTTTTTCGACGATCAACCGGCCATTCCTGTATCTAACCTTTGGCTTGATACTCGATGGGGATTTGACGCTTCTGATAAACGCTATGTCGTTGAAACAAACCCAAAAGTAATCCAGCGCTGCATTCTCATGACCACCGACCCCGGCGATCTGGTGCTGGACCCCACCTGCGGGTCCGGCACCACGGCCTATGTGGCCGAGCAGTGGGGGCGGCGGTGGATCACCATCGACACCAGCCGCGTGGCGCTCGCGCTCGCCCGCGCCCGCATCATGGGGGCGCGCTATCCCTATTACCTGCTCGCCGACTCACCTGAGGGCCTGAAGAAAGAGGCCGAGATCGCCGGCCGCCCACCGCCCGAAAGGCCGACATACGGCGATATTCGCCACGGCTTCGTCTACGAGCGCGTGCCGCACATCACCCTCAAATCCATCGCCAATAACGCCGAGATCGACACGATCTGGGAGAAGTGGCGGCCGACGGTCGAAGCGGCGCTCGCCGACTTGAACGGGGCGCTGCGCGGCCACGCCACGCCGTTCAAGGTCGAAACCGGGGGCCGGGCGGGGGAAATGATCGACTTCCGCGCCGAAGGCGAGGTCACGCTTCCCTCCGGCGAACCGGCGCCCGCCGGCGGCCTCCTCGAATGGGAGGCGCCGCGCAAGCCGCCCGCCGACTGGCCCAAGGCCGCGCAAGCGGCGCTCGAAGCCTTTTGGGAGGCGCGCATTGCCCGGCAGAAGGAAATCGACGCCTCGATCGCGGCACATGCCGACTTCGAGTACCTCTACGACAGGCCTTATGTCGACAAGTCCCGCATCCGCGTCGCCGGCCCCTTCACGGTCGAGAGCCTGTCGCCCCACCGGGTGCTGGCCG
>CAZHDF010000339.1:0-2055 GCA_964531525.1 uncultured Alphaproteobacteria bacterium | reverse complement strand
ACATCGACGAACCGATGTGCTGCACGGGGCTCGGGATGTGGGGCTCTTCGGTCGACAGCAGCGCCAGGAGAAACCGCTCGCGGTGGACGCCGACGAGATCGCCGGGCGCAGTGAAGCACTCGGGGTGCGCGACCAGCCGCGCGCGTTCTTCCTGCGAGAGCGCCATCACGCGTCCTCCCGGACCTCGAGGGCGGGCGCGCCGGTCTGACCCGCGACCGGGGCCGGCGCAGGCGCGGGCGCCGCGGTGGGCGCATCATCGTCAGGCTCGACAACCGTGGCGATGCCTTCGGAGACGAGCGCGTTGGCGGTCTGCGGATCGAAGCCCGCGACGTCGCCGCACATGTAGCTCGGCCGGCCGAGCCCGGGCGACCAGCGACGCCGGAAGCGCAGCAGCGTGACGTCCCCCGGCGCGGCCTCGATGGGCTCCGGCTTCGGCTCCTCCGGCGGCTCACGGCTCGGGTCATCGGCGTAGATGGCGATCTGCTCGCGCACCATCCGGGCGGCGAGATCGGGCTCGAAGCCGGCGACGTCGCCGGCGGCATAGGCGGCACCGAGCAGGTGGGCGTACTCCTGCGGCGGCGACGCGATGAAGCGGACGGTCACGAGGTCGGTGCGCGGCCGACGGGGCTTGGTGGCGTAAGATGCGATGTCTTTGCGCCAAATCGCGAACGCGTCGGGGTTAAACTTGCCGGTGAAGAAGAGAGGTGGCACCTCGCTTGATACGCCGAGTTCATCCGCCCGCCGCCATAGTGCCCTGACGGCCTCATTCGCTTTGAATGCTGTGGCGAGGCGCTTGTCCAGGAGCCGCGCGGCCTCCTTGGATGCCTCAGTCAGTTTCTCGACGAGGTCGCGGCGCGCCTCGGCCATCGCCTGAGCGAGTTGGGCGCGTGCCTTCTCTACAGCACCATCCACGGCATTATTGGCCTCTCGGGCGCCCTCTAGCTCCTGCAGCGCTGTCTCAATTGGTTTGCCGTCCGGCTCTTCGTCTTTGAGCAAGGCGTCGATTGCGGCCTCGCGGGCTTTCTGGAGCTCTTGCTCCATCTCGGCGACCGCTGCCGCGGCCTCGCGCGCGCGGGCTTCGGCCTTCTCAAGCACGGCCTGGGCCCGGCGGACGGCAGGGGCCTCGCTGACGGGCTTGAAGTCTTCGGGACGTGGTTTGCGAAGCATCGTTGGCTCCTCCTTCGCGACGTGAATCATGGGGATGGGGTTACAAGGCGGGCCACGCTTTCGCCCGGCCAGAACCAGCTGTCGACGCCGAGCGGCAAGGCCTGGAGCCCGGCGTTGCGCGCGCGCTCGAGGACAAGAGCCGCCTCTCGGCCGCCGGGGTTGAGCGTGTGATAGACGAGCGCCACCAGTCGGCTCGGCCGGCCGGGCAGCGGTCGAGCCAAGGTGAAGAGATCGATGCGGCTGTCGGGCCCTTGGGTGTACACGAGCGCCCCGAAGCGCCGTGTGTCGACGAAGCGGGCGGCATCAGGCGGCGCGTAGGCCCAGCCTTGCTCAGCGGCGAATTCCGCGGCGGCGTGTCGGCGCGCGGCCTCGAGGCGGTCCTCCAGCGCGCGGATTTCTCGGGTGAGGCGCCAGATCCGCCCGATGGTCTCGTGGAAGCGCGAGGAGAGCGCGATGATCTCAGCCATCGGTCAGGCCTCCCCGGTCCGCGATGGTCCGCGGTCCGGCTTGAAAAGGGTCCGGGCACGCCCTTGCGGGGTCTGCGGGGTCTCGCGGGGTCAGTCCTACCCACCCTCTATAAATTGTCATTTTATAACTATTCCAATCTGACATTTTCTTATTAAGGAGTAGAAGAGACCCCGCAAGACCCCGCAGACCCCGCGCCGTTCTGCACGCGTTCGACGAACCACATCGCCACTTTGGAGTGGCGGTCGCGCTCCGGCGCCAAGCTGAGTCTCAGACCATCGGCGATGCGGCCCTTGTTTCGCTGCAACCACGCGCCGATCCTCCTGTTGTCGATCGCCCCTCCCTTCGCGCCTGCGACTGCGAGCAATGCGTCGCGGAGTTCCTCGTGACAAAAGACGGTCTCGCCGGCGGGCCCGGCCATCG
>CAZHDF010000338.1:0-2124 GCA_964531525.1 uncultured Alphaproteobacteria bacterium | reverse complement strand
ATTCCTAATCCTGGGGTCGCAGGTTCGAATCCTGCCGGGCGCGCCATCTGCGCGCGACACCTCCCCTCACCCCCGCCCCCTCGGTAAACCGGTGCTGGGGCGGATGTCGGTGGTGCGGCGGTAGAGGAACAGGGCGACGAGGATCGTCGCGGCGAGCGCGGCGAAGACCGCGCGGTAGGCGATCGCCGGGACCGGGGCGCCCATGGTCGGATCGGTGGTCGGGTCGGCGAAGGCCCCGACGATCGCTCCGGTGATCGCCTGGAACACGGCGACGCCGACGAAGCCCGCGAGGTTGACCGTTGTCACCGCGCGCCCCACGAGACGGTCGGGAAAGCTCGCCCGGCCGTGGGTCAGCACCATCACCGAATAGACGCCGACGGTCCCGAACAGGGTCAGCAGCGCCACCGCCTGCCAGACCGCGAGCCGGGGCGCGGCGGCGAGGACGACGAGCACCGCGAACGTCGCGAGCGCGCCGCCGATCACCACCCGCTTGCGCGAATCGAATACCCGGTCGAGCGGCCCGTAGCCGAGCGTGCCCGCGAGCGTCGCCACCGTCGCGAGCGCCAGCGCGTTGCCGCGCGCCACCGGGTCGAGCCCATAGACGTCGGCGAGATAGGGCCCGGCCCAGAGCGTCGCCACGGTCGCGAACACCGGATAGGCGACGAAGCCCATGGCCAGCAGCCCCGGCACCTGGGGGCTCGCGAACACCTCGCGCAGGCCCGCGAACGAGCTCCGCAACGTCTCGCGCGGGCGGGGCTCGGAGGCCGGGGCCGTCGAATCGCCCGCCCCCGGGTCGTCTCCCGCCTCGGGCGGCGCCCCGGGTGGTTCATCGCGCACCACGACGTAGACCAGCACCGCGACCAGCGCCGTAAGCCCCGCCATGGCGACGAAGGCCCCGCGCCAGCCCACGGTCTCGGCCGCGAAGGCGAGCGGCGTGGTCGACAGAAGCGCGCCGGTCCCGCCGGCGGCGAGGATCGAGGCCGAGACCGTGGCGAAGCGGTCGGGCGGGAACCAGCGCGCGCAGGCGACCAGCCCGCCCATGAAGGCGCTGGCGCAGCCCACCCCCATGAGCGCGCGCCCCAACGCCAGGCCGAGCGCCGTGTCGGCGGCGGCGAACACCAGCGCGCCGGCGACCGCGAAGGAGAACATCGCCGGCACCACGCGGCGCGGGCCGAAGCGGTCGAGCAACACGCCGACCGGGATCTGGAAGGCGCCGAAGGCGAGGAAGAACGCGCCCGTCACCAGGCCCAGCGCGCGCGGCGTGAGCCCGAGGTCGCGCATCAGCTCGGGCGCGATGACCGCGTTCGCCGAGCGAAAGAACTGACTGACGAAATAGGCGGCGCTCAGGCTCGCGACGACACGCAGCGCGGCGCCGCGACGTTGCGCGGACGACATCGGTCCCCTCCCCGGTCGGATGCGCCTGCGCTATCAGGCCCCGGCCGGGCTGTCAATGTCGGGGGCAATGTCGGGGGCAATGTCGGGACGATATCGGTGGACTTCGGGACGGCGGCGTTGGGCCAACGGCACGCGCGCTCATGGGCCAGGGACGAAAAACTGTTGCGCCCCTCGTCAAAGGTCGCATGATACTCGAAGCTTCGACCGGAAGGCGTACCGCCCGGCAAGACGGCGGACAACGGTAACGCGAGGACGGCCGCATCCCGTGGATGTCCGAATCGTCGTCGCCGACGAAAACCACCGGGCGAAGATCCCGCCGGCGGACACGTGCCGCCGCGCGGGAGCATGCGGCGCGCGACAAGGGAACGACCCTCCCCCGGACGAGGGGCCGAGACTCCGCGTCGTGGGGGGTGCCGCGCGAAAACGGTGTCGGCCGGCGCGACGAAACCGGCGTTACGGAACGAATTTGCCAGTTGGGAGGCATCACAATGAGCGAAACGAAGACAAACCGGAAATCGAGCGCGCAAACGCAGCGCGCGGCCAAGGCCTTCACGCGCCGCATGGTGCTGAAGGCGGGTGCTGCGGCCGGCGCCTTCGCGGCGGCCGGCCCCTTGTTCGTGCGCGACGCGCTGTCGTCGTCGGGCGAGCTCAACATCCTGATGTGGTCGGACTATCTGCCGCCGGACTTCATCAGCGCGTTCAAGGACAAGACCGGGATCAAGATCAACT
>CAZHDF010000337.1:0-2141 GCA_964531525.1 uncultured Alphaproteobacteria bacterium | reverse complement strand
TGGGCTGCGCCTGCCTGCGCCTCGCCCCGCCCGAGCCTTCCGAGTCTGGGTGAGCCAGCTCTCCGCTCCGCAATGGCGGTTCATCTCTTTGCATGTTGGTCAACTCGTGGAGCCGGGATCGTCTGGGTTTGTTCTTTCGAAGAGATATTCGAGTGAGCAGATTCGGTTAAGCTGATCGATGTCTTTTATGGCGTCGACCCGGAAGAAGCGTCGCATGAAGGGAAGTTCGACGTCGATCACCCGCGCGAGATAGGGCTTCGTCAACTGACGGGGCCGTGTGGCTGCCTGTCGGCGCTTGAGCCGGTAGCTCAACGCACGTAACGCTGGCGGTCGGATGCGTACAGACCATTCCGAGAAGCGATGCCTCCAGCTTGGCGTGCAGTCGAAGGCGTGGCCGTAGACCGATGGATAGGCCGCGAGGCGGGGATCAACAAGCGCGATCATGCGCCCTTCGAGCCGACCGGCGTTCTTGTAACGCAAGGGTAGGGTCGTCGCCGCGGATGCAATGCGCCAGTCGGCGAAAGGGGTGATTGCGTATCCGAGACGGTTGTTCACGCTATTATTGCGGCCCATCCAGAACCGGCAGCGGAAAAAGGGATAAGCACGCTCGACATCGTTGCGCGCAAGGCGCGCCGCATTTACCCCGAGTGTGCGAAGGATATGGCTGGCGAAGGCGTCAACGTAAGCCCGAGCATCGAATCTGTCGGTGCAGACAGCGGGATCGAAGGCGCAATAGAACGCCCGGACCAGATCGCGCGCCGCGAAGGGCCGGTCGGCAAGATAGAAAAAGTTACGAAAGATCTCTCCACCGCCCCCATTGAGCATCAGCGCCCCACCCTCGCTACGCTTGCGTCGGGTGGCGAGGTCGGCGCCGTTGTCGAACAGGCCGTCGCTTTGCCAACCGTCGAAGACGCGGAAATTCTGGGCGACGATGCGCGGGTAAGCATCCGCCTCGGCCAAGGGAAAGGTGCTCTTGTCGGTGTGGTCGAGCGCGAAGCGTTCACCTTCGGCGATACGGTGGGCGACTGCAACGTCGGGATCCGAAGAGCGACCATAGACGTGGATCCGCGGCTGAGCGCCGAGACGGCGGAGCAACCCTAGAACCAGACGGCTGTCGTAGCCGCCCGAGAGCGCAGTATCGATCCTGTCGCCGAAGGCTTCGACAATGTCCTTGAAGCGGTCGGAAACGAGAGTGGTCAGCCAGTCGGCCACCGTCTCGAAATCCCGCCGCTCCGGCGGGGTGGGGGACTCTGGTGTCCAGGGCTCAGCCTCGCCGGGGCGATCAAGGTCGACAATGCGGGTCGAATCGTGAAGGCGAATCTCATCGAAAACCGTTCTGCCGCCGTGGGGCGCCCCGTTGAACACATAATCGTAGACGCCCATGCCATCGATGCTCAGCCGAGGCGCGGCCTCGGCCAGCGCAAGGAACGACGTCGACCATGCGGCGTCATTGCGAAGGGCGTAAAGATGCAACGTGCCCGTGCAGTCCGTGAACGCGGTCACACGGCCGTCTATGGTCGCGACAACGGCGAAGCTTCCCCAGAGAGATTCGCGCGCGACCGCTCCATCGCGAAGATCCGCGAGCAGATTCGGCAAAGCCTCGCGCCCGAACGAGCCGCGGTAAAACAGCGCGCCGGCGCAGGCGATAAACCCGCCGTCCGGGGCCTGCCACCAATTCTCGTCGGCGATCTCGAGACGCCGATAAGCGCCGATTTCCCACGTCCCTTCGGTGTGGACTACGGGGTCGCCAAACCCCTGCGCAGCGAAACTCGCCCGGAGGCAGTCGACGGTCGGCGTTTCTTTGGGCCGCTCGTCGCGACGAACGATATAAAAGGCCCCCATGGTCTACGCGGTCTGATCCTGCCTATGGCGAAATAGAGAGTTTCAGAGACCTCGGTCGCACCTTTGGGAGGCTGCTGCGAATACGGCGATGCGCGCACCCCTCATGTTCATCCGCGGATTTCGGCTGTTTCCCTTTTCGCTCCAGAGCATTATAGCGATTGAGAAGAGGCTGCCCATCGTATTGGCAACGACGGGTCAACGGAACTTACGTTCCGCCCCATGGCTTTCTCCGGCGCGGCCGGGGGCGATCACCCGCCGGCGGTGCCGGTCGGGGCGTTGGCGTCGCTATCTTTGTCGCC
>CAZHDF010000336.1:0-2142 GCA_964531525.1 uncultured Alphaproteobacteria bacterium | reverse complement strand
GCCGCGCTCAGCGCGGCGCGGCGGCGATGTTGCCGCCGTCGACCGTGAGCACCGCGGCGGTGGTCTTCTCGGCGCGGGCGAGCGCGACGAAGGCCCGGGCGACGTCGTCCGTTTTGACCTCGCGCTTGAGCAGGTTGCCGCCCGCGAGATAGTCGGCAACGCTCATCCCGCGCGCCTTGGCGCGCTCCTCCAACAGTCCGCCCGCGTAGATCCCGGTGCGCACCCGGTCGGCGTTGACCGCGCAGGAGCGGATGCCCTCGCCCCCGTAGTCGATGGCGTACTGGCGCATGAGCGCGAGCGTCGCCGCCTTGGGCAGGCCGTAAGGGCCGAAGTCCGGGCCCGGGTCGAGCGCTTGCTTGGAAGCGTTGAACAGCAGCACCCCGCCGGTCCCTTGCGCGCGCATGATCGCGACCGCCGTCCGCGCCACCGTCTGGTGGGCGAAGAAGTTGAGCTCGAAGCTCTCGCGCAAGCTCGCCTCGTCGACCTCGCCGATCCGGCCCCGCCAGGCCGCGCCCGCGTTCGAGACCACGATATCGACCCCGCCGAAGGCCTCGACCACGCGGTCGAAGGCGGCGGCGACCTCGCCCGGCCGGGTGACGTCGCAGCCGAGCCCGAGCGCCGCCCCGCCGATCTCTTCCGCGACCGCCCGCGCGCCGTCGCAGTCGCGGTCGAGCACCGCGACCTCGGCCCCTTCGGCGGCGAAGGCGCGCGCCGTCGCCGCCCCGATGCCGCCGGCGCCGCCGGTGATCACCGCGACCTGGCGGGCGAGCGGCTTCTCGGCGGCGCGGCCGAGCTTGGCCTGTTCGAGCGACCAGTACTCGACGTCGAACATGTCGGCCTCGTCGACGGGCGCGAAGCGGCCGACGGCCTCGGCGTCCGCGATCACCGCGACCGCCGCCTCGGCGAGATCGGCGGCGATGCGGGCGGCCCGCGCGCTCGGCCCCATGCCGAACAGGCCGAGTCCCGGCGCCAGCGCCACCCGCGGCAGGGGGTCGAGCATGGTCTTGGGCTCGGCCGCGCGCGGGGCGTGGCGCGCGAAGTAGGCGCGATAGTCGGCGGCATAGGCCGCGACCGCCGCCCGCGCGGCCTCGGCGAAGGCGTCGAGCGCGCCCGCCTCGGGCGCAGGCAAGATCAGCGGCCAGGGCTTCGTGCGGATGACGTGATCGGGGGTGACGACCCCGGCCCGGGCGTAGCGCGCAAGCTCGGCGCCGTCGACGAACGCGCGAATCGCGGGCGAGGCGCGGAAATCGAGCACCATGCGGCGGTAGCGGCCGGGCTCGTCCGCATCGGGCTCGGCCACCGCGCCGCGCAGGATCGGCGCGACCTTGGCCACGGGCGCGATCTCTCTGGGCAGCGGCGCGGAGGCGAAGACCCGCCCCCGCGCGGCCGCGGCGATCGCCTCCTCGGCCCGGGTCACGGCGTCGATCATGCGGTCGTACGATTCGCGCGCGGTCTCGCCGACCGTGAAGATCCCGTGTTTGAGAAGAACCAATCCCTCGGCCCCGGGCGCGGCCTCGAAGGCCTCGGCCGCCGCCTTGGCGAGCGCGAAGCCCGGCATGATGTAGGGAACCACCGCCATGCGCGGACCGAAGACCGCCGCCGCGCGCGCCGCGCCGTCCTCTTGGTCGGTGAGCGCCAGCACCGCGTTGGCGTGGGTGTGATCGACGTATTTCGCAGGCAGAAAGGCGTGCAGCAGCGTCTCGACCGACGGGTTGGGAGCCGCCGAATCGAGCAGGTTCGCGCGCTGGACGCTGACCATCGCCGCGTCCGAGAGCGCCTCCAGCGCCCGCAGCCGGCGCAAGGGCGCGAGCCGCACCGCGGGCAGCCCGGCGGGCGCGATGGTCGCCATGTCCCAGCCCGAGCCCTTGACGCACAGCACGTCGATCTCGTCGCCGTAGACGTCGGCCATGCGGGTCTTGACCGAGGTGTTGCCGCCGCCGTGCAGCACGAGCCGCGGCTCGGCGCCGAGAAGCCGGGTGGTGTAGACCCGCAGCGCCAAATCCTCGGCGACGCCTTCGCGCGCCCAGGCCTCGACCGCGGCCCGGGCGTCGGCGTCGCGCCAGCGGTTCTCCATCTAAACCGTCACGCGGTCGTAAAGCCGCGCCCCGCGCGAGGCCATGAAGTAGAGCCCCATGTGGTGGG
>CAZHDF010000335.1:0-2145 GCA_964531525.1 uncultured Alphaproteobacteria bacterium | reverse complement strand
GCGCCTTGCCGCCCAGCGGCTGCTGGGTGACCAGGCTGTAGGGGCCGATCGAGCGGGCGTGGATCTTGTCGTCCACCAGGTGATGGAGCTTGAGCATATAGATGTAGCCCACGGTCACCTTGCGGTCGAAGGGAAGCCCCGTGCGGCCGTCGATCAGGGTCACCTGACCCGAGGTGTCGTAGCCCGCCTGCTCGAACATCTTGACGATGTCGTCCTCGTGCGCCCCGTCGAACACCGGGGTCGCGATCGGCACGCCCTCGCGCAGGTCCTCGCCGATCTCGATCACCTCCCGGTCGTCGAGATCGGAGAAGGTGCCCTTGGTCACGGGCTCGTCGTAGACCTCGGCCAGGAACTTGCGCAGCGGCTTGACCGAACCGCCTTCGCGCGCCGCGTCGACCATCGCGCCGATCTTGAGCCCCAGGCCGTGCGACGCCCAGCCGAGATGGGTCTCGAGAATCTGGCCGACGTTCATGCGCGACGGCACGCCGAGCGGGTTGAGCACGATATCGACCGAGGTGCCGTCCTCGAGATGCGGCATGTCCTCGATCGGAACGATGTACGAGATGACGCCCTTGTTGCCGTGCCGGCCGGCCATTTTGTCGCCCGCCTGAAGCTTGCGCTTCACGGCGACGAAGACCTTGACCATCTTGAGCACGCCCGGGGACAGCTCGTCGCCCCACTGGAGCTTCTGAACCTTGTCCTGGAAGCGCTTTTCGAGGGCCGCGATGGCCTCGTCGAGCTGGGTCTTGAGGTTTTCGATCTCGGCCATGGTCTTGCTGGCCTTGAGACCGATCTGCCACCACTGACCGCGGCTGAGCTCGCCGAGCACCTCCTCGGTGATCTTGGTGTTGGCCTTGAAGCCCTTGGGGCCGCTGGTCGCGACCTTGCCGAGCAGCAACGCCTTCAGATCGTCGTAGATATGGCGTTCGATGATCGCGCGCTCGTCGTCGCGGTCCTTGGCGAGATGCTCGATCTTCTCGCGTTCGATGGCGAGCGCGCGCTCGTCCTTCTCGACGCCGCGGCGCGAGAACACGCGGACCTCGACCACCGTGCCCGACACCCCCGGCGGCAGGCGCAGGCTGGTGTCGCGCACGTCGGACGCCTTCTCGCCGAAGATCGCCCGCAAGAGCTTCTCCTCGGGCGTCATCGGGCTCTCGCCCTTGGGCGTGATCTTGCCGACCAGGATATCGCCCGGCTTGACCTCGGCGCCGATGTAGACGACGCCCGCCTCGTCCAGGTTCTTGAGCCCCTCCTCGCCGACATTGGGAATGTCGCGGGTGATCTCCTCCTGGCCGAGCTTGGTGTCGCGCGCCATGACCTCGAACTCCTCGATATGGATCGAGGTGAACACGTCGTCCTTGACGATGCGCTCCGAGATCAGGATCGAGTCCTCGAAGTTGTAGCCGCCCCAGGACATGAAGGCGACCAGCACGTTGCGGCCGAGCGCGAGCTCGCCCGTGTCCACGCTGGGGCCGTCGGCGAGGATATCGCCGGCCTCGACCCGCTCGCCCACCTTCACCAGCGGCCGCTGGTTGATGCAGGTGTTCTGGTTCGAACGTTGGAACTTCAGCAGATTGTAGATATCGACCCCGAGAGTGCCGTCGGCGCCCTCCTCGGCGCGCACGACGATGCGCGTCGCGTCGACCTGATCGACCACGCCCGAGCGCCGCGCGATGATGGTCGCGCCCGAATCGCGCGCCACCACCTCTTCCATGCCGGTGCCGACGATCGGCGCCTGGGTCCGGATCAGCGGCACCGCCTGGCGCTGCATGTTCGAGCCCATCAGCGCGCGGTTGGCGTCGTCGTTTTCGAGGAACGGAATGAGCGCCGCCGCGACCGAGACGAGTTGCTTGGGCGAGACATCGATGAAGTCGATGATGTCGGGCGGCACCATGACGAAATCGCCCTTGCTGCGGCAGCTCACCAGATCGCTCTTGAAGCGGCCCTTCTCGTCGATGCTCGCGTTGGCCTGGGCGATGGTGTACTTGCCCTCCTCCATCGCCGAGAGATAGATGACCTCGTCGGTCACCCGGCCGTCGACCACGCGCCGGTAGGGGCTTTCGATGAAGCCGTAGGGGTTGACCCGGGCATAGGTCGCGAGGCTGTTGATCAGCCCGATGTTCGGCCCTTCCGGGGTCTCGATCG
>CAZHDF010000334.1:0-2202 GCA_964531525.1 uncultured Alphaproteobacteria bacterium | reverse complement strand
GCGGGTTCCTGCTGCTCACCGCCTGGCGCTATTCGCGGCGGCGCTGACGGGGCCGGGAAGGGGCCGGAAGCAAGGCCCCCGTTGACCTCATGGGGACTTCTGCTACCCTCGATTCTCCATCGCGCGCGGACCTTGGTCCGCCCGGGCCGGGGGCGGCCCAGGGACGCCGGGCGAGGCGAAATTGCGGTGGCGGGCCGGCGACGCAATGAATGGGCGCCGGGCAAAACAATCAACGGGAGGCTATCGGACATATGGAAAAGAACGAATTTCTCGACAAGCTTGCGGCCGGCAAGATGACGCGGCGCCAGATCGCCAAGGCGCTTGCCGGGGTCGGGCTGTCGCTGGTGACCATGCCGCTGCTGCCGCGCCGCGCAGGCGCGGCGACCAAGCCGCTGATCTTCGAGTGGTCGGGTTACGAGGTGCCCGAGCTGCACAAGAGCTATATCGACAAGCACGGCGATTCGCCCGATTTCTCCTTCTTCGGCGAGGAGGAGGAGGCGCTCCAGAAGATGCGCGGCGGCTTCAAGCCCGACACCGTGCATCCCTGCGTCGAGAACGTGCTGCGTTATCGGCTCGCGGGCGTCGTCAAGCCGCTCGACAGGTCGCGTCTCGCGTATTGGGACGACATGTGGCCCATGTTCAAGAAGCTCGACACCATCTGGAACGGCGACGATCTCTACATGATCCCGTTCGACTGGGGCAATTCGTCGATTCTCTATCGCACCGACCTGGTCGATATCGAGGAAGAATCCTGGACCCTTCTTTGGGACGAGCGCTACAAGGGCCGGATGGCGTCCTATGACAGCATCTCGAACCTGCTGGTCGCGGGGCTGATCTCGGGCGCCAAGGATCCCTTCGCGATGACCCCCGACGAGCTCAAGAAGGCGAGCGATCTGGTGCGCAAGCAGCGCGACCTGATGGCCTTCTACTGGACCGGGATCTCCAACGTCGAGCAGGCGATGGCGGCCGGCGAGCTGGTCGCGGCCTATGCCTGGAACGAGGGCCTCGTGGCGCTTCAGAAGCAGGGCGTGCCGGTCAAGTTCATGAACCCCAAGGAGGGGATCCTGACCTGGGTCTGCGGCATCATGCGCGGCGCCGAAGGCCCCGGCGACGAGGATCTGGTCTACGACTGGATCAACGCCATGACCTCGCCCGAATCGGGCAAGTTCCTGATCGAGGACTATGGTTATGGT
Organism: uncultured Alphaproteobacteria bacterium; assembly: GCA_964531525.1. Lineage (GTDB taxonomy): Bacteria > Pseudomonadota > Alphaproteobacteria > JAAXGF01 > JAAXGF01 > CAYYWV01. The sequence continues at coordinate 1,009 of CAZHDF010000334.1, read as the reverse complement.
CACTCGAACACCAAGGCGTTCGACCTGGTGCCGAAGAAGCGGCTGGCCGAGCTCGGCCTCAGCTCGCCCGAGGCGATGCTCAAGACGAGCATTTTCTTCAAGACCATGGATCCCGACCTCGAGCAGGAATACAACCGGGTCTTCGAGGAGATCAAGGCGGGCATCTAGCCGTTCGGCCGGCCCGATCGATCGATAGCGCGCGGACCGGTCGCCGACGGCGACCGCCGCGCGCCGTTGACGCGCTATCGGGCGTGGCGTAACCTTTTTTTTCGGGAGGCACGGGTGTCGAGCGAGGCGCATGGCTTGCGCTTGGGCGATGCTCGGACCGGCCCTTGTCAATCGGGGGCGATAAGCGACGTTCGCAGTTGTGCGGTATCCGTCGGTGCGCAGGGAGGCGCAATCATGGAAAAGAACGAATTTCTCGACAAGCTCGCGGCGCGGAAGATGTCCCGGCGCGAGTTCAAGACGGCTTTGGCATCGTTCGGCCTCGGGCTCGCGATGGCGCCGATGTTTTCGTCTCGCGGACGCGCGGCGGCCGAGGATCAGCCGATCGTCTTCACCTGGTCGGGCTACGAAGACGAAGGTCTGAACCAGCCCTACAAGCGCAAGTACGGAGAGTTTCCCAACTTCTCCTTCTTCGGCGACGAGGAGGAGGCGTTCGCGAAGATTCGCGCGGGCTACAAGCCCGATATCACGATGCCCTGCTCCTACAAGATTCCCGAGTGGTCCGACGCCGGCATTCTTCAGCCCATCGACGTCTCGCGGCTGAGCGTTTGGGGCGACATCATTCCGAGCCTCAAGGAAGTGCCGGGCGTGGTGATCAACGGCAACCGCTATTGGGTCTGCATGGACTGGGGTCAGACCTCGATCATCTATCGGACCGATCTCGTCGATCCCTCGTACGAGACCAATCCGACCTGGGGGCTGTTGTGGGATAAGCGCTACGCCGGACGCATGTCGATGCTCGACAGCCTGATCGACGGCGTCATGGTGGCGGCGATCTACGGCG
>CAZHDF010000333.1:0-2229 GCA_964531525.1 uncultured Alphaproteobacteria bacterium | reverse complement strand
TTAGAACATGATGAGTTTAAGTCGGCACCGGCCCACTCCCCCGCCCGGCCACCCACGAGATCGTAGAATAGGGGTGGCCGGGCGGGGGAGTGGGCCGGCGCCGATTCGATGCAAAAACATCATGATCTAGGCGCGCGCCTTCAATCGCCCGCCAGCGCGGAGCCAGGGAACGGACGGCATGGCATTTCCACATCTTTTCTCTTCCATCCGGATCGGCGCCCATGAGGTGAAGAACCGGATCGTCTCGACCGGGCACATGGCCTGCATGCTGCGCGACGGTCTGCCGAGCGACGACATGATCGCCTATCACGCGGCGCGGGCGGCCGGCGGGGTGGGCCTGATCGTCACCGAAGCGGGCGCCGTCCACCCGAGCGTCGCGGCGCAGCATCTCGCCACCCATCGCGACGACTGCGTCGCGCCGCTCGGCCGGCTCGCCGAGGCGATCCACGAGCATGACTGCCGGGTGTTCGGCCAGCTCGGCCACGGCGGACGACGCCATACCGGCAGCGACGATGGGACGCGTCCCGTCACCCTCGCGCCGTCCGTCGTCGGGGACGAGCGGTTTCACAACATGCCACGCGCGCTGACGGGGGCCGAGATCGCCGAGATCGTCGCCGGCTTCGGCGCGGCGGCGGCGCGCTACGAGGCGGCGGGCTACGACGGCGTCGAGATCCTCGCGAGCCACCACGCGCTCGCCGCGCAGTTCCTCAACCCGCGCCTGAACCGACGCGACGACGCCTACGGCGGCGGGTTCGACAACCGTCTTCGTTTCCTGCGCGAGGCGATCGCCGAGGTCCGCGCGCGGCTGCGCGGGACCACCGTGGTGGGCCTGCGCATCTCGGGCGACGAGATGAGCCACGACGGCCTGACCGCCGAGGAGGTGATCGAGGCCTGCGCCGCGCTCGACGCGGACCGGTCGCTCGATTACCTGTCGGTGACCGCGGGCGCGATGAGCGGGCTCGCGGGCTCGGTTCACGTCGTCCCGCCGATGTTCCTCGATCCCGGCTATGTCGCGCCGCTCGCCAGCGCGATTCGAGCGCGGGTTTCCGTGCCCGTCATGGTCGCCGGGCGGATCAACCAGCCCCAGATCGCGGAAGCGATCCTGAAAGGCGGCCAGGCCGATCTCTGCGGCATGACACGGGCGCTGATCTGCGATCCGGAGATGCCCTTGAAGGCGGCCGTCGGCCGTCTCGACGACATTCGCGCCTGCATCGGCTGCAACCAGGCCTGCATCGGTCATATGCAGAAGGGCTATCCGATCTCCTGCATCCAGCACCCGGAGACCGGGCGCGAGCGCGCGTTCGGCGCGCCCGCGCCCGCTTCGCGTCGGCGTCGGGTGCTGGTCGCGGGTGGCGGCCCCGCCGGCATGAAGGCCGCGGCCGTCGCCGGCGCGCGCGGTCACGAGGTGATCCTATGCGAGCGCGCGCCCCGCCTCGGCGGGCAGGCGCTTCTCGCCCAGGCCCTGCCGCGCCGCGAGGAGTTCGGTGGAATCATCGCCAACCTCGCCCGCGAGGTGGAGGCCGCCGGCGTCGATGTGCGGACCGGCGCCGAGGTCACGGCGGCGCTCGTCGCCCGCCTCGCGCCCGACGCCGTGATCCTGGCGACCGGCGCCGCGCCCCGGCCGGTCGCCATCGAAGGCGCCGAGGAGGGGCATGTGGTCGAGGCCTGCCAGGTGCTTTCCGGCCGCGCGAGGACCGGCGCGCGCGTCGTGATCGCCGATGGGCGCTGCGACTGGATCGGCCTCGGCCTCGCCGAGAAGCTCGTCCGCGAGGGCTGTCATGTCCGGCTCGCGGTCAACGGCGCGGCCGCGGGCGAATTGCTTCAAATGTATCTGCGCGACCATTGGGTCGGCACGCTGCATGGGCTCGGCGTCGAGATCATCACTTATGCGCGACCCTTCGGCGTCGATGCCAAGACCGCCTACTTCGCGCATACGACGAGCGGCGAGCCGATCCTCCTCGAGGACGTCGACACCCTCGTCCTCGCCCTCGGACATGCGCCACGAAGCACGCTCGAACACGCGCTCGCCGGGTTCGAGGGCGCGCTTTTCCCGATCGGCGATTGCCTCGCGCCCCGGACTTGCGAGGAAGCGGTGCTCGAGGGCCTCGAGGCTGGATCGCGGGTTTAGAGCATGATTCACTTGAAATGAATCGGCACCTGCGCAACCGGAAACATGGGTGACGGTTTAGCCCGATGACATGGGTGGCCGGGCGGGGGAGTGGGCCGGTG
>CAZHDF010000332.1:0-2231 GCA_964531525.1 uncultured Alphaproteobacteria bacterium | reverse complement strand
CACCTCGACGATGTCGGAGACCTGCGCCACGTCGAGCAGCGCGGCGGCGCGCGGCATCACGTTCTTGCCGGCCGCGTTATGGGCGGCGAGCACATGGCCGTAGCCGGGCGCGAGCTGCGCGACCAGCGGCGCGACGTTCTCGGCCAGGCGGGCGGCGTAGGCCGGATCGTCGGCGCACAGCACCTTGGAGACGCCCGCGACCTTGGCGGCCGCCTCGGCGACCGGGCCGCAGCCCGCGCCCGCGACCAGGACATGGACATCGTCGTCGATCGCGCGCGCGGCCGCGACGACGTTGAGCGTCGCGCCGTGCAGCTCGGCGTTGTCGTGTTCGGCATAAACGAGAACGGCCATCAGATCACCCCCGCGTCGTCGCGCAGCTTGGCCACCAGCTCGGCGGCGTCGGCCACCTTCACGCCGGCCTCCCGCTTGGGCGGCTCGACCACCTTGAGAACCTCGATCCTGGGCGTTACGTCGACGCCGAGATCCTCGGGCGTCTTGACGTCGATCGGCTTCTTCTTCGCCTTCATGATGTTGGGCAGCGAGGCGTAGCGCGGCTCGTTGAGGCGCAAATCCGTGGTGATCACCAGCGGCAGCTTCATCGAGATCTTCTCGAGCCCGCCGTCGACCTCGCGGGTGACGGTGGCGACGCCGTCGGCAATCTCGATCTTCGAGGTGAAGGCGCCCTGCGGCCAGCCGAGAAGCGCGGCCAGCATCTGCCCGGTCTGATTGGCGTCGTCGTCGATCGCCTGCTTGCCGAGGATCACGATCTCGGGCTTCTCGGCCTCGACCACCGCCTTGAGCAGCTTGGCCACGGCGAGCGGCTGAAGCGCGGCGTCGGTCTCGACCAGGATGCCGCGATCGGCGCCCATGGCGAGCGCGGTGCGGATCGTCTCCTGGCATTGGGCGACGCCCATGGAAACCGCCACGATCTCGCTCGCGATGCCGGCTTCCTTGAGGCGGATCGCCTCTTCGACGCCGATCTCGTCGAACGGGTTCATGGACATCTTGACGTTGGTGGTCTCGACGCCGGTCTGGTCCGCCTTCACGCGCACCTTGACATAGGCATCGATCACCCGCTTCACGGCGACGAGTACTTTCATTCCGGGTCTCTCCACGATAGGGGAGGGTCGCGCGGCCGCCGACGGCCAAGACAAGCGACCCCGGCGGGTCCGCCGGGATCGTTTCGCAGTCGCACACTAGACCCCGTATTTGGCGATGTCAACGCGCCGTGGCGGGCGCGGGCACCGCCGTTTCGGGGCTGTTTCCCGGGCGTTCGAGGCGCGATTCAGCGGTTCGCGCCGGGCGTCCACAGCACGTCCGCCGCGCCGTTCCCGTTGAGCCGCCGGGCGAGCACGAACAGGTGGTCCGAGAGCCGGTTGATATAGGCGACGGCGTCCGGATTCACATGCTCGACCGAAGCCAGCGCGGTGATCTCGCGCTCCGCGCGGCGCGCCAGCACGCGCGCGAGATGAAGATGCGCCGCCGCCGGCGTGCCCCCCGGCAGGACGAAGGAATCGAGCGGCGCGAGCGCCGCGTTCATGGCGTCGATCTCGCGCTCCAACCGCTCGGTCTGCGCGGCCCGGACGCGCAGCGCGCCATCGTCGTCCTCGCCCGGCCGGCAAAGGTCGGCGCCGAGGTCGAACAGGTCGTTTTGAATGCGCTGCAACATGGCGTCGTCCTCGCCCGAGGCGTGCAGTCGGGCGATGCCGATCGCGGCGTTGGCCTCGTCGACCGCGCCGTAGGCGGCGACCCGAAGATCGTGCTTGGCGACCCGCCGCCCGTCGCCGAGCGAGGTCAGCCCCTTGTCGCCGCCCCGGGTGTAGATGCGCGTGAGCTTGACCATGCCGTCTCTCCCGTCACTTGGTGCTGGCGTACATCAGGAAGACGAGCAGCGCGATCGCCACGACCTGAAGCAGAATGCGTAGGCGCATCAGTCGGTTGCCGTGGCGACGATTGAACTCGCCGCCGCGAAGCATGACGACGACGCCGACCAGCAGCACCACGAGCGTCGCCCCCATCGCGATGACGGCGAGAATCTCAAGGACGCGCATTCGTCCCTCCCGGCGGGCTCGCGCGGCTTGGCGCGCGCGATTCCCTCATGTCCACGCCGTCATTCGACACCGGTTGCGGCCGCCGCGCAACGGCCATCGACGATGATTGAGCATGATGCGTTTAAGTCGGCGCCGGCCCAGGCGACCCGGGCGGCGAGCAGCTTGGCCATGCCGGCCTCG
>CAZHDF010000331.1:0-2242 GCA_964531525.1 uncultured Alphaproteobacteria bacterium | reverse complement strand
CCACCAACCCCCTTTCGCAGAGGTCTCCTCGATGGGGGAGGGTTGGGTGGGGGTGTAAGCCGGGGCGCGGGATGCGCCGCTTCGATCAAAAGACATCCGCCCCCGGCGCGGTTTTCCACTCCCCCCGCACGGCCGCGTCGGGCTCGGTGGCCGCGTGGGTCGCGCGGAGTTGCGCGAAGGCGTCGGCGTCGAGCAGTCGCGAGAGCGCCCAGACCGCCATGGCGCGCACCAGTGGCGAGGGGTCGGCGAGCCGGGCGCGCGCCGTCGGAACCAGCCCCGCCTCGCCCGCGTTGCCGATCGCGATCAGCACGTTGCGCAGCAACCGCGCGCGTCCCAGGCGGCGGACCGGCGTGCCCGCGAAGACGCGCGCGAACGCCGCCTCGTCGAGCGCCGCGAGATCGGCGAGCCGGGGCGCGGTGAGCTCGGCGCGCGGCAGCAGATCGGCCTCGCGGGTCGCGCGCGCGAACTTGTTCCAGGGGCAGACCGCGAGGCAGTCGTCGCAGCCGAAGACCCGGTTGCCGATCGGGCCGCGGAACTCGGGCGCGATATGGCCCTGGTGCTCGATCGTGAGATAGGCGATGCAGCGCCGGGCGTCGAGCCGATAGGGCGCGGGAAAGGCCCCGGTCGGGCAGACATCAAGGCAGGCGCGGCAGCTTCCGCAACGGTCCGCGCCGGGCGGATCGGGCGGCAGCGCAAGCGTGGTGAACACCTCGCCCAGCAGCAGCCAGGAGCCGAAGTCGCGCGAGACCAGGTTGGTGTGCTTGCCCTGCCAGCCGAGGCCGGCGCGCGCGGCCGCCGGCTTCTCCATCACCGGCGCGGTATCGACGAACACCTTGACCTCGGCGCCGAAGGCCTCGGCGATGAAGCGGGCGAGCGCCTTGAGCCGCGTCTTGACCGTCTTGTGGTAGTCGCGCCCCCGGGCGTAGACCGAGATGTTGCCGCGCGCGGGATGCCCGAGAAGCGCGAGCGGGTCGTCGGCCGGGCCGTAGTTCAGCCCAAGCGCGATCACCGTCTCGACCGCCGGCCAGAGCGCGCGCGGCGATGCGCGGCGCCGGGCGGTGCGCGCCATCCAGTCCATGTCGCCGGCGTGGCCCCGGGCGAGATAGTCGTCGAGCCCGCGCGCGGCCGCGTCGCCCCCCTCGGCGCGCGCGAACCCCACCGCGTCGAAGCCGAGTTCGCGCGCCCGGGCGGCGATCGCCGCCTTGATCTCGCTTGCCGTCGTGTTCATGGCCGCGTCCATGCATCCCCCACGCCCGGCACGGGCATGGCGCGCTCGGGCGCGCCCGCCAAGCCCGTCGCCCTAGAAATCGAGGTCCGCGTAGTGCTTGGGCGGCGCGAGGCCGGGGATCGAATCCTTGAGCAGCGGCCGGAACGAGGGCCGCGACTTGAGCCTGGCGTACCATTCCCGGGCGCGGGCGAAGGCGTCCCAGGGGACATTGCCGAGATAGTCGACCGCCGACAGATGCGCCGCCGCCGTGAGATCGGCGAGCGTCAGCGCGTCGCCCGCGAGCCAGTTGCGGCGCTCGATCAGCCAGGAGATATAGGCGAGATGGGTGTTGATGTTGGCGAGCCCGGCGCGGATCGCCTCGGTATCGGGCTGGCCGAGGCCGAGAAAGCGCTTCATCACCTTCTCGCCGACCAGGTTGTCGGAGACCTCGCGCGCGAACTTCTCGTCGAACCAGGAGACCAGGCGGCGGGTCTCGGCGCGCGCGGCGGCGTCGGCGCCGATCAGCGGCGGCTCGGGATGGGCCTCGTCGAGGTACTCGCAGATCGCGCGCGCGCCGACCACCACCGGCCCGCCCGGATCGACCAGCACCGGCACGTCGCCCGCCGGGTTCATGGCGAGAAAGGCCGCGCGCCGCTCCCAGATCTTCTCGATGACGAGGCTGAAGTCGAGCCGCTTCTCGGCCAGCACCAGCCGCACCGCGCGCGAGCCGGGCGACAGCCAAAGATGATGGAGCGTGAGCATGGCCGCGAGTGTACCCCAACCCGCCCGCCCGGCAAGGGGGGTTGGATCAGCGCGAAACGGGACGCGGGCTCACGCGCCGACGGGCGGCATCATGCCCGGCCGCGATGGCGGGCGGCGTGTTCAGGTCATCCGCCGACGCCTGACGAAGCCCAGCCCCGCGAGGCCGAAAGCGAACAGGGCGAGCGAGGCGGGCTCGGGCACCTGTCCGGTCCCGGTCCCGCTTCCGGAACCCGATCCGGTCGAGGCCACGGAAGGCTCCGCCCAAATCTCGAA
>CAZHDF010000330.1:0-2270 GCA_964531525.1 uncultured Alphaproteobacteria bacterium | reverse complement strand
GCCCGGCTGGACCTGGGTCTCGGTCATGTAGGCGCGCACCCGGTCGATGACCTGGTTGGGCACCATCGTGCCGCCCGCGTTCTCGCAGAACGCCCAGTCGCCGAGCCCGGGGAATTGATCGCGAACGAAATCGACGTCAAGCGTAGTCGCGCCACTCATGAACCGGTTCCTCCCGAAATTTCTTGCGCGCCCGGGCGGGCTACTGGCCGTCCTTCCGGCGCGCGACGATGAAACACTCGTTCTTGAACCACAGCCCGCCGTGGCGGGCAAGGACCGCGCGCGTAGCAGAGAACTAAGCCGCTTCCGCACCCGTCGAGAGCGGCGCAATCACGGCTTGCTCCTCGTCGGTTAGGTTGCTTGCCGAGCACAATCCATGCGTTCATACTTGGGGCCGAAGTCTCGGTCTACATCTTGGGCCTCCGCTTTTGTTCAACTATGAGGGGACTACAAGCGACCCATTCCGCTAAATCTTTTCCGAATAGCACCAGAACAATTTCCCGAAGAAAGCAAGTTCAGAAGTGCACATGAAACAAAAATATCAGCCGCTGAAAGAGTACCTAAATAACCGGTGTAAAAAGGCGCAACGGGTGACACTGAGCTTTGCCGAGATCGAAGGCATCCTCGGCGACCGGTTGCCACAATCTGCCTATAATCACCGCGCATGGTGGTCCAATCAATCGGATGTTTCAAACCGCCCGCAGGCCAAAGCCTGGATATCCGCAGGCTATGAGGTCGAGACGGTTCAACAGCAGTCACGAAGCGGGACCGTGCGCTTTAGGCGTCGTCATGCCGGTTTGGATGCTGCGCAGTGTTCACCAGATCAAAGCGGTCCCGTGCGCTTCGATCGTAGCCATGCCTGGCGACAACCCATGAATTGGACGCCGGAAGCCATTATTGAAGATTTTAGGTCGGTTGCTCGGCTTGCTGGGGTCAATCTTGGCACAGATGATATCGGTATCGAGATACTCCCCGCCCCGCATAGGCCACCCACACGGCTGCCCCCAGGTAAAATGGCTGTTTATGTTTTTTGTAAAGGCGACCGCGTGCTCAAGATTGGCAAGGCCGGGTCGAAAAGTCAGCCGCGTTATACAAGCCAGCACTATAACCCAAGGAGTGTGAGCAGCACGCTCGCCCATTCCCTTCTGGATGATCGGGAAACATTCGGCGCCGCTATTGACGAGGGCAATGTCAAGCAATGGATCAAGACGCATACTGGCCGAATCAATTTCTTGCTCGATGCGGGGTATGGAATCGCGGTGCTGACCTTGCTTGAAGCGTTCCTTCAGTGCCGTCTGAAGCCACGCTATGAAGGCTTCAAGAGCCAAACCTGAAAGAATCAGGTGAACAAAGGAAAGCGTGGGCCCGGGCGGGCTACTGGCCGTCCTTCCGGCGCGCGACGATGAAACACTCGTTCTTGAACCACAGCCCGCCGTGGCGGGCAAGGACCGCGCGGGTCGCGTCGAGATAATCGCCGGCGCTCATCGCCTCGGTCAGGCGCTGGTCCTCGATCTGGGCGACGTAGACCGCGGCGTTCCAGGCCGCGAGCAGGGTCGAGGTGCCGATGCCGCCCGCCGCGTCGCCGATCTCGTCGGGCGCGAGCTGGAGGCGGAAACGAAACTCGGCGTCGGGCGGGTCGATGATCTCGAAGTCCCGCGCCGCGTCGCCGAAATGGTCGCCGAGCGCCGCGATCAGCATGTCGCGCGGGGTCCGGAACGGGTCCTCGTCGGGCCAGACGGCGCGGATGATCTCCATTCCGGGATCGCGGCCGGTCGACTGGATCGCGATCATGCGTCCGCCGGCGGCGAGCGCGTGGGCCAGCGGCCCGAGCACGCGCGCGACCTTGGTCTCGGCCGAGCTTCGCGCCCGATAGGGCTGGGAGACGATGATCAGGTCGTAGCCCGAAGAGGGCGCGCCCGCGCGCGGGATCACCGCGTCGAGCACGAAGCGCTGGTCGGCGCGGTAGAGCACCAGGACCGAGGGATCGACGTATTGCGGGTTGCCGGTCCGGGGGCTCGCCACGGTCCGCCAGCTTTCGCGCACGAAGTCGAGCTGGGCGTCGATCTGGGAGGCGAACTCGTGCGCCGTCGCGCCCTCGAGCGCCACCTCGCGCCAATTCAGCCGCGCCCGGTTTTCGGGCCGGCCGGGGCGCAGTCCCGGAGCCTCGGTGTAGTAGAGGTTGGTGACCACGATCACCGTTTGCGGGTGCTCGTGCAGTCGGTCGGCGAACTTGGCGAGGCTGATGCGCACGTCCTCGCGGCTGATCTCCTTGG
>CAZHDF010000329.1:0-2296 GCA_964531525.1 uncultured Alphaproteobacteria bacterium | reverse complement strand
GGCCGGGCGGGGGAGTGGGCCGGTGCCGATTCGATGCAAAAACATCATGATCTAGGGCGCGCGTGTACGTTCCCCGCGATTTCGCCGAGACCGACGCGGGCGCGCTCGCCGCGCTCGTGCGCGATTACGGCTTCGCGACCCTCGTCACGGTCGCCGACGGCGCGCCGGTCGCGAGCCATGTTCCGCTGATCTTCGAGCCCGAACGCGGGCCGCGCGGAACCCTCTACGGTCATCTCGCGCGGGCGAACCCGCAGTGGCGGGCGTTCGATCGCGCGCGCGAGGCGCTCGCGATCTTTCACGGGCCGCACGCCTATGTTTCGCCCAACTGGTACCGGGATCCGGCGCGCGCGGTGCCGACCTGGAACTATGCCGTCGTGCACGCCTACGGCGCGCCGCGCGCGATCGACGACGCCCGGGAGGCGAGGGCCGTGCTCGCGCGCCTGGTCGCGGCCTACGAGGGCGGACGCGCCGAGCCCTGGTCGCTCGACCGCCCGGACGCGCGCTTTCTCGCCGCCCAGCTTCGCGGTATCGTCGCCTTCGAGATGCCGGTCGCGCGCATCGAGGGCAAGTTCAAGCTCAACCAGAACAAATCGCCCGAGGACCGCGCGGGCGTGATCGCGGGCTTGCGCGACGAGCCTTACGCCGAATCCCGGGCGCTCGCCGATCTGATGGCGCGCCGCGAGAACACCGAGTAGCGCCCGACCTCGGCGCGAGGCGCCCAAAATCCGCCGCAAATTTCGGCCAGTCTTCCGCCATGGCGGGCGGACGACGGCTTTCCGTGGCACGGCGGATCGTTCTCGCGGCGGCGCTCCTGGCGGCGATCGTCGGGACGGGGCGACTCGCCTGGTCGGTCTGGTCGGCCTATGCGCGTTGGGGCGCGGCGGCGTTCGCGCCGCGCGCGGTAATCCGCGCCGACCGGGTGGTGGTCGACAAGAGCCGGGGCGTGCTGCTGCTTTACGACGGCGACGTGGCGGTGGCGCGCTATCCGGTCGGCTTCGGCTTCGCGCCTCGGGGCGACAAGCGGCGCGAGGGCGACGGGCGCACGCCCGAGGGGCGCTACGTTCTCGACTGGCGCAGGTTGAGCCCGCGCCTCGGCCCGGCGATCCATGTCTCGTACCCGGACGCGGCCGACCGGGCGCGCGCCCGCGCCCAAGGCGTCGATCCCGGCGGTGGGATCATGCTGCACGCGCTTTCGGGGGATCTCCCCTGGGACGCGGATCCCGACCGGCGGCGCTGGACCCAAGGCTGCATCGGGCTGCCGCCGCGCGCCATGCGCGAGGTCTGGCACGCGGTCGCCGACGGCACGCCGATCGAGATCCGTCCCTGAAGTGGTTTCCCGTTCGACCGGCCCTTGCTGCGGGAAAGGGTTCGCGTTATGCCTGGAGTGGGCGCCGGTCAGGGGGAAAGCCATGAATCTTTATCGTCTGTTGTATGCGCGCGCGGAGCGCCAAGCGCCGATTCGCGTCGGCCTGATCGGGGCCGGCAAGTTCGCGACCATGTTCCTCGCCCAGGCCCATCGCACGCCCGGTCTGCACCTGGCGGCGATCGCCGATCTCGCGCCCGACCGCGCCCGCGCGGCGCTGATGCGCGCGGGCTGGCCCGACGACGCGGCCGCGCCGCGCGATCTCGACGCGGCCTTGGCCTCGGGCGGCGTCTGGCTCACCGACGACGGCCCGGGTCTCGCCCGCGCCGAGGCCCTCGACGTGGTGATCGAGGCGACCGGAAGCCCGGCCGCCGGGCTCGCCCACGCGCTCGCCGCGATCGAGGCGGGCAATCACGTCGTCATGGTGACGGTCGAGGCCGACGCGCTCGCCGGCCCTCTGGTGGCGGCCCGGGCGCGCGCGGCGGGCGTGGTCTACTCGATGGCCTACGGCGACCAGCCGGCGCTGATCTCGGAGCTGGTCGACTGGGCGCGGGCGACCGGGTTCCCGGTGGTCTGCGCGGGCAAGGGGACCAAGTATCTGCCGGGCTATCACCAATCCACGCCCGAGACCGTCTGGGAACATTACGGCCTGACCGCCGAGCAGGCGGCGGCCGGCGGCATGAACCCGCAGATGTTCAACTCCTTCCTCGACGGCACCAAGTCGGCGATCGAGATGGCGGCGGTGGCCAATGCCTGCGGCCTCGACCCGGCGCCCGACGGGCTCGCCTTTCCGCCCTGCGGGGTCGACGATCTCGCCCATGTGCTGCGCCCGCGCGCGGACGGCGGTTCGCTCCACCACGCGGGCACGGTCGAGGTGATCTCGAGCGAGGAGCGCGACGGCCGCCACGTGCCGGGCGATCTGCGCTGGGGGGT
>CAZHDF010000328.1:0-2300 GCA_964531525.1 uncultured Alphaproteobacteria bacterium | reverse complement strand
CGGCCCGGCCCAGATATAGAGAAAGATCAACGACCAGAAATGGACGATCGACAGCCGGTAGGAATAGACCGGCCGCTCGGCCTGCTTGGGAATGAAGTAGTACATGATCCCGAGGAAACCGGCGGTCAGGAAGAAGCCGACCGCGTTATGCCCGTACCACCACTGGGTCAGCGCGTCCTGCACGCCCGAGAACAGCGAGTAGCTCTTGGTTCCGAAGAACGAGACCGGCACCGCGAGATTGTTGCCGACATGAAGAACGGCGATCGTGATGATGAAGGCGAGATAGAACCAGTTGGCGACGTAGATATGGGGCTCCTTGCGACGGATCAGAGTGCCCGAGAAGATCACCAGATAGAGCACCCAAACAATCGTCAGCCAGATGTCCGTGTACCACTCTGGCTCGGCGTATTCGCGGCTTTGGGTAATGCCCATCACGTAGCCCGAGGCGGCGAGCACGATGAAAAGCTGATAGCCCCAGAACAGGAACTTCGCCAGCCCCGGCCCGCCGAACAGGGTCGCCCGGCAGGTTCGCTGAACGACGTAGAGCGAGGTGCCGATCAGCGCGTTGCCGCCGAAGGCGAAGATCACCGCCGAGGTGTGCACCGGGCGCAATCGCCCGAAGGTGGTCCATTCGAGCCCCAGGTTGAGCACCGGGTAGGCGAGCTGAAAGGCGATGTAAACGCCGACCAGAAAACCGACGATCCCCCAAAAGACCGTTGCGATGACGAACAGGCGAATGACGTCTTCATCGTAGGGAACCGCGCGCGCGCTGGCGGCGGTCGCGGGCTTGACCTCAGTCACTCTCGCCTCCCGGCTTGTGAATGGTTGTCCTCGGCGGCGCACTCCCGGTGGCGCGCGCGCTCGACGCGGCGATGGAAATCATTAGCTCGGGCAAATACGCCGATCATTGATTCCGGTCAAGAGGGCACCCTAAAAACGCGACTCCGAACCGCATCGAATCCGGAGCGTATTGCGCAAATGAGAATTAGTCGTAAGCGCGAACTCGCGTAACCGTCTGTTTGTTGATGATGAACACCGCGTCGTCATCGGTGACGAAGGGAAAGAACGGGCGATCGTCGTTCAGCAGGTCCTGTATTCGTGAATCCTGCTCGACGAAGACGTAGCCCGAAAGCCGAGTTCCGTCGAGAAGCGTCACCTCCGCCCGGATCGATACGCGAACGGTCATCGGTTGCGATATCATGGCCCTGCGGTTCCGATGCTGTGGTCGATGCGGCGGGAACGGGCGAGAGAGTAACGGGAACGGGCAAGAGAGTAAAAGGAGATGACGGGCAAGACAATCCGTTCCGTCGATAAAACCGATTCCGCCGCGCCGATCTACGGCCTGTTCGGCGTTACCCACGGCTGGGGAGTGCTGCTCACGGTCATGTCGCCCGCCGGCCGGGAGGCCGTGACGCGCCGCATCGCGCCCGACCCCGAAATCATGGTCCACGGCGGGCCGGGCCGGCTCACCCAATATCACCAACGACGCGCGGGCGCGCTCGACCGGTTGATCGAGGCCCACGGCATTATCGTTCTCGAAAAGCCCGACTGGGACGCGAAGAAGGCCGAGCTCGGCGAAGCGATCTATCGCTAGGCGCGCGGCGCGCGCCTAGCCGTCGCGGCGCCGCCGTCTCATGAAGCCGATCCCCGCGAGGCCGACGCCGAACAGCGCGAGGCTCGCGGGCTCGGGCACGGGCGAGCGCACCAGATAGCTGCCGATGTCCGATCTGGAGAAGGACGTGCCGACAACGCCGGGGCTCGGCACCGCCGCCCCGCCCTGCGCGTTGAGGGGCGAGACCGTGACCCGGGCCGACACCACCTGCCCCGCCGGAACGCTCGGCGAATCGATCCAACCAAATTGATTCTTGTATAGGAGTCCCAGCGAGCCGCTTCTGGCCGTGAAGCCGAGAGTGCTTATCAGCGTGGTCGCCGCGAGAAAATTCGGTCCGGTGACGAGAGACCCGGAAAAATCGACGATCCCGGCGTTCGAATACAGCGTCCTGACCTCGCTTTCGGTCGCGAAGCGAAAGCCGCGGGTCGTCGTATAGCCGCCGAAGCCCGCCGCGACCGCATCGTAGGACTGGCCCGCCGTCTTGAAGACGTCGAGCCATTCGAGCCCGGTCGCGTCATCGACCGTGATCGCGCCATCGCCGGGAAAGAGATCCCGAACGATGAGCGTGGCATGGCCGGCGATCGGGCGCGAGAGGGAGAACGCCAGGACCAGAAAGGCGAATAAAAGAAAACGACCGGACTTGTGCGATGAAAACATCTTGAAGGAACCCTTGAAACAATTGATCTCA
>CAZHDF010000327.1:0-2305 GCA_964531525.1 uncultured Alphaproteobacteria bacterium | reverse complement strand
ATGCTCCATCTCGCCGCCATCAAATACTGGCTCAAATTTGTCCACAGGGCCTAGCTTTCGCGTCACCTTGACCTCTCTTTCTCACTTACTCAGCCACCGCGGGGAGTGTGTCGGCGAACTCCTCGTCGGAAACGTCGGTGCCCGGTTCATCCACTTCCTCGCCGCTATAGGGGGCTTGGCCGGTTGCATCTTCGATCAGCCTCAAAAGGGCGGCCTGCCTAGCGGCAAAGAATCCCTCGAAGTTGTCAGCGCGCAGTAGCGCTGGATCGATGAGATGAGATTCGAGATGGGAGTCGATATCGCATGCCGGAATCGGCGGCGAACCGTCGGCGCCACGCTCAAGCCGGGCGAGGTAGACGGATGGCGCATCGCCGCCGAGGATGCGGTTGGTGCGCGAACTGAGCGGTGTCTTGTTGATGATCGAATCGTAGCGGGATTCGGGGATGCCCTGTTTCTTACACCAGTCACGTGGGAAGATGTGGTGGATGTCTACGCTTTCGTCGAAGAACACGGTGTGATCGAACTCTTGTCCGGAGCGGAAATCTTTTGCCCCAATCTTCATCAGCAGGGCGTGGATTCCCTTGTACGCTGCGGACAGACGGGTGCGCATGGTGAGCAACCGATCGGCGCGGAACACGGCCTCGATAATCGTCGTCGGCACATCGCCGCCGTCGATCCACGCCGGCACCTCAACCACGTCGCGCGCGAACCGCGATTCGGTGGCCGATCCGTACAATTCGCCGAAGACGCCGTTCCAAAACCAGCGCGCGATCTTGTCGTACACCGTTGCGTTTTCCCAGGCCCGGCCAATCTCGGCGAAGATCACCGCAAGCGGCACGAACTGCGACTGATAAGGGATGTCGAGCACACGGTAGATGCGCTCCCGGCGTAGGAACTTCGCTACGGTCTTGAACCCGTCTTCGATCTTGTCGGCATAGGCTTTGTAGGCCTCAAGCGGCAGGTTGAGGAGCGATTGCCTGGTCGCGCTCACCGGCGGCAGGTCACGGCCTTCCCGGCCTTCGGCCGCCGCCGCGGCACGGCGCTCCTTCGTGTGGATCAGTGAAATCGCTTGCAGGAAATCGGTGCTCGCGATCTTGGCGAGCAGCCCCCACTCCTGGTCGGCGGCGCGGCCGAAGGTGGCAAGCCGTTTGTAGCGACCCGATTCAGCGCCTTCGCCCAACCAATCCTTGCGCAGCTCGAACCCCTGGGCCGCATACATCGCGGTCACGAGCTCGAACGCATCGAGCGCCTTGCCGCCTGTGTTCACTTTCTCGAAGACGAGGCATACCGCCTCGCGTGAAGTCTCCGCGCCAAGTCCAATGACCGGCACATGATAACTCTTGAAGTTCTCAAGAATTTCCTTTGTAAATTTTCTGAATATGCGAATCGCCTCCCCATGTCCATTTGCGGACCAATACTCAAAGAATCCAAACAGCCAATTATCCCAATCGAAAACCTGGTTTATCGGATACATGAGTTGCTCGTACTCCTTCTCAGGAGAAGAAAGGTCGAGCACGATATCTTTCCCAAAATTCGTTCGCAGCACACGGTCTTCGGGAATGCCAATTATCGCGTCCTCGCGGCTTTTCGTGTCATCCAGCGCTGCGCGAATATCGAAGTAGTACCA
This sequence comes from uncultured Alphaproteobacteria bacterium, assembly GCA_964531525.1. Taxonomy (GTDB): domain Bacteria; phylum Pseudomonadota; class Alphaproteobacteria; order JAAXGF01; family JAAXGF01; genus CAYYWV01. The sequence continues at coordinate 678 of CAZHDF010000327.1, read as the reverse complement.
GCGCTCAACAACTTTCCGACGCGCCGTAATTGTCCTCACGACCTCCCGGCGCATGCAGGTTTGGTAAAGTGACGTCAAGCGCTGCTGCCCATCGAGAAGGAGCTGTTGCGGCTCGACCGAGCGGGCACAATCGGGCGCGCCTTCGATGGGACGGGGCTTGAATCTTACCGGCCCCCCGGTTGCGAGGGTCATTAGCGCGCCGATGGGAAACGCTTGCGAAATGGACGCGATTAAGCTGCGAATCCGCTCGTCGTCCCAGACCCAACTTCTCTGAAAGTCTGGAAGCTGGATCTTGCCATCTTCACAGTCCTTCAAAAGGTCTTTGAGGCTTAATGGATTGGTCGTAAAGACTGCCATCGTTGTATTATCTCACCCAGTTTGTGCTGCCTTTTGGGCAACAAGACTGTCGATCAGTTTCTTGAACTCGGCTTCGATCTCGAACACTTCGGCGAACTCAGCGAAGGCCCAGCGGCCGAATCGGCCCAGGTTGTTCACGCCTGGCGCCCAGTAGGCGCGCATGACGTTGGCCGCACAGGGTATGCTATCGCGATGGTTGTACACGGACAATCGGATAGCAATAAGACCCGTGCGGTCGATCTCGTCGCGCGAGCTCCCATCATTTTCTACCGCAGCACGTTGTAGCCGCGGCCGCGGAGGCAGTTTCGGATCACGTCGATC
>CAZHDF010000326.1:0-2305 GCA_964531525.1 uncultured Alphaproteobacteria bacterium | reverse complement strand
GCCCGATCGGCAAGATCCGCCTCCAGTTCACCGGCGAAACCACCAAGTTCGCCAATCTCGACACCCGCCACGGAAGCGATGACGCGCCCTTCTGATCGCGCGGGCGCGATCCTGACGATCGACCTCGACGCGATCGTGGGCAATTGGCGGGCGCTCGGCGCGCGACTCGGCGGCGCCGAATGCGCCGCGGTGGTCAAGGCCGACGCCTACGGCCTGGGCGCGGCGCGGGTCGCGCCGGCGCTGGCGGCGGCGGGCTGCCGGACCTTCTTCGTCGCCACCCTCGACGAGGGCCTCGCGCTGCGCGATCTGCTTCCCGAGGCGCGGATCGTCGTGCTCGGCGGCGCGATCGCGGGGAGCGAGGCGGATTTCGCCGCCCGAAACCTCGTGCCGGTACTTAACAGCCTCGACCAGATCGCGCGCTGGGCGGCGCTCGCGCAATCGCGCGGCGCGCCGCTCGACGCCGTGATTCACGTGGATACGGGGATGAACCGGCTGGGGCTGCCGGGTGACGAACTCGACCGGCTCGCGGCCGAGCCCGAGCGCCTCGCCGGCCTCGCGCCCGCCCTGGTGATGAGTCATCTCGCCTGTGCCGAGGCACCCGAGAACCCCATGAACGAGGCCCAGCGCCGCGCCTTCGAGGCGGCGCGCGCGCGGCTGCCGGCTACGGCGGCGAGCCTCGCCAATTCGTCCGGGATCTTCCTCGGCCCCGCCTACCACTACGATCTCGCCCGGCCCGGGGTTGCGCTCTACGGCGTCAACCCGACGCCGAACAAGCCCAATCCGATGGCCGAAGTCGTTCGTTTACAAGGGAAAATCGTTCAGGTTCGCGACGTTGACAGCCCCCAGACCGTTGGCTATGGTGCCACGCACCGCGTCACCGCGCCGGGGCGAATCGCAACCGTACCGGTCGGTTACGCCGACGGTTACCAGCGGTCGCTCGGCAACCGCGCCTATGCCGCCATTGGCGGCGTTCGTGTTCCGGTTGTAGGGCGCGTCTCCATGGATCTGATCACCCTCGACGTATCAGCCCTGCCGCCCGAGGCGGCGCAACCCGGCGCCCTGGTCGATCTCATCGGCGGGGGCTGCCCGATCGACGAGGTCGCCGGATGGGCGGACACCATCGCCTATGAGCTCCTTACCGGACTCGGGCGCCGCTTCGCGCGGCGCTATGTCGGCGGCAACGCCTAGAATGGATAGGCGATGAATCCGCTGGCAACGATCGGCCGGGTCTTTCTGGACGCGCTCGGGGGCATCGGACGGATCACCCTGTTCACGGGTAAGTCGCTCGTCCATACGATCCTGCCGCCGATTTATCCGCGCCTGATCGGTCGCCAGATGATGGAGATCGGCTATTACTCGCTGCCGGTCGTGGGATTGACCGCGATCTTCACCGGCATGGTTCTCGCGCTCCAAAGCTATACCGGCTTCTCGCGCTTCTCGGCCGAAAGCGCGATCCCCAACATCGTCGTCGTCTCGATCACGCGCGAGCTCGGCCCGGTGCTCGCCGGACTCATGGTCGCGGGCCGGATCGGCGCGGCGATCGCGGCCGAGATCGGCACCATGCGCGTGACCGAGCAGATCGACGCCCTGACGACGCTCGCCACCAACCCGTTCAAGTACCTGGTCGCGCCGCGGCTGATCGCGGGCCTCCTGATGCTGCCGCTGCTGGTCTTCGTCGCCGATATCATCGGCGTGTTCGGCGGCTACCTGGTCAGCATCCACAAGCTCGGCTTCAACCCGGTGACCTACCTCAAGAACACCTACGACTTTCTCGAGGCCATGGACGTGGTCTCAGGGCTGGTGAAGGCCGGGGTGTTCGGCTTTCTGATCGCGCTGATGGGGTGTTACCACGGCTATCATTCGCGCGGCGGCGCGCAGGGCGTGGGCGCGGCGACCACCAACGCCGTGGTCTCGGCCTCGATCCTGATCCTGACCGCCAACTACATCGTCACCGAGCTGTTCTTCGCGCGATGAGCGAAACCCCGAAGATCCGCATTCGCGGCCTCGAGAAGTCCTTCGGACCCAAGCATGTGCTCCGCGGGCTCGACCTCGACGTGGGCGTGGGCGAATCGGTGGTCGTGATCGGCGGCTCGGGCACCGGCAAGTCGGTGCTGCTGAAATGCGTGCTCGGCCTCCTGAAGCCCGAGGCCGGCAGCATCCGGATCGACGGCGACGAGGTCGTCGGCCTCGGCGAACGCGAGCGCGAGCGCGTGCTCAAGCAGTTCGGCATGCTGTTTCAGGGCTCGGCCTTGTTCGACAGCCTGCCGGTCTGGGAGAACGTCGCCTTCGGCCTGATCCAGGGGCG
>CAZHDF010000325.1:0-2325 GCA_964531525.1 uncultured Alphaproteobacteria bacterium | reverse complement strand
GAGCATGATGCGTTAAGTCAGGGTCGCCCCCTCCCCCTGGCCCCCTCCCACCAAGGGAGGGGGAATGGCGGTGCGACCGCGAAACCCTCCCCCTCGATGGGGGAGGGTTGGGCGGGGGTGAAAGCGTGGACCGGTCCATGCCATGCCCTCATGGCGAGCCCGTCGAACCGTGAGGCCTATTTGGCGTAGCCGATGCCTTTCAGGGAGTCGGCGATCTCGTCGAGGATGGCGGGATCGTCGATGGTCGCGGGCATGCGGTAACTCTCGCCGTCGGCGATCTTCTTCATGGTCCCGCGCAGGATCTTGCCCGAGCGCGTCTTGGGCAGGCGCTTGACCACGGTCGCGGTCTTGAACGCGGCCACCGGGCCGATCCGCTCGCGCACCATCTTGACGACCTCGGCGACGATCTCGTTCGGATCGCGCTCGACGCCCGCGTTCAGCACCAGGAAGCCGAGCGGCACCTCGCCCTTGAGCGCGTCGGCGACGCCGATCACCGCGCATTCGGCGACCTCGGGGTGCTCGGACAAAACCTCCTCCATCGCGCCGGTGGACAACCGGTGGCCGGCGACGTTGATGATGTCGTCGGTGCGGCTCATGATCCAGAGATAGTCGTCCTCGTCGAGATAGCCCGCGTCCGCGGTCTTGTAGTAGCCCGGGAAGTCCTCGAGGTAGGAGGCGACGAACCCCTCGTCGTTGTTCCACAGCGTCGGCAGGCAGCCGGGCGGCAGCGGCAGGCGCACGACGATGGCGCCGATGTCGCCGCGCGGGACCGGCTTGCAGCCGTCGTCGACGATCTCGACCCGGTAGCCGGGCACCGCCTTGGTGGGCGAGCCGTGCTTGATCGGCAGCATGCCGAGCCCGATGCAGTTGGCGCCGATCGCCCAGCCGGTTTCGGTCTGCCACCAATGGTCGATCACCGGAACGCCGAGATGGCGCTCGGCCCATTGCAGGGTGTCGGGGTCCGACCGCTCTCCCGCCAGGAACAGGGTCCGGAACCGGCCGAGGTCATGGTCCTTCATGAGCCGGGCCTCGGGGTCCTCGCGCTTGATGGCGCGGAACGCGGTCGGCGCGGTGAACAGGGTCGAGACGCCGTGCTCGGCGATCACCCGCCAGAACGCGCCCGGGTCGGGCGTGCCGACGGGCTTGCCCTCGAACAGGACGGTCGTGCAGCCGTGGAACAGCGGCGCATAGACGATATAGGAATGCCCCACCACCCAGCCGACGTCCGACGCCGCCCAGTAGACCTCGCCCGGATCGACGCCGTAGACGTTCTTCATCGACCATTTGAGCGCGACGAGATGGCCGCCGGTGTCGCGCACCACGCCCTTGGGCACGCCCGTGGTGCCCGAGGTGTAGAGGATATAGAGCGGATCGGTCGCCGCCACGGGCACGCAGTCGGCGGGCGTGGCGGCGTTCATGGCCTCGTGCCAATCGATGTCGAAGCCCGCGGTCATCGGCGCGCGCTCGCGCTCGCGCTGAACGATGATGCAATGCTCGGGCTTCGCGCGCGCGAGCGCGATCGCCTTTTCGAGAAGCGGCTTGTAGGGGATCACCCGATTGACCTCGATCCCGCAGGAGGCCGAGACGATCGCCTTGGGCTTGGCGTCGTCGATCCGGGTCGCGAGCTCGTTGGCCGCGAAGCCGCCGAACACGACCGAATGGATCGCGCCGATCCGCGCGCAGGCGAGCATGGCGATCGCCGCCTCGGGGATCATGGGCATGTAGATCAGAACCCGGTCGCCCTTGACCACCCCCTGGGCCGCGAGCACGCCGGCGAAGCGCGCGACCTCGTCGCGCAGTTCGCGGTAGGTATAGGTTCGCGCAACGCCGGTGACCGGGCTGTCGTAGATCAGCGCCGCCTGGTCGGCGCGGCCGCCGTCCACATGGCGGTCGAGCGCGTTGTGACAGGTGTTCGTGACCGCGCCGGCGAACCATCGGTAGAACGGCTTTCGCGAATCGTCGAGCACCCTGTCCCAGGGCTCGTACCAGTCGATCTCGCGGGCCGCCTCGGCCCAGAAGCCTTCCGGATCCTCGATCGAGCGCGCATAAACTTCGTCATACCGGCTCGTCATTTTCGTCTCCCTGTCCGCGTTTTGGTTCGGCCCGACGGTGCCCCTCGGGCGATTCTGCGCGATCCGCGCGGGCAATGAAAGTCCGATCCGCCGCGCCGCCGTCGCCCATGGTTGCAATACGCCGCGCGAACGGAAAGAATCACGGCGATCCGAATTTTCGACGCGAGGGAGAGGCAGGCCGATGAATGGGCTCGATACGGACCACGTTTACGAATCGGGCCTCGGGCGCCGCGCGGCGAATTATACGCCGCTG
>CAZHDF010000324.1:0-2356 GCA_964531525.1 uncultured Alphaproteobacteria bacterium | reverse complement strand
TACCAGGGATAGCCGGTGACGATCCAGCCCTCGGGCGCCTCGCCCTTGAGCGGGTCGAGGTACTCGGGCTCGCCGGTCAGGAGGCTGACCACCGCGCGGTCCTTGAACAGGCCGCGCAGCTTGCCCTCGCGCACGAACTTCGACAGATCGCCGCCGAAGGTGACGTTGAAGATCCCGTCGGGCTTGGCGTTGGCGAGCGCCTGGACGGTCGCGCCCGCGTCCATCTTGAACAAAGGCGGCCATTCCTCGTCGACCCAGACCACGTCGGGCCGCCTGGCCGAGAGCAGCTTCTTGAAGGCGGCGACCGCCGACTTGCCGTACTCGTAGTTGGGGGCGAGCGTCGCCCAGCGCTTGGCCGGCAGCTTCGCCGCCTCTTCGGCGAGCATCGCCGCCTGCATGTAGGTCGAGGGCCGGAGCCGGAAGGTGTAGCGGTTGCCCTTGGCCCAGGTGAGCGCGTCGCTGAGCGGCTCGGCGGCGACGAAGGGCACCTTGTTCTGGCGCGCGAAGTCGGTCACCGCGAGGCCGATATGCGAGAAGAAGGTGCCCGCCAGCATGACCACGCCTTCCTTGCGCACGAGCTCGTCGGCGAGCCGCACCGCGTTGCCCGGCTTGCCGCCGTCGTCGCGGCTGACGACCTCGAGCGGACGACCGAGCACGCCGCCCGCGGCGTTGATCTCGGCGACCGCGAGCTGCCAGCCCTTGCGGTAGGGCACCGTGAAGGCGGGGAGCCGCGTGTAGCTGTTGATCTCGCCGATCTTGATCGGCTCGGCCGCGCGCAGGCCCGGCGCGCCCAGCATCGACGCGGCGACGACCGCGCCCGCGAACGCCAGAAGGGTTCTCCGTGAAAGCATGGTTCCGTCCCCCTTTTTCGTGAATCCCCGTTTTGAGTCTTTAGCGTAATCCGTCCTCGCCGCGCACGTCCTCCTTGGCGAGCCCGCCGACGCGGGCGTGGATGCGCCCGCCCGTGGTCATGGCGAGGACGACGACGATCTCGTCGGCGCGCGGCGCGTCGGCCAGGCCGACCTCGATGGCGTCGAGATGGCTGCGCACGTAGGACGCGTCGATATGGGTGATCGGCACGTCGAGCCGGGTTCCCGGCCGGCCGACCTTCTTGGTCGAGGGCACGATCGCCTTGGCGCCGCCGAGCGCCTCGCGCATGGCGTAGCCGCCGGGCACGTGCCACAGCGCGCCGTGCTCGATCTCGCCGGCCTCGCCGACGATGGCGCCCTTGCCGTAGCCCTCGATCCGCGCGGGCTCGCCGCCGAGCGCGTCGATCAGCCGCCGCGCCATGGCGAGGCCGAGCGGCTTCAGTGCCTCCATCATGGGCAGGATATCGGGTTCGAACCGCCCGGCGTAGGGGTTGCGGATCACCGCGCAGACGACCCCGCGCTTGAGCGGCGTCTCGGCGGGCGGGCCGCCTTCGTGGTGGATTTCCTCGACCCAGGTGGTTTGCTTGCGGACCTCGACCGACGACACCGGCGCGTCTCTACCCTCCCTGCGCGTGCGGCGCCCCCAATCGCGGCGGAATCGGACCGACCGAGCGATGGCGCCGCTCCAATACCAGCACGGCGCCGATGACGAGTCCAGCCTCGCAAAGGCGCTGCGCGCGGGCCTCCCCGGCGTCGAGCGCGGCCGTGACCGTGTCCTCGTCGAGCGCGCCGACCGCTTGCGTGATCGGGCGCTCGCCAAGGTCGCTGTCGGGGTCGAGGTCGCGGGCCGGGACGCGCTTGATCGCCGGGTGATCGACGTCGACGGCGTTGGCGATCAGGGTCGCGGCGACGTCGGCGCATGCCGCGTCGCAAGCGAGCACCGTGACCGCGTCGGCGATCCCGAGGCTGAAGCTGCGCCCGCCGCGTCCGCTGGTGGCGATCCCGCCGATGCCGCTTCCGGCGCGGATGGTCGCGACCGCGTCGAGCGCCGGGGCGCGGAGGTCGCTCACCAGCCCGGCGTCGAGGCTCTCGCCGGGCGCGAGGTGGAGCGCGATGTCGCCGCCGTCGTTGACATAGGCGCGCGCGAGCCGGCGGTCGCGGATCAGCGCGGCGAGCATCTCGTCGGCGACCGCGCCGGCGACCGCCGCCATGGGGGTGACGAACAGGCCGTCCAACGCCGCGACGAAGGGCCGGCAGGCGGCGGTCATGCGGCGCGCGACCGCGCCCCGGGGCTCGGGCGAGCTCGCCGTCACCGGGCGGCGAAGAAGCGCGAGCTCGGCGACCAGCTCGTCGAGCAGGGTTTCGAACCGCGCGCCGGCCTGGGCATGGGCGCGGGCGCGCTCGTCGGCCGCGCCCCAGGCCTCGACGATCAGGTCGATCGGCCCGTGGTGCAGGTGCCGCCGCCGCCCGTCGGGCAGCCAGGTGAT
>CAZHDF010000323.1:0-2384 GCA_964531525.1 uncultured Alphaproteobacteria bacterium | reverse complement strand
TCTAGGCGCCACAAGGCAGGCGCATTAAGTCAACATTCGTGCGCCTTATCCGCAAATCATCTCTTTTCTTGCGTTAACCCCGCGTTGTCTACGGGTATCGGGGCTCGTAGACTCGTCGGGTCGCCGCCATCGCCCCCCGGGAAAACGCCGGGGCCTTGGGGCGGCTGGAACGCAAGGGGGAAGCGGAAGCGACGTGACCATCGAACGTCGGCCACGGGTTCGCGAGGCGGTTTCGCGCGGGCTCGATCATCGGACCGTCACGAGCATGTGCGGGATCTGCCCCGCCGGCTGCGGGGTGAACGTGCATCTCGCGGGCGGCCGCATCGAGCGGCTCACGCCGATCAAGGGCCATCCGCTGGGCTACGTCTGTCCGCGCGGCGCCCGCGCCGCCGAGATCGTCTACTCCAAGGACCGGCTGCTGTACCCGCAAAAGCGCGTCGGCGCGCGCGGCGCGGGCCGCTTCGCGCGCATCTCCTGGGACGAGGCCTATGATCTCTGGGTCGCGGCGCTGCGCCGGACGGCGCGCGAGCACGGCCCGGAGGCGGCCTGTATCTATACCGGGCGCGGCAATTTCGAGTTCGGGCTGAACGAGTTCTTCGCCCCCGCGGGAACCTCCGAATCCTCGGCCAACGCGGTGCTGTTTCCGTTCGGTTCGCCCAACGCCACCGGAGTCGGCGCGCTCTGCTACGCCGCCCATGGCATGATCGCGCCGACCGCCTGTTTCGGCGCGCATATGCGCGAAATCTTCGAGGACATCGACAACGCCGATCTGATCCTCGTCTGGGGAGCCAATCCGGCGACCGATTCGCCGCCCGCGAACCTCAAGCGCATCAAGCGCGCGCAAAGGCGCGGGGCGCGCGTGATCGTGATCGACCACCGCCGCAGCGAAACCGCGCGCGCGACCCACGCCGAGTGGATCGCCGTCCGCCCGGGAACCGACGGGGCGCTGGCGCTGGGCGCGATTCACGTGCTGATCGAGGAGGACCTCCTCGACCACCGCTTCGTCGCCCGCTGGACCCACGGCTTCGACGATCTGCGCGACTACGTCCGCGCCTTCGCGCCCGAGCGGGTCGCGGCGATCACCGGAGTCCCCGCCGAGACCGTCCGCGCGCTCGCCCGGGCGGTCGGAACGGCCGACGGCTGCGCCTTCGTGATGTATACCGGGCTCGAGTATTCGAACGGCGGCGTCCAATCGATCCGCGCCGCCTGGACGTTCCAGGCGCTGGCCGGGCATCTCGATGCGCCCGGCGGCAAGTTGTTCCGCATGCCCGACCGCCTGCGGACCCGGCGCGACACGATCCCGCCGCCCGCGGGCGCGCGCAAGCCGATCGGCGCCGACGACTATCCGCTCTATTACGAGACCCGCAAGGAGGCCCACGCCGCCTGCCTGCCGCGCGCGATCCTGGAGAACGACCCCTACCCGATCCGTGCGCTGATCGTCTCGGGGGCCTCGATCATCACCGCCTGGCCCGACCCCGCCCTCTGGCGCCGGGCGCTCGCGGCGCTCGATTTCCTCGTGGTGGTCAACCGCTTCCCGACGGCCGACGGCGCCTACGCCGATCTCGTGCTGCCTGCGGCGACGCCGTTCGAGACCGAATCCTACATGATCCACGACGGCTACATTCAACATCGCGCGCGGGTCATCCCGCCCCGGGGCGAGGCGCGCGGCGACTACCGCATCTTCGCCGAACTCGCGCGACGGCTGGGCTACGGACATCTCTGGCCCGCGACCGAGGCCGAAATGGTCGACCGCGCGCTCGACGGCACCGGCATCTCGCCCGCGCGGCTGCGCGCGCATCCCGAGGGGCTGCCCTTCCGCCGCCCCGAGATGCGCTATCGCAAGTACGAGAGCGGCGCGCTACGCGCCGACGGCCGGCCCGGCTTCGAGACCCCGAGCGGCAAGTTCGAGATCGCCTCGGAATGGCTGCGCGCCCATGGCTACGACCCCCTGCCGGTCTACACCGAGCCGGTCGAGGGGCCGCGCGCCGCGCCCGAGACCGCGAAACGCTTTCCCCTCGTGTTCAACTCGGGCGCGCGGACCCAGTCGGCCTTCCGCTCGCAGCATTTCAACATCCCGTCGCTTCTCGCGCTTCAGCCCCGGCCGCTGGTCCATATCCACGCCGACGACGCGCGGGCGCGCGGAATCGCCGACGGCGACGCGGTCCTGGTCGTCACCCCGCGCGGGCGGGTGCGCTTTTGGGCGCGCCTGACCGAGGATATCCGCCCCGGCACGGTCGAGGTCAACATGGGCGGCGGCGGCCCGCTCGGCCCGAAGGCCTGGCGCGAGGCCAACGTCAACGAGCTGACCGACCCCGACAACCGCGATCCGATCTCGGGCTTCCCGGTCTACAAGGCGCTTCTCTGCGACGTGGTGAAGGCCGAAG
>CAZHDF010000322.1:0-2391 GCA_964531525.1 uncultured Alphaproteobacteria bacterium | reverse complement strand
CCGAAGACTTCGCCGACCGGTCCGTCTGCATTCTCGGCCTCGGCTACGTCGGGCTGACGCTGGCCACGGTCATGGCCGAGGTCGGATTCCGCGTCGCCGGCGTCGAGATCCGCGACGACGTGCTCGCGGGACTGCGCGAGGGCCGGCCGCATTTCTACGAGCCACGCCTCGATGCGCGCCTCAAGACCCAGGTCGCCAAGGGCGCCATCACCTTCTTCAAGCATGTCGCCGAGGGGGCGCGGGCGCGGGTCTATATCAACACCGTCGGCACGCCGCTCGGCGACGACCAGCGCGTGAAGCTCGACGCGGTCACCAATGTCACCCGCGAGATCGCCGCCGTGCTCGAGCCCGGCGACATGGTGATCATGCGCTCGACCGTGCGCCCGGGCGTGACCCGCAATATCGTCAAGCCGATCCTGGATGCGGTGGGCGTGCCGTATGATCTGGTGTTCTGCCCCGAGCGCACGCTCGAGGGCAAGGCGCTCGAGGAGCTTCGCCACCTGCCGCAGATCGTCGGCGGACGCGACCTCAAGGCGCGGATTCGCGCGGCCCAGCTTTTCCAGCACATCACGCCGACGGTGGTTCAGGTCTCCGACCTCGAGACCGCCGAGATGATCAAGCTGATCGACAACGCCTCGCGCGACGTCGGCTTCGCGCTCGCCAACGAGGTCGCGCGGCTGAGCGAGGCGCTCGGCATCTCGGCGGTCGAGGTGATCGAGGCCGGCAAGCTCGGCTACCCGCGCACCGATCTGCCGCTGCCGGGGCCGGTGGGCGGGCCGTGCCTGGAGAAGGATTCCTATATCCTCGCCGAGGGGCTGCGCCCGCATGGCGTGGAGCCCGAGATCATCATGGCCGCGCGGCATGTGAACGAGCGCCAGCCCGGCGAGGCGGTCGCCCGCATCAAGGCCCATTTCGACGCCCGGGGCGGCGCGCCCGAGGGCATGCGGATCACGCTTGCCGGGCTCGCCTTCAAGGGCCGGCCCGCGACCAACGATCTGCGCGGCACCATGGCGCATCCGATCCTGGCGGCCCTGCGCGCGGCCTTCCCGGGCGCGGAATTTCGGGGCTACGACGCGATGGTGTCCGACGACGAGCAGCGCGCGGCCTTCGCGATCGCGCCCGCGGCCACGCTCGACGACGCCTTCGCGGGCGCGCATCTCGTGGTGGTCGCCAACAATCACCCCTGCTTCGCCGACATGCCGATCGCGGCGCTGTCGCGCGCCATGGCGCGGCCCGGCGCGATCTACGATTTCTGGAACAACTTCGACGGCCGCGATCTCGACCTCGCCGAGGGCGTGCGCTACCTCGCGCTCGGCGTCGCCGACGCGCAGGGGGCGCGGTCGTGACCCGCTATCTCGTCACCGGCGGCACCGGCTTCATCGGCGCGGCGCTGGTCCGTCGCCTGGTCGGGCAGGGCCACGCGCTGCGCGTGCTCGACAACAACTCGCGCGGCGCGGCGCGGCGGATCGCCGATCTACTCGACGACGTCGAGCTGATCGAGGCCGACGTGCGCGACGCCGACGCCGTCGCCCGCGCCGCGAGGGGCATGGAGGCGGTGGTCCATCTCGCCGCCGTCAACGGCACCGAGTTCTTCTACAGCAAGCCGATGCTGGTGCTCGACGTGGCGATTCGCGGCATGCTCGCGGTGGTCGACGCCTGCCGCGCCAACGGCATCGGCGCGCTGTGCCTGGCCTCGAGCGCCGAGGCCTACCAGACGCCGCCCCGGGTGCCGACCGACGAGAGCGCGCCGCTTTCGGTCCCCGACGTGCGCAACCCGCGCTACTCCTACGGCGGCGGCAAGATCGCGAGCGAGCTGATCGCCATGAACTACGGGCGCGAGCTGTTCGAAAGGGTCACGATCTTCCGACCCCACAACGTCTATGGCCCCGACATGGGCTGGGAGCACGTGCTGCCCCAGTTCATCCTGCGGGCGCGCGAGATCTGCGCCGCCGATCCGGCCCCGCGCATCAAGTTCCCGATCCAGGGCGACGGCCGCCAGACCCGCGCCTTCGTCCATATCGACGATTTGACCGACGGCGTCGCGCGGGTGCTCGAGCGGGGCGAGCATCTCGGGATCTATCACATCGGCAACCCGGCCGAGGTGACGATCGGCGAGGTCGCGCGCAAGGTGGTCGCCTGCTTCGGCCGCGAGGCCGAGATCGTCCCCGGCGAGGCGCCGAAGGGCGGGACCGACCGCCGCGCGCCCGACATCGCCAAGGTCATGAAGCTCGGCTACCGGCCGCGCATCGACCTCGACGCCGGCCTGCCCGGGATGGTTGAATGGTATTGCGCCAACGCCCATCTCCGCCCGAATGCCTAGAGCATGATGTATTTGTATCGAATCGGCACCGGCCCACTCCCCCGCCCGGCCACCCATATTCTACGATCCCG
>CAZHDF010000321.1:0-2411 GCA_964531525.1 uncultured Alphaproteobacteria bacterium | reverse complement strand
TGACGCGCGCCGATCCCCAGACCATGCGCCGCCACGGCGTCGCCCATATCCCCGAGGACCGCATCGGCGCGGGGCTGTTCTCGGCATTGCCGTTGAGCGATTCGATGGTTCTGCCCTTGATTCGCGGGAAGCCCTTCAGCCGCTTCGGGATACTGAGCCGCAAGGCGATCGGCGCCTTCGTCACCGAACAGATCGGGCGCTACGATATCAAGGCGACCGGCCCCGAGGTGCGCACCGGCACGCTCTCGGGCGGCAATCTCCAGAAGGCGTTGCTCGCGCGCGAGCTCGCCGGCGATCCGCTGGTCGTGGTCGCCGCCCAGCCGACCCGGGGCCTCGACGTCTCGGCCCAGGAGTTCGTCCACCGCCGGTTTCTCGACCTCCGCGCGCGCGGCCGCGCGGTCGTGGTCATTAGCGAGGATCTCGAGGAGCTGTTCGAGATCACCGACCGCATCGCCGTCATGTACGAGGGGCGGATCATCGGCATCGTGCCGACCGCCGAGGCGACGGTTTCGCGGATCGGCCTTCTGATGACCGGCATCGCCGAGGCCGCGTGATGCGCATCGCTCTCGAACAGCGCGAGCGCACCCCGGCCTGGATGAACCTCGCCCTGCCGCTCGCCGCGGTGGTCGCGACCCTGGTTCTGTGCGGCGGATTGATCGCGCTCGCCGGCGCCGACGTGATCGGGGCCTACGCCATCCTGTTCAAGAGCGCGCTCGGCAGCCGCTTCAGCCTGACCGAGACCGTGGTCAAGGCGGCGCCGCTGATCTTCACCGGGCTCGCGGTCGCGGTCGCCTTCCGCGCCAAGTTCTGGAACATCGGCGCCGAGGGCCAGTTGCTCGCGGGCGCCATGGCGGCGGCCTATATCGGCGCCCTGACGACGGTACCGGGCTGGACGCTGATTCCCGGCATGGTGATCGGCGGCGCGGTCGCGGGCGGGCTTTGGGCGCTTCTGCCGGCGATCCTCAAACTGCGCTACAAGGTCGACGACGTGGTCGCGACCTTGATGCTCAATTTCGTCATGTTCTATTCGATGATGGCGTTGGTCGACGGGCCGTGGAAGGACCCGTTGAGCGGCTATCCCGATTCGCCCGACATCATTCCCGCCGCCGAGTTTCCGATCCTGCTGGCGGGCACGCGGCTGCATCTCGGCGTGCTGCTCGCCTTTCTCGCCGCGCCCGCGATCTGGTTTCTGATGCGCCGCACGACGCTCGGCTTCGCGATCCGCGCGGTGGGCGAGAACCCGCTCGCGGCGCGCCACGGGGGCGTGCGCCTCGGTCGCACGGTGATGTTGACGGCGATGGTCTCGGGTGGGCTCGCCGGGCTCGCGGGCGTCGGCGAGGTCGGCGGGCTGCATTTCCAGGTCATGGCCTCGATCTCGCCGGGCTACGGCTACACCGGAATCGTGATCGCCATGCTCGCGCGGCTCAACCCGCTCGGCGTGGTGCCGGCGAGCCTGTTCTTCGCCATCGTCATGACCGGGGCCGAGGCGATGTCGCGCAAGACCGGCGTGCCGGTTTATCTCGCCGACGTGATCCAGGGAACGGCCTTGATCTGCATGATCGTCGCGCTTCTGTTCACGGACTACCGGCTGCGGCTGCGACGCATGGGGAGGGGAGCGTAGCGATGGGCGAGATTTTCGACCAGATCGTCTCGGTGGGCTTCTTCGCCGCGGTCATCCGCATCTCGGCGCCGCTTCTGTTCGCGACGCTCGGCGAGATGTTCACCGAACGCTCGGGCGTTCTCAACCTCGGGATCGAGGGGATCATGCTGCTGGGTGCCATGACCGGCTTCTCGGCGGCCTATTATTCGGGCGATCTCTGGGTCGGCATCGCGGCCGCCGCGGCGACCGGCATTCTGTTCGGCGCGCTGATGGGCGTGCTCACCGTGAGCCTCGGGTTGAGTCAGCACGTCTCGGGCCTCGGGGTAACGCTTCTGTGCTCGGGGCTCGCGTTCTTCTTTTACCGGCTGATCTTCGGCCAGCCCTCGCAGCCGCCCAGCGTGGTTTCGTTCAAGCCGGTCGCGGTGCCGTTCCTCTCGGACATTCCGGGCATCGGGCCGGCGCTGTTCGATCAGTTCGCGCTGATCTACATCGCCTTCCTTCTGGTGCCGATCGCGGCTTGGCTGCTCTACCGCACGCCCTGGGGGCTCGCGCTGCGGACCGTGGGCGAGAACCCGCAGGCGGCGGCCTCGGCGGGGGTGAGCGTGGTGGCGCTGCGCTATCAGGCGCTGATGCTTTCGGGGGCCTTGATGGGGGTGGCGGGCGCCTATCTCTCGCTCGCCCAGTTCAACGCCTTCACCTTCGGCGTGATCTCGGGGCGCGGCTGGGTCTGCATCGCGCTGGTGGTTCTCGGCCAGTGGGACCCGTGGCGCTCGGCGGTGGCGGCGCTTCTGTTCGGCAGCGTGGACGCGCT
>CAZHDF010000320.1:0-2430 GCA_964531525.1 uncultured Alphaproteobacteria bacterium | reverse complement strand
ACCTTGGCCCCATGCCCGATCCCGTCTCGATAGGGGATGTCTACACGCGGCTCGGAATCATGCGCGATGAACCCCTCGACCGAGACCCCGCCGACCGTAATGATCGTCTTGTGCCACGCCATCAGACCGCCCTCGTGAGCCTGAGCGCAGCGATGGAGACGTTCGTCACGGCGTCGTAAGCGATCTGCACCTTGCCGCCCGCGTCGTTGAACGCGGCCCGCGGGAACGGCCCGATGAAGCGGTCGCCGCCCGCCGGCACCGAGACCTGGACGTTGGCCTTGGTCATGGCGCCGAACCCGGGCACGACCTCGCTCGTGTCCTGCGCCGCGATGGTGACGGTGTGCGAAGCCGTGTCGCCGTTCTTCACGTGCAGGAATACATCGCCCGCGAGATTGAGCACCGCGTCGCCCGTGGCGGACGCGGCCGCGTAACTCGCCGCAAGCCCGCCCTCAACGACGTCCTGGATGGTCAGATCAGCCATCGTTCATGCTCCTTAGACCGGGGTGAAGGTGAAGTCGCCGGCGGACTCGATCGAGATGTTGACCTCGACCGAGCCCTCCTGTCCGCCCGACTTGCCGAGTGTCGTGATCAGGAACCGGCCCTGATAGGTGCCGTCGCCCGGATCGATGATCTGCATGTTCGGCGTCTCGCGCGCGAGCGCCGCCGCACGAGCCCGCTGCCAGGCGGCGCCGGCGTCGAAGAAGCCGCGGCCCGAGGCCGAGAGCGACTGGATGCCGACATCGAGCTCGCGCCGGTCGTTCAGCGAGTCCTTGTTGGTGACGTCGATCTGGTTGTTGTTGATCGTGAAATCGGTGGTCTGGAGCATGCCGAGAGTGACGTAGGTCCCGGACCCCTCCGCGCTCTCGATCTTGAGCAGCAAACTCTTTGCCGGCTGTCGCGCCATCGCTAGCCCTCCTTGATGAATGCGCGGCGTTTATGCCGCCGTGAACGGATCGTCGTGGAGCGCGCCGAAGCGCAGCTCGATCGAGAGCGCGAACATGGCGTAGGGCGCTGCGCCGTCCTCGCGCACGAGCGTTGTCTCCATGTCGCCCTCGATGACCTCGTCGATCGCCGGAACCTTGGTCTCGGCACCCTTGGCCGCACGCCAAGTCGCGGCATAGAGGGCGGAGAGCGCCGGCCCGGTCTCGGCCGGCGTCGATGCGCTCACGTAGCCCTCGATTTCGAGGTCGACCGCATAGAGCGTCGCCTCGCCGGCGCGGTCGATCACGCGCTGCGTGCTCTCCGCGTCCAGAAGATTGATCGCCGGGAAGACGCCGATCTCGGTGTCCTCGTTGCGAAACACATTGACCCCTGCGACCTCCGCCGCCACGCCGCCGAGCGCGGCAAACAGTCCGGCGAGCGCTTGCTCTCGAATGCTGGTCGTCATCGGTCAGTCCTCAGAACCGGAACGCGCGTTGCGCGCGCCCAGCCATCAGTCGAGCCTCGCGTAGCGCGATCTTCTTCGCCCGCAACCGCCTGGTGATCCTCACCCGCGGGATCAGCAGGAACATGAAGGTGGTCCGCGTCCGGGTCGAGCGCACCAGGTACAGCCGGCCCGCGACCGAGATCGTGTGCAGGTTCTTGAAGGTCTTCGGGTCGCGGTTCCGCTTCCCCCGCTGCAATGGGATGGCGAGGTAGCGGCCGCGCCGCGGGCGGATGTCGCGGCCCGTGATGTACGGTCCGAGGTAGTCGACAAACTCGCCGCCCTCGCGGCGACCGAACTTCGAGAACACCAGCGCCGCCGTCCCGCGCGCGCGGTTGTCGAACAGCTTGCGTCGGACAGCGCCGGAGACGCGCCGGCCCTTGCCGCGGCGAAGGCGGACCGTGCCGCCCGAGAAGATGCGGTCGACGTCGGCGCGGATCGCCTTCTGCACCCGCAGCGACGTCTCGTCGACCGCCGCGCGCGCCGCCGCGCGAGTCCGCAACTCGGCGCGCTTGATCGCGTCGTCGAGCGTCCTGAGCCCGACGAGCGTCGCGCGAAGCGCAGGCATCAGGCTGGATCGAGGTCGAGGGTGGCGATCAGGCGCGGCGCGTCCCGGGTGATCCGGCGCACGACGAATCTCTCGCCGCCGAGATCGAGCGTATCGCCCCGGTCAGCGCCCGGCGGCAGCTCGGAGACCCGGATCTCCGCCTGCTGGGTTGCGACCTGCAGGCCCGAGACGCCGACGTCGATCTCCTTGTCCGGGCGCTTGGCAATGACCGTGACGGTCACCGGCGCGCCATTCGCCGGCGTATACGTCGCAGGCGCGCCGAGATGCGTATAGAGGTCGTCGATCATGCGGGCGAAGGGGTCGGTCATGGCGACGGATCACCCTCAGTTCGACGAGAACACCTTGACCAGCACGCCCGGGCGGTGGGTCATGGGCAGCGGATTGGACTGCGTATGCAGGTCGGTGCCGCGGTCGAACTTGCGCGGCTCCTGCTTGGCGT
>CAZHDF010000319.1:0-2440 GCA_964531525.1 uncultured Alphaproteobacteria bacterium | reverse complement strand
GGGCGCGCGATGGTCGCGCCGGCCCGTCGGATGCCGCGCCCGCTATAGCGCGGTTTCCATAGGCGCTCCCTTATAAGGGAGCGCCTATAGCAATGCCCGATATAGCTATGGCCGAGATGGCGCGCTCCATTCATGGTCTCGGCGGCCATGGCCACCCTCGCGCATCGGGCGAGGCGGCGGAGGTCACCGCCAGCCATCTCCCCGCCCGGCGGCCAAAAAAACTCTTTCCGACCATCAAAACCTTCCCGACCACCAAAGCGGCGGAAAATATCGATTGCAATAAAACAAAAGATGTCTTATTGGTTTTGACCATGACCCGGACCTACACCCTCAAGGAGGTCGCGACGATCCTGAGCGCGACCAAGACGCGCGAGGAGATCGAGAGGATCGCCCGCCAGGTTCGCCACTGGACCCTGTCCGGCGTGCTGGAGCCCGAGGGCGAGAAGCACACCGGTACAGGGCGCAGCCGGCGCTATTCGGCGGACGAGATACGGTTCGCCGCCTGGCTCATGGAGCTTGCGCGATACGGCGTCACCGTCTCGATCATGCTATGCGTGCGGTACGCGTTCGACGACGAGGCGAAGGACGGCTATTGGGCGAGCGTCGCCACGGCCGACCCGCCGGTCTTTTTCGAGATGGCCTGGGACCGGGACACGATCGTCACGAACATCGGCACCGATCCGTCCGCGCTGATCACGCGCAAGGCCCGTCGCGCCGGCGCGACGGGGACGGGCGAGGGGGCTCACGGCGTTCTCGATCCGGCGAACATCACCAGCAGCATTACCGTGAATTTGACCAAGGTTTTCGCGAGGCTCGATCTCTAGCCTCGCCAAACGGGCGGCAGGGGAACCATGACATGAAAAATGCGATGAGCGGATATGTCACAAGAAATGGATCTCCCACATGGTGGGGTCGCCCTGTCCGGTATCCTGACCGTCGAAGGCGTCGCGGCCGTTCTGCGGTGCTCGATCGATACGGTGCGGCGTATCCCATGCGCCGACCTCCCTTATTCGCGCGTCGGGCGGAAGAACCTCTATCTCCTTGAAGACGTCGAGGCGCTGGTGCGGCGACGAAGCCGGCGCGACGCCGAGGCCGAGGGTTCTTCGTTCGACCCCGGGCGCGTGATAGACTCGCTCGCGGATAACGTGCGGGGGCGTTCTCGCGAATAGGAGAACGCCATGACGAAGAGTTTTCGCATCGGGCCGTTTCGGCTCGCCCCGTACAAGCGGAGCGGCAAGCGCAAGGAGATGTGGCTTGTCGATATTCCCGCGTCTCTTGCCGGTGGCAGGCGGCGTCGGAAGTTCTTTGACAACCGAAACGACGCCACGCGGTTCGCCCGCGAACTCGACCGCCGCTATCGACGCGGCGATCTGTCCGGGGCGCGGCCGCAAGAACGGGAAGCGCCCCTACTCGGCGCGGTCGTCGAGGATTGGCTCGCGTTCCAGGCGCTTCGCGTCCAAACGGCGAAGAAGCGGCCGAGCTCGCTGGCCTCGGACCGCTACCGCCTGCGGGCCGTGCTCGCCGAGTTCGGGGCCGATCCCCTCCCGGCGATCACCGAGGAACGCATCGCCGCGTTCCAGGCCGCCCGGCTCGCGCAAGGTCGCGCGCCCGCGACCGTCAATGCCGACGTTCGCGTGCTGATGAAGGTCTTGCGCTGGGCGCGCCGCAAGGGCCGCCTCGCGGCGCTCCCCGTCATCGAGCGTATCCCCGAGGCTCCCGCCGAGACGACGGTCCCCACGCAGGCCGAGGTGCGGCGGATCATCGAGCATCTGCCCGAGCATCTGAGGCCGTTGGTTCGCTTGATCGCGCAGACGGGTTGTCGGTCGGGCGAGGCGCGTCACCTCACCTGGGATCGGGTCGATCTTGAAGCCCGCGCCGTCACCTTCCGACCCGACGGCGACTGGACCCCGAAGACCCGCTCGTCGATCCGCCGCGTGCCGATCTCGGACGACCTCGCGGCCGAGCTCGCGGCGCTTCCCCGCGAGGGCGCGCATGTCTTTCCCGGCAAGACACCCGGCCGGCCGATCCGCGAGTTCAAGCGGGCATTCCAAACCGCTGTTGCGCGCGCCGACATTCGGCGCAACGGCAAGCCCATCCGGATCACGCCGCATACCCTGCGCAAGGCCACGGCAACCTGGCTCGCCGTCGATCAAGGGGTGCCGCAGCGGGTGCTCCAGTCGATCCTCGGTCATGCGCCGGGCTCGGCCGTGACCGACAAATACTACGTCTCGGCATCCGACGAGGCGAAGCGCCGGGCGCTCGGCGCGCTCTCGGTCTGACGGACTGTTTTCTCCCCCAATTTGGCAACGATTTGGCAACAGGCCGATTCCGCGCCAATGGCGTGTTGGGGAGATGGCCGCTAATTATCTGATGAAACTATAAGAATTGGCGCACCCGACACGATTCGAACGTGTGACCTCTGCCTTCGGAGGGCAGCGCT
>CAZHDF010000318.1:0-2442 GCA_964531525.1 uncultured Alphaproteobacteria bacterium | reverse complement strand
AGCGCTGCCCTCCGAAGGCAGAGGTCACACGTTCGAATCGTGTCGGGTGCGCCAGTTTTCGTGTGATCGGAGGCGGTGGGGTTTTGGGCTCCGATCTCGGTAGCGATCACGGCCGGGAAGCCGGGAGGCGATTCCTTTCGCGCCGGAAGCGCTTGGGCGCCTCAGTCGGGATCGCGGTGGGCGGCGGCCAGTCGGGTGGCTTGTTCCCACAGGGTGGTGTGCTCGAAGTGGAAGGCGACCTGCTTCGGCTCGTGACCGGCCGCGAACCGTTCGCGCATCACGCGCAGCATGGCGAGCGCGTCCTCGCGCTTCTGGTCGACGGCGCCGGTCGGGAGCCAAGCCTCCAGCCGGGCGAGTTCGGCCTCGGGTAGGTCCGTTTTCCGAGCCTGTTTCAGGATCGCCGCATAGCTCCGTTCCCGATACGAAAGCGCCTTCGCCGCCGCCTCGAGCGCCGTCCGGGTCGGCTCCCCGACGATCCCGCCGGCCGCCGCGTCCGCCAAGGTCCGGCGAATATTCACCATCGCCTCCGAGAGGCTCGGATAGCCGACCTCGGCCGGACCGTGCAGCACGGCGACCTCGTCGTCGTCCTCGATCCGCGCGTCGCGGTAGGCCTCGAAGATGGCGCCGACCCCCTCCATGCCGAAGGGCGCGAGCTCGGCGGCGCGAAGCGCGCCCATGCTGGATGCGCCGAAGACATGGATTCCCTGGCTCATGGCGTACAGGATTTCCTTGTGCCAGACCGCGGGGATGATCTCGAAATAGCCGTCGATGATGCCGATGGCGATCGGCCGGGCGAGGGTGGCGCGGTAAACGTCACCCTCGGAGACCGGCGGAAGATAGGTCGCATCCAGCACGCGCTCGGCCTCGGCCAGCGGCAGCGAGGGCCCAAGAAACACGCGGATCGTCATGCCGGCCCGCCGTTCATGACCGCCCGGGCGCGGGGGCCGGGCCGGTATTTCGGCGAGTTGTCGACGCCCTCGAGCCCCGGAATGACGACCCGGAAGACCGGCACGCCGAACTCCGGCTTGGTCAGATCGAGGATCGCGATCTGGTCGATCCCCACCGCGCGCAGGCGTTCGATCTCCCAGGCGAGGTCGTCCTCGAAGCTCTCGGCCCGCCAAGTGGCGACCTGGCCGAAGTCCTTGCCGGGCCGGTCGCTGTGCATAAGCGCGCGCCAGATTTCGTAGGTTTCGATGTCCAGGAACTCGGCGTACTCGCCGCGCGCCATGTCGTCGCGGGCGCCGGAAATGAAAGTGAGACGGCTTTGCGCCGCTTCCGTGAGCGCCCTGAGAAGGGCCACCTCGCGCGACGGATGGCAGCCCATGCCGCTGGCGGGCCGGCAGCCACTGTGCGGCGGCGGGGTTGCCTCGAGGGCGCGGCACAGGAAGGCCGGGATTCCGACGTCGCTCGTCGTCTCCCACACGGCCACCCATACGTCGGCCGCCGCGAACCGGTCCAGCACGGCGCGGCATCTCGGGTCGTCGACGCTGTCGAGATCGATCCGGGTCCGGTCGCGGCGCTCCTCGTCGAGCAGATGCCAAAGGGTCGTCGCGTCGCGCTCGACGACTTCGCAGATGCCGTGGCTGATCGCCTCGAGGTCGTGATTGCCCGAGGCGAGGCCGTTGGAGCTTGCGATGAAGCAGCCGTGGCCGGTCGGCAGCGGCAGGGTGTAATTGAGGTGGACCAGTTCGTAAGGCACCCAGAGCGTCCGGTCGCGCACGAGATCGCGGCCTTCGATCCACAGCAATTGTCGGTTCGGCGTGAACCGGCTGTCGGTGCGCCGCGGCAGGCGCTCCACGTCGATCAGGCGATGGGTGTATCGCAGGTCTTCGTAGCTGCCGTGCTTGAGCGGCAGGGTGATGCGCTCGGCGTGGTAGGATTCGATCGATTCCATCAGGCCGGACGCCTTGGCGGCGGCCAGGTCGGCCCCCTTCCCCTGGGAAACCGAGACCGAGCGCGAGTTGGGCCGGCAGACCATGACGACCGGGATGCCGATCTTGTCGAGCCCGGTCACGTTCGCGATCCGCGTGATGCCCATGACGGGCATGAAGCGGGAGACGCGCGCGACGGTTTCCTCCGGCGGGATCAGGCGATGCGTCCCGCCCGTAAACCCCTTCCGGGCATCGGAAACCGCGGACGCCGGAGGAGCGCCCGCCGATCGGCCGCCGGTCGAGACTTTCGGAGAACTCATGCGCAAAACCCCGGAACGGGGAAATCGCCCCCGCTCACCGAGCGACTTTCACGACGCCGAACAGCCTTCCGGCCCGCGACGAATGACCGGAGTCACCGCGCGAGCCGGAAGTACCTGTTCGACCGGTCGCGATCGCCCGAGTGCGATACGCTTCGGGTTTAAACCGCGACGTGATCGCCGGGGTCGATGACCGCGCGCGACGCGAGATGGTCGCCCGGCTCGATCACCGCGCGGGACGACTCGCCGTCGCC
>CAZHDF010000317.1:0-2445 GCA_964531525.1 uncultured Alphaproteobacteria bacterium | reverse complement strand
CGGGCTACACGGTCGATCAGACCCGGCGCGAGGTCGCGGCGATGATCGCGGGCGGCCGGCGCAAGTGGAACTTGGCGAACCCTGAGCACGCGGTCGAGGACGAAGAGCTCGAGGCGCGACCGCCGGTCATCGATCCCAGGAACTGGGCCGGGAAGCCTGTGCCGGTTCGGGACTGGCTCGTCGAGCCGTGGATCCCGATGAACTACGTTACCGCGCTCTACGGCGACGGTGGCCTGGGCAAGACCTTGCTGGCGCACCAGCTTCTTACGGCCGTGGCGACGGGGCGCGAGTGGCTCGGAATGCGCGCCAGGAAAATGCGGGCATTCGGTCTGCTGTGCGAGGACCTCGAAAGCGATCTTCACATTACCCAGGAACGCATCAATACCGCCTACTGGCTGTCCTACGAGCAGCTCGGGGATCTCAGGCTGTGGCCGAGCGTCGGCTTCGACAACCTGCTCATGACCTTCGACGGCCGTGATGCGGCCAAGGGACGGTTGACCGCGTTCTTCGCCCGTCTCCTCGAGGAGGTCGTCGCCTTCGGTGCCCGCTTCGTGGTGCTCGATACCGCCGCCGACCTCTATGGGGGCAACGAGAACAACCGCAACCAGGCGCGCCAGTTCATCGCCAATGCCTGTGGCCGGATCGCGCGCAGGATCGGCGGCGCGGTGTTGCTGTGCGCCCACCCCTCGCTGAGCGGCATGGCCAGCGGCACGGGTTCCAGCGGCTCGACGGCCTGGAGCAACACGGTGCGCTCGCGGCTCTACCTCACCTATCCCAAGAGCGAAAATGACGAGGAGCGCGATCCCGACCTCCGCGTCCTTACGCGGGTCAAGGCGAACTATGCGCGCGTTGGCGAGGCGATCCCGCTGCGCTGGACCGATGGCGTTCTCGTGCCCATGAGCTCCGACGATCGGGCGTCGACCGACGCGGCGCTGAAGCGCCTCATCCTCGACGAGATCGACCGCGCCTGGAAGGGAGGCACGCCCTACAGCGACGCGCCACAAGCGCGGAGCCGGTACATCCTGGCCCATCTTCCCCGCCGCATCGGTCGCTCGAAGAGCGAGGTCGAACGCGCCTATCTGGCCTTGCTCGACAGCGGCCACCTGCGGATCGAGATGCGCGACCGGCACTCCAACCTGCGCGGCATCAGGCCCGTGCGCCGCATGGACGAGATGGCGGAACAATCCCGATGAACACCCTCTCACACGCGCCGCGAAGGTTTGCGAAGGTTGCGGGGCCACTTTCGCAAGCCCTTGATTTTGCTTGCGAAGTAGTCCTGCGAAGGTTGCGAAGGTTGAGCGTTAAGTCATTGAAATTCCTTGCGAAGGTTTGCGAAGCAAAGTTCCCCCCATACCCCCCTTACGCGCGGGCGCGCGCGCGAAGCGCGCCCGCGCTTTGGGGGAGGATCGAGACGAGGTGATGGAATGATCGACGTGAAGGATGCCCGGATCTTCTGGAACACCGAGATCGGCGACGCGTGTCGTGCGCATGGAGACGTGCCGGCTCGGTGGAGTGGCCCGTCGCGCGTCACCGACCTGGTCGTGGTCGAGATCACCGCGCGCAACAAGGACACCGACTGGTGGGCCTACTCCGAGCGCTACGACTGCAGCGACGGTAACTGCTGGTCGGGCTGGGCGACGGCCGACGGCCACGGCCCCGAGGTCGTGTTCCGTGGGCTTCTCGTCACCGGGTTCAAGTCGCCCGACCATCTGATCGACGCGATCCGCGAGTTCGCCAAGATCCGGCAGTGCCGCTGGGCGCGCGAGATGCTGAAGCCGCATGTCGCCCAGAAGCTGGGGATCGTCTGAGATGGCTCGGCCCCGATTGCAAACGCCCGCGCCCGACCCGCAGGCGCCGCCCGACTACATCATCCGCGCGACCGTCGACGGCCTCGACCACCTCGCCGCCGAGATGGAGCGCAAGTGGGGCGTCGGCCGCCTGCGCCTCCTGGCGAGCGACGCTCTGCGCGCGCGGTTCGACGCCCAGAAGGACAAGCTCGATGCCGCGATCGCGAGCCGGCGGGTGCGCTACGTCCAGGTCCAGGCCGACGGCATGCGCCGCGCCTGGGCGGCGTTGGACGCGGCCGCGACCGAAGCGGGACACGCGCCGCTCGCCCCCGAGGTCTGGGAATGCGTCCTGCCCGAGAGCGGCGAGGTCGTCGCGATCGTTCGCAGCGAGGCGGAAGCCCACCGCGTCTGCCGCGAGCGACGGGTGTTCACGCTCGCCGAGATCGCCCGTCTGATCGAGGCGCTTGGGCCGACGACGCGCGCGGTCAAGCGCGCGTTCCCGGGCGCCCAGGTCACAAGCATCCGCAACAAACCGATCGACTGGGAGAGAGGCGATGACATCCCGTTTTAGGCCGCCGTGAGGGCGGCGACGGACCCGAGCACGAGCGGGCGGCGACGGCTTTCTTGGCGGAACCCCGTCGCCGCCCTGACCACGATG
>CAZHDF010000316.1:0-2478 GCA_964531525.1 uncultured Alphaproteobacteria bacterium | reverse complement strand
TTCGCGGTGCTGATCGGGGTCGGCGCGACCACGGTGAACCCCTATCTCGCCGAGGCCTCCATCGCCGACCGCCACCGCCGCGGCCTGTTCCCGGGACGCACGCTCGCCGAGTGCGTCGCCCGCTACAAGCGGGCCATCGACCAGGGGCTGCTCAAGATCATGTCCAAGATGGGCATCTCGATCGTGAGCTCGTACCGCGGCGGTTACAACTTCGAGGCCATCGGCCTGTCGCGCACCCTGGTCGCCGACCTTTTCCCGACCATGCCCTCGCGGATCTCGGGCATCGGTTTCCCGGGCATCGAGCGCAAGGTCCGCGACCGCCACGCCGAGGCCTACCGCGACAGCGCCGCGGTGCTGCCCATCGGCGGCTTCTACCGCTTCCGCGCCCGCGGCGAGGCGCACGCCTTCGCGCCCGAGCTGATCCACACCCTCCAGCGCGCGGTGGCGAGCGATTCGTATCAGACCTACCGCCGATACGCCGAAGGCGTGCGCGCGCTGCCGCCCACGAACCTGCGCGATCTTCTCGAGATCCGCCCCTTGGGCGCGCCGGTGCCGATCGACGAGGTCGAGTCGATCACCGACATCCGGCGGCGCTTTCTTTCGGGCAGCATGTCGCTCGGCGCGCTCTCGGCCGAGGCCCACGAGACGCTGGCCATCGCCATGAACCGGATCGGCGCCATGTCGTGCTCGGGCGAGGGCGGCGAAGGGGCGGAGCGCTACCGCCCGCGGCCAGACGGCGACAACGCCAACTCGACCGTCAAGCAGATCGCCTCGGGGCGCTTCGGGGTGACCGCCGAGTACCTCAACAACTGCCGCGAGATCGAGATCAAGATCGCGCAAGGCGCCAAGCCCGGCGAGGGCGGCCAGCTTCCCGGCTTCAAGGTCACGGCCGAGATCGCGCGGCTCCGCCACTCGACCCCCGGGGTGACGCTGATCTCGCCGCCGCCGCACCACGACATCTACTCGATCGAGGATCTCGCCCAGCTCATCTACGATCTCAAGCAGATCAACCCCGACTGCCGGGTCTCGGTCAAGCTCGTCGCCCAGGCCGGCATCGGCACGGTCGCCGCCGGGGTGGCCAAGGCCAAGGCCGACGTGATCCTGATCTCGGGCCACAGCGGCGGCACCGGCGCGAGCCCCCAGTCGAGCATCAAGTTCGCGGGCGCGCCCTGGGAGATGGGCCTGAGCGAGGTCAACCAGGTGCTCACCCTCAACCGGCTGCGCCACCGGGTGCGGCTGCGCGTCGACGGCGGCATCCGCACCGGACGCGACGTGGTGATCGCCGCCATGCTCGGCGCCGAGGAGTTCGGCATCGGAACCACGGCGCTCATCGCCATGGGCTGCATCATGGTCCGCCAGTGCCACACCAACCGCTGCCCGGTCGGGGTCTGCACCCAGGACGAGGCGCTGCGCGCCAAGTTCGTGGGCACGCCCGAGCGCGTGGTCAACCTGTTCAGCTTCCTCGCCGACGACGTGCGCGAGATCCTGGCCTCGCTGGGCGCGCGCCGGCTCGACGAGATCGTCGGCCGCTCGGACCTCTTGGAGCAGGTGAGCCGCGGCAGCGCCGATCTCGACGACCTCGACATGAACCCGCTGCTCGCCCAGGCCGACCCCGGCCCGTACGCCCGCTATTGCAGCCTCAAGGGCCGCAACGAGGTGCCCGAGACGCTCGACGCCCAGATGATCGAAGACGCCAAGCCCGCCCTCGCCGAGGGCGAGAAGATGCAGCTCGCCTACAACATCCGCAACACCCAGCGCGCCATCGGCACCAAGCTGTCGTCGATGATCACCCGGCGCTTCGGCATGAACGGGCTCAAGCCCGGGCACATCACCGTGCGCCTGCGCGGCTCGGCCGGCCAGTCGCTCGGCGCCTTCGCGGTCCAGGGCCTCAAGCTCGAGGTCTTCGGCGACGCCAACGACTACGTCGGCAAAGGGCTCTCGGGCGGAACCATCGTGGTCCGCCCGGTGGTCTCGAGCCCGCTCGCCAGCAACGAGAACACGATCATCGGCAATACGGTGCTTTACGGCGCGACCGCGGGCCGCCTGTTCGCCGCCGGCCAGGCGGGCGAGCGCTTCGCGGTCCGCAACTCGGGCGCGGTCGCGGTGGTCGAAGGCTGCGGCTCGAACGGCTGCGAGTACATGACCGGCGGCACGGTCGTCATCCTCGGCGCGGTCGGCGACAACTTCGCCGCCGGCATGACCGGCGGCATGGCCTTCGTCTATGACGCCGACGGCGCTCTGGACGACCGCATCAACCCCGATTCGGTGGTCTGGCGGCCGCTCGCCAGCGCCTACTGGACGCGGGTGCTGGCCGATCTGGTGGCCGAGCATGCGCGCGAGACCGGCTCGCGCTTCGCCGCCCGCCTGCTCGACGACTGGGAGATCGCGCTGCCGCGCTTCCGCCAGGTCTGCCCCAAGGAGATGCTCGACCGCCTCGACCACCCGCTCGCGGACGAACCGGCCGCCGAGACGGCGTAA
>CAZHDF010000315.1:0-2495 GCA_964531525.1 uncultured Alphaproteobacteria bacterium | reverse complement strand
CTCGACGACGACGGCTATCTCTGGGTGCCTGACCGCCCGCTTGCGGGCTGAGAAAAGGACGCGTTGGCGCAGCGTCCGGCTTTCCCAGTTAAGACATTGAAAACGGAAAGAGAAATATGGAGCGGGCGATGAGATTCGAACTCACGACCCCAACCTTGGCAAGGTTGTGCTCTACCCCTGAGCTACGCCCGCTCGGGCGGACCCGCGCAAGGTCCGCGCCACCGCGATTGTTTAAGCGAAGCCCTGTCTCTTTGCAAGCCTCCCTTTCGGACCGCCCGACCCCGGCGACGGCGCCGCCGCGCGGCCGGGCTTGTGGCGGGGCGGGGGGTGCCGCTATAAACGGCGCCATGCCTGCGACCCGCGCCGATCTGTTCGCCCGCCTGGCCGAGCTCGGGATCGAGACCGAGACTCACGAGCACCCGCCCGTCTTCACGGTGGAGGAGGCGCGCAAGCACTGCGCCCATCTCCCGGGCGGCCACTGCAAGAGCCTGTTCTTCAAGGACAAGAAAGGGGCGCTGTGGCTCGTCGTCACCCTCGACGACCGCCGGCTCGACCTCAAGAAGCTGGGCAAAGCGATGGGGGCGGCGCGGCTTTCCTTCGGCCGGCCCGAGCTTCTGTGGGAGGTGCTCGGCGTGAGGCCGGGCTCGGTCACGCCGTTCGCCCTGATCAACGATACCGAGCGCCGGGTCAACGTGATCCTCGACCGCGAGATGATGGCCTTTGACCGGCTCAACTACCATCCGCTGACCAACGACGCGACCACCGCGATCCGGCCCGACGATCTGCGGCGTTTCATCGCCGCCTGCGGCCACGAGGCGCGCGAGCTCGATCTCGCCGCCCTCGGCTGAGCGGACTGAGCGGACTTGGGGGCTGGAAACACTACGGCCCTTGCCTTGACGCGTCGCAGACGCCATTTTTCACGGGAACCCTCAAGGAAAAGAGCCAACGATGGAACCGATCATCGGCGCGGACGGCGGGGCCAAGGGCGCCGACGTCGTCAAGGACAGCGATACCCAGCATTTCCAGGCCGACGTGATCGACGCCTCGCGCGAGACGCCGGTGATCGTCGATTTCTGGGCGCCCTGGTGCGGCCCCTGCAAGCAGCTCGGTCCCATGCTCGAGCGCGCGGTCAAGGCGGCGCGGGGCAAGGTCCGGCTGGTCAAGGTCAACGTCGACGAGAACCCCCAGCTCGCCCAGGCGTTGCGCATCCAATCGATCCCCGCGGTCTACGCCTTCGACCGCGGCGCGCCTGTCGACGGCTTCGTCGGCGCGTTGCCCGAAAGCCAGATCAAGGCCTTCGTCGAGCGGCTCGCGGGCGCCTCGGGCCCGAGCCCGGTCGACGAGGCGCTGGCGCGCGCGGGCGAGGCCCTGGAGGCCAAGGACTTCGGGACCGCGAGCGCGCTCTACAGCCAAATCCTCGCCCACGAACCCGACAACGCCGACGCGATCGCCGGGCTTGCGCGGTGCTACCTCGCGGCGGGCGAGATCGATCGCGCGAAGACGACGCTCGCCAAGGCGGGCGATGGGGCGAAGGACAACGCCGCGATCAAGAGCGTCCGCGCGGCGATCGCGCTCGCCGAGGAGGCGGCGGGAAGCGCCGGCGAGCGCGCCGCTTTCGAGGCCCGGCTCGCGCGCGATCCCAACGACCACGAGGCCCGGTTCGGGCTTGCGCTCGCGCTGATCGCGACCGGCGACCGCGAGGGCGCGGTCGACCAGCTCATCGAGCTTCTGCGCCGCGATCGCAAGTGGAACGACGAGGCCGCGCGCAAGAAGCTCGTCGAGCTGTTCGACGCCTTCGGCGCGAGCGACCCGCTCACGGTCGAGGCGCGGCGTCGGATGTCGACGATCCTGTTTTCATGACCGCGCTCGCGCATGTTCCGAGCGCCGACGCGCTGCCTGCGGTTTTGCCGATCTTTCCGCTCGCCGGCGTTCTGCTTCTTCCGGGCGGGCGGCTGCCGCTCAACATCTTCGAGCCGCGCTATCTTGCGATGACCGAAGATGCGCTGTCGAGCGATCACCTGATCGGCATGATCCAGCCCCGCGACCCGCGCGCGAGCGGGGCGCAGCCGCCGGTCTACGACACCGGATGCGCCGGCAGGATCACTCGCTGCGAGACCACCGACGACGGCCGCTATCTGATCATGTTGACCGGGCTGTGCCGGTTTCGCGTGATCGAGGAGCTGCCGCTCGCCGCGGGCGGCTATCGCCGGGTGCGCGCCGACTTCGCGCCGTTCGCAGCCGACTTCAAGCCCGACGACGGGGCGCGGATCGACCATGCGCGCCTGATGAAGGCGCTCCGGGCCTGCTGCTCCGAGGAGGGCGACACGGCGCGCGAGTGGCGGGCGATCGGGCGCACATCGGGGCCTGCGCTCGTGATCTCGCTTTCGATGATGATGCCGTTCTCGCCGAGCGAGAAGCAGGGGCTTCTCGAGGCCCGCGACACCACCGCCCGAGCCGAGATGCTGGCGACGTTGATGGAGATGATGGCGGCCCAG
>CAZHDF010000314.1:0-2503 GCA_964531525.1 uncultured Alphaproteobacteria bacterium | reverse complement strand
AGGCGGCTGTCTGGGAGCGGTCGCGCGTTGGCCGAGCCCTGCAGCACCTCGCGATAGAGGCTCGCCGGGTTGCTCGTCGCCCGCGTCACCCAGGTCTGGGACGTTGCGTCCCAGTCGGGCAGGATCGAGTGCACGATGCCGTTGAACTGATCGATCACGCCGGAAAGCTGATCGGTCGCCTTGATGCGGATCGCCGTCTTGGCGAGCCCGGGCATGTTCACCGGGTCCTGGTTGGTGATCGTGCGGAGCGCCGTCCAGACGGAGGCATCGAAGATCTGGCTCGAGGTCGTGTCGGCCGTCGTGCGCTTCAGGCGCACGTCGTACTGGCCGCGCGCGACCTTCCACCGCAGACCCTTGCGGATCGCCGATGTCCTGCGCGCGGTGGCCGTGATCGTGCCCATGGCCGTCCACGTGTTCGCGCCGGCCGGGCTCGATTCGACCTCGATCGTGACCGTCCGGTCGATCTTGTTGCCCTGGTCGTCGAACTGGACGAGCCCTTGCGGGAAGGTGACGTCGACGCTGATCTCGTCGGCGTTCGGCTGGGTCGTGCGCGCCTGCCAGCCCGCGGCTTGCGTGAGCGTCACGTTGAGCGTGTCCTCGAACACGTCGTTCGGGAACAGCGTGAGCGCCGGATCGTTCGCATACCCTTGCACTGTCTCGGTCTCGACGTCCGAGAAGTTCGCGAGCGGCGTCTCGCCGATCCGCAGATCGGTGACCTCAATCGGCCCGTAGCCCCACACGAACAGCATGCGCAGATACTGATCGTCGCCGACGATTTCCGTGTACGGGCGCGCACCGAGCGGCGGCACCATGCGATGCTTGCCGAGCGGCCGGGGCACGACGCCGAACGGATTCGCCCGGTTGCGCGCGCCGGTGATGAACAGCGTCGGCGAATCGCGCGAGGGCGCGCCCGACAGCGGCCCAAGCTTGGGCCGCGGAGGCGGCGCGATGGCGTTGACCAAGAGCGTGCCGGCGACCGAGATGACGGCGCCGCCGACGGCGGCCTGAAGCCCGCCCGCGGCAATTCCAAGCGATTCCCCTGCCGTCTCCGAGATGCCGAGCGCGGCGCCCAACGGACCGCCGAAGGCGAATGACGCGGCGATGACCGCGATCGAGAGCACCGTGCGAAGCGGGTTCTTGCCGCCACCACCGCCGCCCTGCGGCACGACGCGGACGGTGACGGTGCGCCCGGCACGCGGCCGCACGATATGCCAGCGGTCGCGCGGGATGGACCAGTCGTCGACGTAGACATGGGCGTGCGCGACCAGCGCCGGATCCGGTGGAGCCTGTCCTGAGCGAAGTCGAAGGACCTGCTCGATCATCCGATGAAGCGTCATCCCCGCCGGCAGGCAGACGTCGATCCGTTCGGTCGTGAACGGGTGCGGCGCGGCGACGAGCCGGACGCTCTTGTCGTCAGGCGGGATGATCTCAGGCCGCATCGACCATCACCTCGTGGCGGTAGATTCCGATCACCCGCTTCGCCCAGCGCGGCCCGTCGGTGCGCTCGAGACAGGTCGCAATCCCTTCCTCGACGTGCAGCATCCACGGCTTGGCGACGACGAGGCCGACGTGCATGGGCGCGCCGCGCACGCGCAGGAGCGCGACGTCGCCGGCGCGCTCATCACCCGTCACTGCGCGCCACGGCGCCATCTCGCCGCGGATCAGGCGGCCGAGCGCCTGCGCATCATTCGTGCTCGCGTAAGACCCGATGTAGGACGGCACATGGACACCGAAACGCTCGGCGAGGACGACGTGCACCAGGCCCCAGCAGTCCCAGCCCGTCCGGTCACGACCGTGGGCTGCGAACGGAATGCCGATGTAATCGGCCACCCACGCCGGCAGCTCGGTCATCAGAAGAGCCCCGGAAAGTCCGCAGGCGAGAAGATGCGCGCAGGATACGGCTCGCCGGTCAGCGCCTCGAGCGTGAGCGCACCCTCGACGACGAGCGCGTCGTAGCCGATATCGCGCATCTGGAAGTCCGGGAACGCGGCTTCCACCGTGTCCGGGTCGGAGCCGCGCACGATCTCGATCAGCACGCTCGGCGGCGATGAGATCGAGCGGATCGCCTGCACGATCTGGCGGTCGACGTTGTCGATCTTGAGCTTCGCGCGCGGCGGACGGTCATCGGTGTCGTCGGGCAGCGACAGATCGAACGGAAAAGCGATGAAGGTGTTCCCGCGGCTCACCGTGTCGACGGCATCCGACGAGACCCGGATCGGCGCGCTCAAGTCCGGGTGATCGATGGTGAGCAGGATGATGAACGCCTCGCCGGTCTCGGGCGCGTTGATCGCCTGCCTGGCGGTGAGCGAGATCGAGCGCGCCATCTATGGCAATACCTCCAGACTCAGCGTCGCCCGCCACTTGCTCGGCGCCACGAGCTCGTACTCCGGTGGCGCGACGAACCGGCATTTGATCTCCGCGCCGGTCCTCGGGTGCACATAGTCGAACCGCAAGCTGCCGCCGGCGGTGTCGGTCACGAAGAAGTCGTCGAGCGCGGCGACCT
>CAZHDF010000313.1:0-2516 GCA_964531525.1 uncultured Alphaproteobacteria bacterium | reverse complement strand
GCACGCAGACGATGATCTGCGGGCTCGCGAAGGAGCGCCGGTTGTGCACCTTGCGGATGAAGTGCTTGATCATCTCCTCCGCCACCTCGAAGTCGGCGATGACGCCGTCGCGCAAGGGGCGGATGGCCTCGATGTTGCCGGGGGTGCGGCCGAGCATCTGCTTCGCTTCGTCGCCCACGGCGAGCACCTGCTTCTTGCCGCGGGCGTTGACGATGGCGACCACCGAGGGTTCGTTGAGAACGATTCCCCGCCCTTTGACGTAGACCAGCGTATTGGCGGTCCCGAGGTCGATCGCCATGTCGGCGGACATCATGCCGAGTAATCGCGAAAACATGCCTTCTCCGCTTCACCCCTCCAGGTTTTCCGGACCGCCGCCCAGGGACGGCGCGGCGGCCCGGTAACATGCAACAAAATCGCCGGCCCGGCGAGGGGCCGGGCGACGGTTACGCCGTCAACGCCGCGGGCGGCGACTTCTGCCGTTTCACCTCGAGCCGGTTGAGGGCGTGGATGTACGCGCGGGCCGAAGCGACCAGCGTGTCGGTGTCGGCTCCGTGCCCGGTCACGCTGCGGCCGCTCTCGACCAGACGGACGGTGACCTCGGCCTGGGCGTCGGTGCCGCCGGTCACGGCGTGGACCTGATAAAGCTCGAGCGCCGCCTGGTGCGGGAACAGCTCGGTGATGGCGTTAAACGTCGCATCCACCGGCCCGTTGCCCTGCGCGGTGGTCGTCCGCTCCTCGCCGTCGATCGCAAGGGTGAGCGTCGCCTGCTGCGGCCCGGTCGAGCCGCAGACCACCTGGAGCGAGACGAAGCGCAGCCGTTCGACCCCGCGGCCCATTTCGTCCTCGACCAAAGCGGCGATGTCCTCGTCGTAGACGTCCTTCTTCTTGTCGGCGAGGTCTTTGAACCGCTGGAAGGCGGTCTCGATCGCGGCCTCGTCGAGCTCGAACCCCAGCTCTTCGAGCTTGCGGCGGAACGCGTGGCGGCCCGAATGCTTGCCCATCACCAAGGTCGATTTGACGAGCCCCACCGATTCGGGCGTCATGATCTCGTAGGTGCCCGCGTGCTTGAGCATCCCGTCCTGGTGAATGCCCGCCTCGTGGGCGAAGGCGTTGGCGCCGACGATCGCCTTGTTGGGCTGCACGTTGAACCCGGTGACCGTCGAGACCAGCCGCGAGGCGCGGGTGATCTCCTCGGTCCTGATGCCGGTGGCGTAGGGCAGGTAGTCGCGCCGGGTGCGCAGCGCCATCACGATCTCTTCGAGCGCCGCGTTGCCGGCCCGCTCGCCGATGCCGTTGATGGTGCACTCGACCTGGCGCGCGCCGGCGCCGATCGCGGCCAGCGAGTTGGCGACCGCGAGCCCGAGGTCGTTGTGGCAGTGAACCGAGATCACCGCCTGGTCGATGTTGGGCACCCGGTCGAACAGCATGCGGATCAGCGCCGCGAACTCGTCGGGAAGCGCATAGCCCACCGTGTCCGGGATGTTGACGGTGCGCGCGCCGGCCTTGATCGCCGCCTCGACCGTGCGGCACAGGAAGTCGCGCTCGGTGCGCGAGCCGTCCTCGCAGCTCCACTCCACGTCGTCGCACAGGTTGCGGGCGTAAGCGACGCTGTCGACGACCGCCTCATAGACCGCTTCGGGCTCCATCTGGAGCTTGTACTTCATGTGAAGCGGGCTGGTGGAGATGAAGGTGTGGATGCGCTTGCGCTTCGCCGGCGCAAGCGCCTCGGCCGCGCGGTCGATGTCCTTGCGCGAGGCCCGCGCGAGCGAGCAGACGACCGAGTCGGCGACCGCCTTGGACACCTCTTGGATGGCCTGGAAGTCGCCGCGCGAAGCGATGGCGAAGCCGGCCTCGATGACGTCGACGCCCATGCGTTCGAGCATGGCCGCGACCCGGAGCTTCTCTTCGAGGTTCATCGAGCAGCCCGGCGACTGCTCGCCGTCGCGAAGCGTGGTGTCGAAAACGACGATCCGGTCCGCCTCGCGCGTAGCGGCGGGCTTCGCGCCGCTGGTTCGGTTGCCGTTGTCGGCGATGGTCGACATGTGACTGGTCCTCCTTACCGGTATGCGTGATACGTCTTGAACACCGCTTTCCCCTGAACGCGCGTGAACACAGGGTCACACCGCTCAGGGGCCGGTAAGTCGAAGGAGGCCGTCACGGGCAGCGCGGGAAAGGCGGGGCGCGGCGACGAGGCGCAGGCGCAGGGCCGCGCCGCGGCGCTGGCCGCGCGCTCCCCAACCTGGCCGATACTCGGTCTCTCTCGCCATCGCCCGTCTCGTCGGCGGTCGCGCGTCGCGCGCAAAAGGACGCCGCCGATACAAAGATTACGACTGCATGGTTAACAATAAATGAAACGCCCCGTTAAACGCTAGCGAATAATGGACTTGCAGAACGCCCGCCCGCAAGGCGAAAAGCGGCCTTGCGGGCGGGAAACGCAATCGCGCCAGGGTTCGGTCCCGACCCTAGTTCTTGCTCTTGTCGACCAGCCGGTTCTCGCCGATCCAGGGCATCATGCC
>CAZHDF010000312.1:0-2566 GCA_964531525.1 uncultured Alphaproteobacteria bacterium | reverse complement strand
GCCGCTCCGGGCGCGTGGATAACGAATTCCGTCCGCGAGGCGTTTTTCGCCTTGCGGACGGGAGTTCTGGAAGTCCATTATTCACTGGCCTTTAGCGGCGCGTTTCATTTATTGTTAACCATGCAGTCGTAATCTTTGTGTCGGCGGCGTCTTTTTGCGCGCGACACGCGACTGCCGATCGGGCGGGCGCCGGTTATGGGCGCCGGAATAGACGGCCCCGGCCGCGACCGTCTCGAGCGAGGCGGTCCCGGCGGTGGCGGTGCGGACAGGTCATGGCGAGAGAGATCGAGAGCGGAATGGGCTATGGGGCACGCGACGGCCGTCGCGACGCCTTTTCGTGCCCGCGCGCCATCGACTCGCGCCTTCATGCCCGGCCTCGTGTCCGGGTTTTTTGTGCGCCGGATTCCCTCGCCCGCGTTTTCTGCGACGGCCTCCTTCGACTTACCGGCCCCTGAGCGGTGTGATCCTGGTGTTCACGCGCGTTCAGGGGAGAACGGTGTTTTGGACGTTTCACCCGTTCCGGTAAGGAGGACCAGTCACATGTCGACCACAGCCGACAACAACCGAGTCACCATATTCGACACGACGCTGCGCGACGGCGAGCAATCGCCGGGCTGCTCGATGAACCTCGAGGAAAAGCTGCGCGTCGCCGCGATGCTCGAGCGCATGGGCGTCGATGTCATCGAGGCCGGCTTCGCCATCGCCTCGCGGGGCGATTTCCAGGCGATCAACGAGATCGCCAAGGTGGTCACCGGCTCGACCGTCTGCTCGCTCGCCCGCTCCTCGCGCAAGGACATCGACCGCGCGGCCGAGGCGCTCGTCCCGGCCGAGCGCAAGCGGATCCACACCTTCATCTCCACCAGCCCGCTGCATATGAAGTACAAGCTCCAGATGGAGCCCGAGGCGGTCTTTGATGCGGTTATCGACAGCGTCTCTTACGCGCGCAACCTGTGCGACGACGTCGAGTGGAGCTGCGAGGACGGCTCGCGCACCGAGCACGACTTCCTGTGCCGCACGGTCGAGGCGGCGATCAAGGCGGGCGCGCGCACGATCAACATTCCCGACACCGTGGGCTACGCCCTTCCCGACGAGTTCGCGGCGCTCATCCGCATGCTGTTCGAGCGGGTGCCCAACATCGACAAGGCGGTGATCTCGGTCCATTGCCACAACGATCTCGGCCTCGCGGTCGCGAACTCGCTGGCGGCGGTGGGCGCGGGCGCGCGTCAGGTCGAATGCACCATCAACGGCATCGGCGAGCGGGCCGGCAACGCCGCGCTCGAGGAAATCGTGATGGCGCTCCGCACCCGGCGCGACTGCCTGCCGTACACCACCGGTATCGTCAGCGAGGAGATCATGCGCGCCTCGCGGCTGCTCTCCACGGTCACCGGCTTCAACGTGCAGCCCAACAAGGCGATCGTCGGCGCCAACGCCTTCGCCCATGAGGCGGGGATCCATCAGGACGGCATGCTCAAGCACGCCGGCACTTACGAGATCATGACCCCCGAATCGGTCGGCTTGGTCAAATCGACCCTCGTCATGGGCAAGCATTCGGGGCGTCACGCCTTCCGTCGCAAGCTCGAGGAACTGGGAATCGAAATCGGCGACAATGCGCTCGAGGTCGCGTTCCAGCGCTTCAAGGACCTCGCCGACAAGAAGAAGGACGTGTTCGACGAGGATATCGCCGCTTTGGTCGAGGACGAGGTCGCGCGCGGCTCCGAGCGGCTGCGCTTCGTCTCGCTTCAGGTGGTCTGCGGCTCGACCGGCCCGCAGCGCGCGACATTGACCCTCGAGATCGACGGCGAGGAACACGTCACGACGGCCGAGGGCAACGGCCCGGTCGACGCCACGTTCAACGCCATCACCGAGCTGTTCGACCATCAGGCGACGCTCGAGCTCTATCAGGTCCACGCGGTGACCGGCGGCACCGACGCCCAGGCCGAGGTCACGGTCCGGCTGACCGAGAACGGCCGCAGCGTCACCGGCCAGGGGGCCGACACCGATACGCTCGTCGCTTCGGCGCGCGCCTATATTCATGCTCTGAACCGCCTCGAGGTCAAACGCGAAAAGACGGCGCCCGAGGCGATGACGGCGTAATCGAAACCCGGCCCGTCCGCCTGGCGGGCCGGGACGGTTACTTGTTAAGAGTTGCTTGTTAAGAGTTAATCGGTACCGGGTCGCCGTGCCATCCCTGCTCGGCGGCCCGGCAATCTGGAGGGGTGAAGCGGAGAAGGCATGTTTTCTCGATTACTCGGCATGATGTCCGCCGATATGGCGATCGACCTCGGCACGGCCAATACGCTCGTTTACGTCAAGGGACGGGGAATCGTCCTGAACGAGCCTTCCGTGGTCGCCATCGTCAACGAGCGCGGCAAGAAACAAGTGCTCGCCGTGGGCGACGAGGCGAAACAGATGCTCGGCCGAACGCCCGGCAATATCGAGGCGATCCGCCCCTTGCGCGACGGCGTCATCGCCGATTTCGAGGTCGCGGAGGAAATGATCAAGCATTTCATTCGCAAGGTGCACAACCGGCGCTCCTTCGCGAGCCCGCAGATCATCGTCTGCGTGC
>CAZHDF010000311.1:0-2569 GCA_964531525.1 uncultured Alphaproteobacteria bacterium | reverse complement strand
TTGCGGCGCTTGAACTGCTTCGCATGCGCATAGCGCCCGGCCATCAGCGCCGCCCTTTTTCCCACCCGGACATAGGACTGGCGCAAGGCGACGCCGGGCGCCGTGCGCCTTGCTCAACCGGCCCAACTGCTCGATCGCTTTCAGCATCAGCTTGGCGTCGGTCGGATGGGTCACGTTCTTCGGTTGCACCGTGGTGTCCACGGTGATCCGCGCCAGGTCGTTCTTCTTCAGAGCCCCGGCGTCGTGCGCCACCCGCAGGCTCTCCGCCAGCAGCACGTCCAGCTTGTCGCCGATCCGATGTCGCCAGTGACTGAGCCCCGAGCGTTCGTGCGGGAAGGCGTGGCGAAAGAACTCTTCCCCGGTGAAGTATTGGAAGTACGGGCTCTCCACCCAGCGCGCGCATACCGCTTCGTCCGACAAACCGTAAATGTGCTTCAACAGCAAAAGCCCCACCATGAAGCGCGTCGCGGTCGCCGGCCGACCTTCCGGGCTGAAGCGCCCGGCCAGCTCGCCGTCGATCCACGCCCAGTCGATCGCATCGGCCAGGCGGACCAACTCGTGCCTCATGTCGATGATCTGATCCAGACGGGCCCGGAACAGATCGCCCGAACCCGTCGTCTCCGTCTTCCTCGGTCGCATCGCAGGCCCTCCTCGATGCGACCATGGAATCACGGATCGGCCCCTCGGGGAATCCCCGAAACGCAGAAGAAATTGCAAGGTTCAAAGGGGCACGTCCCCCTTCCTTGCAAAACCGAATACTGCACAAACCCGAAAAAGAACCTCCGATCAGGAACTTGCCCATTGTTCACGGGGAACCCCGTACTCGCCAGCTTGGAGGACAACCACCCCGTCGTCACCGGTTTGCCGCCCGAGAGCCAACCCGATTACCTCATCTTCAACGACGAGGTGCTCCCCGTCGGTTTAAACTCTCATGGCGACTCGTCAATCGGATACGCTGATAAAGATTCCCTTGCAGTCTCTCCTATCGTCGATCAAATTGATCTCGAAGAAGGCTATAGATAGTTCCAGTTTGATCTGCGCCGCTGATAACACGACCACCTCAGACGGACCTATCGGAAATGTTTCCTCCTACCTTACCCAATAAATTCCCGAATGAGCTTCTTTCGAGCGCCCGGTTCACGGAACAGGCGTGCAGAGAAAGTAACCGACCGCCGGTCCTCATTGTTATTGGCAGTCTTGAGCGGGGTGGAACCGAATGTCATCTCTTTCAAGTACTGCCACGACTCGTCTCACGCGGCTGGCCAATCATCGTTTACACATTAACTGAAGCAGGCGCGCTTGCGGCCAAGATCGAGACCGCTGGCGTACGTGTAATAGCGCCACCAGACCAACGACCCTGGACAAACTTGAACCGTCCCGAACGTGTTGCTCGGCTCGTCTTCCGCGCGTTCGGCCTGCGGCTTACCGCGCACCGCCTGCGGCCACGAATCGTGCATTACTTCCTGCCGGAAGCCTATCTCGTCGGTGGAATTGTCCTTGGATTCTCAGGCTGGCACGTAAACGTCATGAGCCGGCGCAGCCTCAACGTCTATCAGCGCAAGCACCCACTGCTCGCGCGGATCGAGCACCGGCTGCACCGGCGCATGGCCGCGATCCTCGGCAACAGCGAGGCAGTGCTCGCCGAGCTCGCGAACGAGCCCGGCGTCCCGCGCGAGCGGCTGGTCCTGATCCGCAATGGGGTCGATATCGCACCTTCTTCCGCTGGCGACCGCGGGGCGGCGCGGTCGCGCCTCGGGCTTGCGGCGGGGGTCTTCGTCGTGGCGGTGGTCGCCAACCTGATCCCGTACAAGGGCCACGCCGACCTAATCGACGCCCTCGCCCATGTGAAGGACCGCCTGCCCGCGGGCTGGCGAATGTTGTGCGCGGGCCGTGACGACGGGATCCGGGCGACGCTCGAGGCGCGGGCCGCGGCGCGCGGGATCGCCGGTCACATTCTCTGGCTGGGCGAACGCGACGATGTGCCCGCGCTCCTGGCCGCCGCCGACATCGGCGTCCTGTGCTCGCACGAGGAAGGCTTCTCGAATGTGATCCTCGAGGGCATGGCGGCGGGCCTTCCGATGGTGGTGAGCGACGTCGGCGGCAACCGCGAGGCGGTTATCGACGGGATCACCGGGCTGGTCGTGCCGCCGCACGCGCCCGAGGCCCTTGGCGCAGCAATCGCTGCGCTCGCTGCGGATCCGACGCGACGGACGGCGATGGGCGCGGCCGGCCGGGCGCGGGTCTACGAATGCTTTTCGCTAGACCGCTGCGTCGCCGACTACGACCGCTTGTATCAGTCGCTGGCCGCAGGCGAACCGGTTCCAGCATCCGGACAGCCGTTGCGCGCAAGAAGTTGAGCCTCGTCCTCGACGGGAGACGAGTGTCGCCGGAGGGAGGCGTACATGACCGAGCGTTGCCATCCGGTGAAAGTCAATCGCGAGGCGCTCGAAACGCTCAAACTTTGTTCCTCTTCGCTGTGGGCTATAAGGACGCCGACGACTGCGGCGTCTCATAATTAGGGTCCGGACCCATTAACGGGATTCCCAAGACGGGGGTTTCATGATTCATT
>CAZHDF010000310.1:0-2586 GCA_964531525.1 uncultured Alphaproteobacteria bacterium | reverse complement strand
CGAAGTCGTAGGCCGCGAGCCAGTTCTGCCGGACCACGATAGGATCGATCGAGAGTGAGCGGACGTTGGTGATGATCGGCAGCACCGAGCTGAAGGCGGACCAGGGGTCGGCATCCGGGCCCTCGGCGACGGCGTCGATGAAGGTCGGGCCGCAATGGTCGAGCGCCTTCCAATGGGGATCGTCATTGGCCGTCTCGATAGCCTGTTCGAGGGCGGCGTCGAGGCTATCCGCCTTCACTTGTATGGTGTTGGCGTAGTAGGCGGCGTAGCCGCATTGGACGGTGTAGGTGGTCATGGCGCCCTACCTTTCAGAAGCTGCTTCGGCAGTGCCTGACAGCGTGATCCTGGCATGCCAGGATCACGCGCGGGCAGCGAGGCGAAGTGCGGCGTCGTCGAGAAGACGCGTCGCGGTGACGATCGAACCTGCGAGGCGGGCGGCCTCGGCATAGACGCTCAAGGGATAGCGGGCTTCGAAATAGAGGTCGCGCTCGATGCCGAGACCGAGCGGCCCCTTAACGCTCTCAAGCTCGCTGAGGCGGACGGAACCGAGCTCGGCACAGCCGAACCCGAGATCGGCCAAGCCGAACAGGATGTCTGGCTCGTCCGGGTCCATCTGGGTGATGAGCCAGGTCGCCGCGCCGCAAGGGTTAAAGAACTTGACCACCGGCCGGTGGTCTTCGTCGGGCCTGCGGCCATTCTCGAGCAGGCAGCGCTCGATCTCCTTGGTGATGAGCTTCATGGGAAACTCCCGTCAGCGACGGGCGGCGAAAGCCTCTCTCTCGCCTGGAGACCCGTCACCGACAGGAATCGGCCCTCTCCCTCTCAGGCGGCGTCGTAGCGGGGCCGGCGATCGTAATTTCCGGACGGGATGCTGATCGAGACGGGGATTGGAGGAGCGCCAGGACGATACTGCCAGTGTCAGGCGTCAACGATCGTGACGTTCAGCCGCGCGAGCATGTCGCAGAGAGTTTCGGCCTCTTCGCGGAATACCTCGTCGAGATAGCCGGGGTTGCTGTCGCTCTCGATGCCCCACAAACCAGGGCTCTCGACGGTTTGGATGACTGCTGCCTCGCCAAGACCAATGAGGAAGGTGGCGCGTGCCTTGATGCCGATGCAGTGCCACGCGCCCGTGCGATAGGCTGCCAAGCGCTCGGCGTTCTGTGCGGCCCGATCGGGACCGGCGTCAGGATCGAGATAGGACAAGTCAGGGTCCGGGTCGTATTTCTCGATACGCTCGATATTGCTGGCGTGGACGGTCATGAGACGCTGACCGGGCGTAGGGTCGAGCATGCGGTACTTCGTTTCCATGGTGGATCTCCGGCATGGGAAGTATGGAGAGGACCGGCGGGCAGGCCGAATTAGCATCCCCGCCGGTTATTGTCGGCGCGCCCTAAGCTTCGGAGGCCTCGGCGTTCGCAGGCGAGGAGTCAGCGGTCAGGAAGGCCGGCACCGTTTCCGTATCCGAGCCCGGGTCGGCATCGCTCCGGTCAGGCTCGTGCACGTGGCTTGCATCGGCTGACGACGGCTCATCGTCCGATGCGCCATACGCCATGCCGGGCGGCACCCAGGCGCCGGCCCGCGCGGAGGTCTCGGGGTCGAGGCCGAGCGTGGCCGCGCCGTTCCCGGCGAACGCGGCTTCCAGCGCCTTGGCGAGCACCGGCTTCTTGTCCTTGGCGTGATCACGCTGCCAACGCGTGCCGAGGATCGCGGCGCCGACCTCGAGCGCGTGGGCCTTCTTGACCCGGCCCCAATAGTTGTCGGCCGTTGGCCGCCAATGGGCGGCGAAGTCGATAGCGAGGCGTTCGCCGACCTGCTCGATCACCGGATTGGCCTTGTCCTCGAAGGCGAGCTGGGCTTGCAAGGTCTGGGCGACGCACCAGGCGAAGAGCGCTCGCTTGGCTTCGGGCGAAAGGGCGCAGAGCTGGGCAAAGCCCTCGGCGGGCGGAAGGCTCAGCCAAGCAATGTCGAGCCCCTCGCGGCGGGCCGCCAGGAGTTGGGCGGCCGGCGTGTCCTTGAGGTCGCTCAGCGAGCTGTGCTCATGGGTCTGGACCGCGCGGAGATCGAGGGGATTGTCGCGGTAGCCGAGATGCAGGATGTCGATGCACAAGCTGTAGAGCGCGACGTCGAAGGTCGTTTCAAAGTCACAAGCGAGATAGGCCTTGGTGATCTGCAGTCGGTGGGCTTTCAGATCGTCGATCAGCACCTGGCTGAAGCCCTGCGCCTTGCGGACCGCCTGCTCGCCCGACAAGGGCGCCTTGTCCGGGTCATCCGACGGCGTTTCGCCCGACTCTTCATCGGAGGCGCCTTCGCCGTCGCCGGAGAGCTGGTCGCGCGGGATCAGGCCCTCGTAGATCTGGAAATCGCCGTCGTGACCGATGGTGACGACGCAGCCGGCGCGCTTGCGATCCTCATCGCTGTACGCGATGTGCTCATGGATGACCTGTTGCAGCTCTTCGCGACGGGCGGCGAGCTGCTCGGCTTCGGCTTCCAGCTCCTCGGACCAATCGTCCTCGTCGAGGTTCATCAGCTCATCCTCGCGCTGATCGAGCCGC
Organism: uncultured Alphaproteobacteria bacterium; assembly: GCA_964531525.1. GTDB lineage: Bacteria > Pseudomonadota > Alphaproteobacteria > JAAXGF01 > JAAXGF01 > CAYYWV01. The sequence continues at coordinate 34 of CAZHDF010000310.1, read as the reverse complement.
TCCAGTTCCGCGGTCACTTCCGCCGGCACGTCGA
>CAZHDF010000309.1:0-2595 GCA_964531525.1 uncultured Alphaproteobacteria bacterium | reverse complement strand
ACAGAGATCAGAAGTCGGAAAGGGAAGATGAAGCCGAGTTCTGATCTCTGTTCTCCGTCCTCTGACATCCGCGTCGTCGCCGCCCCTCACCCGTTCACGACCGAGCGCGTCGACCTCGCGCTTCCAGCGGGGATGACGCTCGCCGAGATGATCGCGCGGGCGCAGCCCGACCCGGTGCTGGTCGCGCATGCGCATGTCTACGTCGACGACTGGTCCATCCCGCGCGAGTGCTGGCACGTCGTGCGGCCGCGTGCCGGGCGCACCGTCACCGTCCGCGTCGTGCCGCGGGGAGGTAGCGGCGGAGGCAAGAATCCGCTTCGCACCGTGCTCTCGATCGCGGTCATCGCCGCTTCGTTCGCCTTCGGCGGTCCGTTGGGCGCCGCGCTTGGCATCTCGGAGACGGCGGGGGCATCGCTGGGGATTGCCGCGGGCGCGCTTCAGGCCGCCGTCGGCGGCGCGATTATTACCGCCGTTGGCACGCTATTGGTCAACGCCATCGCGCCGCCGCCGCGGCCCAAGCTGGGGCAGCTGTCGGGTGCGCCGACGCGGGATTCGCCGACGCTGTTCATCACCGGGAGCCGCAATCGGGCGAACCCGTTCGGCGTCGTGCCTCGGCCGCTCGGCAGTCACCGCATGGTGCCGCCGCTCGGCGCGTTGCCCTTCACGGAGATCGTCGGCGAAGACCAGTACCTGCGCATGCTGTTCGTCTGGGGCTATGGGCCGCTCGATATTACCGACTTGCGGATCGGCGAGACGCCGCTCGCGAGCTTCTCGGACGTCGAGACCGAGACCGTGCAGGGGTATGCGAACGACCCGGCGCTCACGCTGTTCCCGAACGACGTGTTCGAGGACACGCTCTCGATCACGCTCACCCAGGCCGCGGGATGGCAGGTGCGGACGACGCAGCCGAACGCCGACGAGATCAGCGTCGACGTGACCTTCCCGCAAGGGCTCGTCCAGTTCGACAACCAGGGCAACAAGGTCGACCAGACCGTGAGCATCTCGGTCGAATCGAGCCCCGCCGGCGCGAACACCTGGACCTCGCAGGGAACGATCACGGTGACCGCGCGGCGCACCTCGGCGATCCGCAAGGGTCTGCGCTGGACCGTGACGCGCGGCCAGTACGACGTCCGGCTCAAGCGCACCACCGCCGATACGTCGTCGAGCCAGATCTTCGATGCATCCGTGTGGACAGCGCTTCGCACGATCACCAACGAGGACCCGATCAAGATGAGTGGCCTCGCCAAGACGGCGCTCCGCATCAAGGCGACCGATCAGCTCTCCGGCGTGATCGACACCTTCAACGGCATCGTGCAGTCGATCCTGCCCGACTGGGATAGCACGACGCAGACATGGGTGACCCGCGCGACGAGCAACCCGGCGAGTCTGTATCGCGAGGTGCTGCAGGGCACGGCCAACGCGCGCCCGCTTCCTGACAGCCGCCTCGATCTCGCGAACCTGCAGGACTGGCATGAGAAGTGCGCGGCCGCCAGCAGAGAGTTCAACATGGTGATCGACTTCGCCTCAAGCGTGCGCGAGACCCTGGGCGATATCGCCGCCGCCGGCCGCGCGGCGCCCATGATCCGCGACGGCAAGTGGGGCGTCGTGATCGACGAGAAGCAGACCGTCCCGATCCAGCACTTCACGCCGAGGAACAGCTGGGGGTTCTCTGCCAGGAAGCTGTTCGTCGATCTCCCGCACGGCTTCCGGGTTCGCTTCGCCAACCGCGACGCGGATTGGCGGCAGGACGAGCGGATCGTCCATGACGACGGGTACGATGCAACGAACGCCACCAGGTTCGAGGGCCTCGAACTGCCGGGCATCACGGACCCGGCCCAGGTGTGGAAGGACGCGCGCTTCCACATCGCCGTCGCGCGGCTGAGGCCCGAGACCTACTCGTTCTTCGCCGACATCGAGCACATCGTCTGCACGCGCGGCGACCTGATCCGCGTCACCCACGACGTGCCGCTCTGGGGCCTCGCCTCGGCCCGGGTGAAGCAGGTGCTCGATGATGGGACGAACGCGACCGCCGTAGTGCTCGACGAGCGCGTCATCATGGAAGCGGGCAAGTCGTACAGCGTGCGATTCCGCAAGTCGGATGGATCGACGCTCCTCGAGGCGGTCGACACCGCGCCCGGAGAGAGCGACCGGCTCACGTTCGCGAACCCGATCCCGCTAGCCAGCGCGCCGGCCGTGGACGACCTCGCCATGTTCGGCGAGGCGGGATCGGAGAGCGTCGAGCTGATCGTCAAGAGCATCGAGCCGGGACCCGACCTGACGGCGCGCCTCGTCTGCGTCGATGCCGCACCCGCGGTGCACCAGGCCGATGCCGGGCCGATCCCGCCGTTCCAGAGCCAGATCACCCCGCCGCCGGGGATCGCCACGCCCGCGATCACCGATGTCCGCTCCGACGGCACGGTGCTGCTGCGCGAGCCCGACGGCTCGCTCGCAAGCCGCATCCTGGTCACCATCCTGCGGCCATCCGCCTTGCGCGACGACGTGGTCGCGGTCGAGGCCCGCTTTCGGGTCTCGGGTTCGGCCGGCGCCTGGATCTTCATCCCGCCCCAGCCCGCGGATGCGGGCGAGGTCTCGATC
>CAZHDF010000308.1:0-2597 GCA_964531525.1 uncultured Alphaproteobacteria bacterium | reverse complement strand
TACGCCCGCGAGAACGACCCCTTCAAGTCGATCGGCGCGCGCAGCGTTTCCGTGGAGATCACCAGCGTCGTCCGCGGTTCGGACGATTCCTTCACGGTTCGCTGGACCGAAAAGACCTTTGTCAACGGCAGCCTCGCCAAGACCGAACGCTACACCGGCATCCTGAGCATCGTCGTGCAGCGTCCGCGCACGGTTCAAACCCTGCGCAAGAACCCGCTCGGCATCTACGTGCACGGTCTCAACTGGTCGCGTGATCTCAATCCGGGAGAATCGTCATGAAACTTGTCAGTATTGTTATCGCCGTTCTGGTTCTCGCCGGATGCGCGAGCAAAACGCCGCCGCCCAAGATCCGGTACGACAGCGTTGATTTTCACGCGGCCGTCGTGGAAGCCGAGGCACCTAAACCGGTCGAGATCATCGAGGTGCCACGGCCCCTGCCATTGCCCGGTCAGCTCAAGCCCCGTCCGACGAGCAGGCCATCGCCTGCCAGCGACAACTTGGCTCCCGAAGACCGTGTCGAACAGGGAAACGCTGCGGCGCGTCGCGAACCGTCGCTCGAGGGCTACGTCAACGCCGTCCAGGTCTATCCCTACACCAAGGGCGCGCTCTACCAGCTCTACGCCGCGCCCGAGCAGGTGAGCGACATCGCCCTCCAGCCGGGCGAGGAGCTGATCTCGGTTTCGGCCGGCGACACGGTGCGCTGGGTGGTCGGCGACACGACGAGCGGGGAGGGGGCCAACGCCCAGGTCCACATCCTGGTCAAGCCGATCGCCGCGGACCTGACGACCAACCTCGTCATCACCACCAATCGCCGCGCCTACCATCTGGAACTTCACAGCTCCGATGAGACCTATATGGCCTCGGTCTCATGGGCCTATCCCCGTGACGAGCTGATCGCCCTCCAACGCCGGAACGAGCGCGCCGCCGCGGACGAGACCAGGACCATCGATGCCGGGCTCGATCTCCAGAACCTCCGCTTCCGCTATGCGATCACCGGCGACGATCCGCCTTGGCGGCCGCTCCGTGCCTTCGACGATGGGCGCAAGGTCTACATCCAATTCCCGAGCGGGCTCTTCCAGGGCGAGGCGCCGCCGCTGTTCGTGGTCGGACCCGAAGGCGACAACGAGCTCGTGAACTACAGGGTCAAAGGCAACTTCTACATCGTTGACCGGCTCTTTGCCGCCGCCGAACTCCGCTTGGGCGAGGACCCGCAGCAGGTCGTTCGAATCAGCCGCACCGATGGCCAGGAGCGTGGGTCATGACCGACCCGAGTATCGACCCGAGGCCCGACTCACCGAGGAAGGTGGACCCCGAGGAGCTGACCTTGCGGGCCCGCCCACAAGCCATCACGCGCATCAACCGCAAGGTCCTGCTCGCGGCCGCGACGCTTGGTTCGGTCCTGATCTTCGGCGCGCTCATGGTGGCGCTCGATCCACCGAGTTTCAGGAGCGGGCGGACCAGCGAGGAGCTCTACAACGTCGACAACAAGCCGACGCCGGACGAGCTCGCCACGCTGCCGCGAGACTACGGCGAGTTGCCGCCGCCCCAGTTGGGCGCCCCGCTTCCGGGCGACCTCGGCGGCACCGTCCTCAAGACCGAGCAGGAACGAGGCATTGCCGAGCCGCTTCCCATGCCCGAAGGGAGCATGGGATTCCGGCCCGACCCGCTCGAAGACGCGCTCCGGGCCGAGCGCCTGCGGCTGGAACGCCAGCGCCAGCAGGCCCGCGAGTCGGCCGTATTCTTCCAAGTGTCGGCACGCAGACCCGCGCCAGCGACATCGGGACAGAAGGCCGCCGACGCGGAGGGCGCCGAGACCGCCGCCCGCTCAGGAGAACCCGCAGCGCCGACCTCGCCGGAAATCGATTTGCAGCGCGATCAGGGTTTGCAGCGCCAGAAGCAGGATTTCCTGGACCGCTTGCCCGGCGGCGACATCTACAGCCGCCATCCGCTGCAAACGCCGCTCTCGCCCTACCAGGTGATGGCGGGCACCGTCATCTCCGGCACGCTGCTGACCGGCATCAACTCCGACCTGCCGGGACAAGTCATCGCCCAGGTCACGGAGAACGTCTACGACACCGTGACCGGGCAACATCTCCTGATCCCGCAGGGCGCCCGCCTCATCGGCAAGTATGACAGCCTGATCGCGTTCGGACAGGAGCGTGCCCTCGTCGTCTGGACCCGTCTCGTCAATCCGGACGGCTCCTCGGTCGTCCTCGACAACCTCCCGGCCACCGACCGGGCCGGGTACGCCGGCCTCGAGGACGAGGTGGACTTCCACACCTGGAGCCTGATCAAGGGCATTGCTCTTGCCACGCTCCTCGGCGTCAGCACGGAACTCGCTTTCGACGACCAGGAAAGCGATCTGGTCCGGGCGCTGCGAGAGTCGGCGCAAAACAATGCCAACCAAGCTGGACAGCAGATCGTCCAGCGATACCTCAACATCCAGCCCACGATCACCGTTCGTCCCGGCTGGCCCCTGCGGATCATTGTCAACAAGGACATCATCCTCCGGCCGTACCGGGGGTGAAGGAGACAGACTATGCCCGACCTGAAGCTCGGCAAGCTGCCCGACCGGACCCCGGTCAAGATCACCATCA
>CAZHDF010000307.1:0-2599 GCA_964531525.1 uncultured Alphaproteobacteria bacterium | reverse complement strand
TCGCTTATCCGATGGCCTACTTCATCGCCTTCAAGGTGAAGAAGCAGAAGCTGATTTGGTTGATCCTGATCACCGTGCCGTTCTGGACCAGCTATCTGCTCCGGGTGTTCGCCTGGAAAATCATTCTCGGCTACAACGGGGTCATCAACTCGGGCCTCGGCAGTCTGGGGCTGATCAAGGAGCCGCTCCAGTTCCTGCTCTACAACCCGGCGGCGGTGGTGATCACGCTGGCCCATGCCTGGGCGGCCTTCGCGATCCTGCCGATCTACGTTTCGCTCGAAAAGATCGACCGCTCGCTGCTCGAGGCCGCGACCGACCTCGGCGACGGGCCGGTGATGCGGTTTCTCCGGGTCACGCTGCCGTTGTCGATGCCCGGGGTGATCGCGGCGAGCCTGCTCGTGTTCATCCCGACCGTGGGCGATTACGTCACGCCCAAGCTGGTCGGCGGCACCACCGGCATCATGATCGGCAACGTGATCCAATCGATGTTCGGCAAGGCCAACAACTGGCCCATGGGCGCGGCGCTGTCGGTCATCTCGATGCTGGTCATCACGCTTCTGGTGACCGCCTTCCTGTGGTTCACCAAGCGCGTGAGAAAGGGCGTGGCATGAGCACGATCGCCATCGGCCGGGCCGCGCCGGGCAAGCGGCGGATGAGTGGACTCGCGGTCTATGCCGTGATCTACCTCGTGTTCATCTACGTGCCGGTGTTGTTCCTGCCGCTGTTCTCGTTCAACGATTCGATCTACGTCGCCTTTCCGCTCAAGGGGTTCACCCTGGCCTGGTACGGAAAGATGGTGAACAGTCCCGGGCTTATCGCGGCGCTCACCAACTCGGTCAAGGTCGGCGCGACGGTCGCCGTGATCAGCACCATCTTCGGCACCCTCGCGGCCAAGGCCGTGACGCGCTATCGCCTGCCCGGGCGCGGGGCGACGATCGGCTTCATCATGCTGCCGCTGGTCATTCCCGGGATCATCATGGGCATTGCGCTCCTGCTGCTGGCAAACTTCGTCGGCGTGAAGCTGTCGCTGTTCACCATCGGTCTCGGCCACATGCTGGTCACCGTTCCGTTCGCGATGCTGGTGATGATCTCGCGCCTCGAGGGCTTCGACAAGAATCTCGAGGAGGCGTCGCTCGATCTTGGCGAGAACGGCTGGACGACGTTCTGGCGGGTGACCTTTCCGCTCGCCATTCCGGGTCTGATCGCGAGCCTTCTTCTGACCTTCACGATCTCGTTCGACGAGTTCATTCTCGCCTTCTTCCTCGCCGGGACCGACGTGACGCTGCCGATCTACATCTGGAGCCAGCTTCGTTTCCCGGCCAAGCTGCCGAGCGTGCTGGCGCTCGGCGCCTGCATTCTCGCCGCCTCCTTCGTTCTCGTCACCTTCGCCGAATGGTTCCGCCGCCGCGGCGTCCAGGTCAAGACGACGTCAGGTGTGTAACCGCTTTCGAAACGGGCATTCATGACCAACAACACCATCATTTCCATCCGCGGTGTCTCGAAGCGCTTCGGCCAGGTCCGGGCGGTCAACGAGGTCGACCTGGAAATCGAGCGGGGCGAGTTCTTCTCGCTGCTCGGTCCGTCGGGCTGCGGCAAGACGACGCTTCTGCGGATGCTCGCGGGCTTCGAGGCGCCGACCGACGGCGAGATCTATATCGACGGCCAGCCCATGTCGACGGTGATGCCCAACCATCGCCCGGTCAACATGGTGTTCCAGAACTACGCGATCTTCCCGCATCTCGACGTGCGCGCGAACATCGCCTACGGGATGCGCAAGTCGGGCCTTTCGAAGGCCGAGATCAACGCCCGGGTCGACGAGATGCTCGACATGATCAAGCTGCCGGGCTACGGCGCGCGCGGCGCGACCGAACTGTCGGGCGGCGAGCGCCAGCGCGTCGCGCTCGCCCGGGCGCTCATCAAGCAGCCCAAGGTGCTGCTGCTCGACGAACCGCTCGGCGCGCTCGACAAGAAGCTCCGCGAGCAGATGCAGCTCGAGTTGCGCGCGCTTCAGAAGTCGGTGGGCATCACCTTCATCTTCGTCACCCACGACCAGGAGGAAGCGCTCACCATGTCCGACCGCATCGCGGTCATGTCCAAGGGCAACGTGTTGCAGGTCGAATCGCCCATGCGCCTGTACGAAAGCCCGAACTGCCGCTTCGTCGCCGACTTCATCGGCACCATGAACTTCTTCGACGGCGCCCTGCGCGGCGTGGACGAGGGGATCGCCTTGGTGGACGCCGGCCCGCTCGGCCAGATCAAGGCGCGCATCGAGACCGACCCGCCGTCGGGCGAGGTGGTCGTCGCCATTCGCCCCGAAAAGCTCCGAATCGCCTTCGAGGCGCCGGACGACGCCGTCAACATCGTCGAGGGCAGCCTGGGGCCGTCGGCCTATCTCGGCGACCGCAGCCATTTCTACGTCAATCTTCCGGGCCACGACCATCCGGTCGCCGTGGCGTCGCAGAACGTCGAGCGCCTGGCGAGCGGAACCTTCGAGGCGTCGCGGCCGGTCTGGTTGACCTGGGCGCCCGAGGCGGTCGTTCTCCTGCCGCGCGAGTGACCCCCGAGGCGCGGCCGCGCCCGGTCATCGTTTCCTTCTCCG
>CAZHDF010000306.1:0-2603 GCA_964531525.1 uncultured Alphaproteobacteria bacterium | reverse complement strand
GCGCGCCAGACGTCGATCTCGTCGATCATCGCCGCGCCCTCCGCCATCCCGCGGCCCGGGCCTCGGCTTCTGAACAGAACCACCGCTCGCCCTTGCTCTCGTCGATCCGGGTCCGGGCATAGAACCGGTCCCCGGGCAGGTGATAGATGCGCGCGCCCGACTTCGAGATGTTGCCCTTGATCCGGCACGCGCTTGGCGTCTCGTCCGATGACCGGCTCGAGGCCAGGCGCTCGCCCCGGCGCCACTCCCACGGCGCCACGAACGCGCCCTTCCACAGGCCGCGCCCCGCCGCTCTCGCCTTCTTCTCAGTGGCTACATAGCGGGTCGAGTACTTGCGATAGGCGAGCGCCCAGCCCGTGTAGACCATGTTGCGGTTGATATCGAAGCCGTTGTCGTCGAAGCAGGTGGCGACGATCCGGCCGTAGCGGTCCATGCCTTCCTCCCGGCACCGGACCGCGATCCCCGTCGTGAGATCCTTGAGCGCGGCGGCGGCGATCTTCCCGCAAGCATAGCGCTTGGCCGCGCGCACGCACTGCTGCCGACTCTCCGGCGCGTCGATCCCAAAAAGCCGGATCCTCTTCCCCTGCACCTCGATCGTGTCGCCGTCGATCACCCGCGCCGAGCCGGTCAGCTCCGCGGCGTGGAGGGGTGCGCCCGACCCGGCGAACGCTCCGAGCGTTGCCAGTACAATCAGTACAAAGACGAGAGAGGGTTTCAGGAATGCAGATGCCGCCGGATCACTGCGGCGCCAACGGCACCCTGATCCGTGTGTTCTTTCGTTTGTTGACGTCATAGAGAAGGATCTCGAGGGCGGTGTACTGGATGCCGGATTTCATGAAGAGGAAGCCATGCTCCGTGCGACCGGGATACACGACGCGATCGCCCCAGTCGACCTTGCGCAATTCCTTCTTGATCGCCCTCGATGTCGCATCCATAGCCGCGGTTGCGCCCGTAAGCCCCCCACTCGTGCCGCCGACCGCCGCACCGACCGCCGCACCCTGGCCGGCATCGCCCACAGAACCGCCGATCGCCGCGCCGGCTGCAGCGCCGACTGCCGCCCCCACCAGAAGCCCGGTGGCGGCACCTGATGCCATCGCATTACCGATCTGGGACTTTCGGATCCGATCAACCGTTTGGTCAAGCCTGTAGGATGGGTAGAGATCCTCGGCAGGCGTAACCCCGAACACCTGTCCGGCCTGGATGTAGTACTCGTCCTCGGCGTCGTTGCGAACGACGATGCGGATGGGCATGACTTCCGCCGGCGTGAGATCGACGCCAAAATGCTCGATCTGCTTCGCCGGAGACAGGACTTCGAACCCGATCTGAAGGCCGTTCTTCTCATAGGACGACGAATAGCTCGTCGGCACACGGATCGGGGTCACGTTCGACTGAAACTGCGGCGCGCATGCGAAGAGCATGCCGGCGCTCGCAATGACAGCGACAGTCAGCAGCGGCGATTTCATGATTCCTGGTCGCTACGAGCGATGAACTCGCGGAGCGAACTCGAAGCCGCCATCTGGGCAACCAGCTTCGCGACCGTCTTCTCGATAGCTTGGCTGACCGCGACCCCAGCATCCTGCGAGCCGACGACCATGATGGACTCTTGCGCGGCCTCGGCTTCGGCTCTGCTCGTTCCGATCCACACGATATTGTTGTCGCGATCCTTGAGAGTGGCTTCAACTTCTATCCAGCCGGAGCTTTCCGTGGAAACGGTGTTCCACTTCGGCGAGATTTTCACCGTCGTATCGAGATCCTTGATTTTCACGATCATCAGGGCGTCGAGGCTTCCATCGCTGGGGAGCACCGGCTCCTTCAAAAGCTGGACTCGTTGGAACTGGAAAACCAGCGCGGTCGCAAGGCGTGTCGCCAACGCTTCACCCACGGGCATGGTGTAGCGAATAGAATTGACACCCGCCTGTACGACAGCCTCGGTCACGGCGTTTCGGACATCGTCGCCAACAACCAACCCGATCCCGATGGGCTTCTGCTCGATGAGCCCCAGATTGTCGTAGGTGGCCAGCCCGATGCTGTTATCGAGCTTGACCTTGACCTGCCCTTGGCAGGCCACAACCAAAATGGAAAGGCCGGCCAAGACAGCCGTCCGCACCAATGGTTTTATCATTCGCCTGACTCCCTCATGATCTTGATTGATTTTCAGGAATCCTACCACAATCGCAGGATGCGCGTCATCCGCGTCGCAGAGGGAGGTCGTTCGCTGAAAAAGAGCAGGTTGAGCGCCTCTGGAAGGGGATATCCTCTCCCCATTCACGAACGGCCGAGTCTGGCTCGAGCATCCCCCAATCCGAACATCACCCTTGCCTGCCAATCGAAAGGGCTGGCCATCTATTCTTTATGTTCCTAATATGTTCCTTCTGTCGGACGATGCTTGTGCATGCGTGACGCCATGGTTCTGGTTCCCCATCCTCAGCCGCAGGCGATGTCACTGCCCGTGTTCGCGGCCCTGGTCCCGGCCGGCTTCCCGTCGCCCGCCGCCGATTACGTCGAGGGAGCCCTCGACCTCAACGAGCACCTGATCCGGCGGCCGGCGGCGACCTTCTTCGTGCGGATCGTCGGGGACTCCATGATCGGCGCCGGCATTCATC
>CAZHDF010000305.1:0-2628 GCA_964531525.1 uncultured Alphaproteobacteria bacterium | reverse complement strand
CCTAGAAATCCTTGCACAGGCGCAGCGCGTCGTAGATGGCGGCGTGGATGTTGCGCGAGGCGACCGCGTCGCCGATGCGGAACAACCGGTAGCGGCCGTCCGGGTTGGGGGCGATCGTCTGGGGGCGGCCGGCGATCAGGGCGCGGTAGTCGACCGCGCCGCGATTGATCGAGCCGTCCTTGAGGGCGAAGTAGAGATCGTCCAAGGGCAGGGTGCCGTGCTCGACCACCACCCGGTCGACGATGCGCTCGACGGTGCCCGGCGTGTAGTCGCTGCCCAGGGTGGCGCGAAGCCGGTTGCCGTCGCGCCGCACCGAGACGAGGCGGCGATTGAGCGTGATGCGCACGTCGTGGGTCTCGAAGCAGCGGGCGTAGACCACGTGGTTGAGGCCGCCGATCTCGGGCGCGAAGAACCGCTCGGGCGTGACGATCTCGACCCGGCCGCCGGCCTCGGCGAGCATCTCGGCCGCCTGCATGGCGGGATGCGCGCCGTTGTCGTCGAACACCAGCACCTCGCAGCCGGGGCGCCCGGGCTTGGCGTCGCCCGAAAGCACGTCCCAGCTCGTCGCCACCAGCTCCTCGCCGGCGTCGAGGAACCCGGTATCGGGCAGTCCGCCGGTCGCGACGATCACGATATCGGGGTCTTGGGCGAGCACGTCGTCGGCCTCGGCGAGGGTGTTGAAGCGGAGGTCGACCCCCGCCTCGGCGCAGCGCTCCACCCGCCAATCGACGATGCCGAGAAGCTCGCGCCGGCGTTTCATGCGCGCCGCCAGGCGGACCTGCCCGCCGGGCTCGCTCGCGGCCTCGAACAGCACCACCTCGTGGCCGCGCAGCGCCGAGACCCGCGCCGCCTCGAGCCCCGCCGGCCCCGCGCCCACGACCACGACCCGCCGGCGCGGCCCGTCGCCCGGCGCGATGACGTGGGGCATCGTCGCCTCGCGCCCGGTCGCCGGGTTGTGGATGCACAGCGCCTCGTGCCCCTCGTAGATGCGGTCGAGGCAATAGGTCGCGCCGACGCAGGGGCGGATCATATCCTCGCGCCCCTCGGCGACCAGGCGCGCGATATGCGGATCGGCCATATGGGCGCGGGTCAGCCCGACCATGTCGAGCTTGCCCTCGGCGATCGCGTGGCGCGCGGTGGCGACGTCGGCGATCCGCGCGGCGTGGAACACCGGAAAGCGGGTCTCGGCGCGCACCTCGCCCGCGAAGTCGAGATGCGGCGCGGAAGCCATGCCCTGGGTCGGGATCACCTTGGAGAGCGCGGCGTCGGTCTCGATATGGCCGCGAATGACGTTGAGGAAGTCGATCCGTCCCGAGGCGACGAGGCGGCGCGCGATCTCGATCCCTTCCTCGCGCGAAAGTCCCTTGTCCCAGTCCTCGTCGCAGACCATGCGCACGCCGACGATGAAGTCGTCGCCCACCGCCTCGCGGATCGCCGCCAGCACCCGGTGGGTGAAGCGCAGCCGGTTCTCCAGGCTGCCGCCGTACGCGTCGTCGCGCCGGTTGGTGGCGGGCGACCAGAACTGGTCCATGAAATGGCCGTAGGCCTCGAGCTCGATGCCGTCGAGCCCGGCCGCCTTCATGCGCTCGGCGGCGGCGGCGTAGTCGGCGACGATGCGCTCGATGTCCCAGTCCTCGGCCGCCTTGGGGAAGGCGCGATGCGCCGGCTCGCGGATCGGCGAGGGCGCGAGCACCGGCAGCCAGTCGGCCTTGTTCCAGTTGGTCCGTCGCCCGAGATGGGTAATCTGGATCATCACCGCCGCGCCGTGGGCGTGACAGTCCTCGGCGAGCCGGGCGAGCCAGGGGACGATCTCGTCCTTGTAGGCGTGGAGATTGCCGAAGGCGGCGGGCGAATCCTCGGCCACGATCGCCGAGCCCGCGGTCATGGTCAGCGCGATCCCGCCCTTCGCCTTTTCCACGTGATAGAGGCGATAGCGGTCCTTGGGCAGGCCGTCCTCGGAATAGGCCGGCTCATGCGCGGTCGACATGATCCGGTTGCGAAGCACGAGATGCTTCAGCCGGTAGGGCTGGAGGAGCGGGTCTTGGGCGGCCATTGTTTCCCCCCCCGGGACAATCGGCGGTAACGGCGTCGATTGTACCGGGGAGACTTCCCTCTGTAACGGGGAAGTTAAACCGTCGGGCCGATTGGCCGGCCCGACGGGGGCAGTCCGCGCATCTTCGGATCAGCCCGCCTTGACACGCTTGAGGAAGGTTTCGACCTGCTCGCCGAGAACCGCCGCCTGGTTCGAAAGCTCGCTCGCCGCCGCGAGAACGCCCTGGGCCGCGTCGCCGGTTTCGGTCGCGGCCTGGGTGACGGCCGAAATGTTGGTCGAGACCTCCTGGGTGCCGCAGGCGGCTTCCTGGACGTTGCGGCTGATCTCGTTGGTCGCCGCGTCCTGTTCCTCCATCGCCGTCGACATCGCGGTGGCGATCTCGTCGATCCGGCCGATGGTCGCGGTGATGGTGCCGATCGCCTCGACCGCCCCCTCGGTCTCGCTCTGAATGGCGGTGACCTGGCTGGCGATCTCCTCGGTCGCCCGCGCGGTCTGGGTGGCGAGGTTCTTGACCTCGGAAGCGACCACGGCGAAGCCCTTGCCGGCCTCGCCGGCGCGCGCCGCCTCGATCGTGG
>CAZHDF010000304.1:0-2660 GCA_964531525.1 uncultured Alphaproteobacteria bacterium | reverse complement strand
GCTCCATCTCGCCGCCATCAAATACTGGCTCAAATTTGTCCACAGGGCCTAGCGCTTTGGCAGCATTTGGCTCCCGGCAACAACTCGGCGCGGCGATCGTGATGGGCATAAGCCCGAGCGAGTGGCGCGGAATGACGCCGCACGCGCTCTACGAGGTCAAGGAGATATGGGTGGAGGCGCAAGGCGGCACCAGCGACCGCCAGCGGCGCGCCGCAAGGGCCGAGCTCGCGCGGCTCAAGAGGCTTTATCCGGATTGACCCATCATCGAAGCGTCGGGGGTGCTCGTTATCGGGGTGTTCGCGCCAGTAGTGACCTTGATGGACCGATTGCAGCGCGCCGTGGTCCGGTGATGTCACCCCGAGCGTCTACGGTTGAAGAGGAGGCCGCCTTCGCGTCGGATGCCCCACCTGCGGATGAGGGCCCTTTCGTCCTCCCGGGCCGCGGCAACGCTCGGATGCCGTCGCAGCGTCAGGCGCAGCCATCCGGGTCCATTCCTCGAAACCTTCGCCTCGACAAAGTTAGCGAGAGGATGCGCATTGGACTTGCGGGCAAGCTTGACATTGCCTCGGTCTTTTCGAGCGTGGTTGTAGATCCGACTGTGGTGTTTCGCCGTTCCGACATAGAACGGGCGCGCGAGCAGGCCGCAAACGGCCTCCGTAGCATCCCACAGGACGTAAGTGATGGTGCACCGACTGAAGTCCACGGCTTTTGCCTGTCGGCGCGCCTCCTCGGGCGTGAGAAGTTCGAACTCAGGCGCATCTGCTTGTTTCGGCCAGTGCTTCGCACGAAAGATGGACATAGCTGGGTCGTCCTCCGTTCAACGGGCTCGTCTGAGAACAAGCTTTTCGCGCGCGTGCGAGGTGTGATGAATGGTCACAAGACGGTTGTTGGCGAAGACAACCTTGCAACCGCACAGCTGCTCGAGACGCTGGATCTCCTGCTTGCGTACTTGGATCGCGCGTTCGACGTCCTTGCGCCGCAATAGGTAGACTTTCGCCTCCCGATCTCGGATCCGAACGCCGTATCGCCGGGCGAGCTCGATATCGTTGTTGCGAAACCTGCGCTGTTTGGCGCGCGTTCTACCGTGATGAGTAAATTCGAAGGTGCTCATTTTGCATCTCCTTGATCACAATCGACTTCCTCGTCGCCGGTCGCGACCTCAAGCTCGAGAGCTTGTTCCTCATCCCTTCCGTCCTCGGCAATGCCGCATCGCTCCGAAAGCCAACGGATGAACTCTTCCCTCGGCATCGCCTCCTTTTTCTCGATAACTTCGCGGAAGTCGGGGTCTCCCAGGCTCACGGATAGTAGAAGTTTGTTCTCGAATTCGTCCTCGCTCGAAAGATTGAGCGCTTCTCCGAATAGACGGGTATCGAAATCGTAGTACACGGGGTTATCTGGAAAAATCTGGGACACAAATTTCTTGATCGTCTTTTCGGCAATGTCGCACAGATAGTTCGTGAACGGATCTGAGAACTCTGAGTCATGCAACTCGCCGTCAATCGTAAGATACGAGTTGAACACTTTCCCCGCCTTGAGGGCATCCTCTTCCTGCGAGATCGCATCGTCGAAATCATGCAGCAGAGCAAACGGGAAATCCAAATGCTTGGCGGCAGCCTCGATATCATCCTTCGCTTTTTTCACAAGCGTCTTCATCTCTTCGAGCTTCTTTTTCCGGTAGATCAGGCTGTTTTCGGCTACGATCAACAGAAGAAGCGGCGCGAGTTCCACCACTTGTGCACGACGAAGTCCATAGCGGTGGCAAACGAGGTCGAGTGCGGCACGAGCCTCTGGTCGGAGCCGCACGTTCAACTGCTCGCTACGGGGATCGCCGCCCTGATCGTCCTCATCCATCGGGGGAACCGTGAGTTTCTCCCAGCTCACCTTCAGGACAGCGGTGAGCCTCTCGCGCAGGTGCTTACGAACGCGCAGGCTCTTGCCATTTTCCCACCGGCAGACCTGTTCAGGGCTGCAGCGACACGCTTCCGCGAGCGCTTTTTGAGTCAGTCGCCGCTTATTCCGGTACTTCTTCAGGGCTTCGGGACAAATCGTGTCGTTCATGTCGGACTCCAGTAACGAAATTCACGATCACGATATGCCATATAACAGATAGCGTCCATAGACACTTTAAACGGCATATAACGCCGAAGCGCATAAGCGTACATGCTAGAAATAGGCAATCAAGCTCAAATCATGACATTTCGAGGCCGCGCCTTCCACCTGACGCCGCGGGTCAAGGTCGTCGCCGACGGCTCGAGCGCGCGCATTGCGACCAAAGCGAATGTCTCCACCACGGGCTTCACGGCCCACGTATTCGACCCGGCTGGCAATGACGTGGGCGGCGCGGTCGATTGGGAAGCGACGGGAGTGTGAGCGATGGGCGACGTGGCAACGCCTCAACTGCCGGACTTCACGAGCCAGACGGCGAGCGCCTACAAGGCCAACATCGATGCCGGCTTCGCGGTCGCCGACCGTCTCGCCTGGGCCTTCGCGCCCCACGAGCAGGCGACGCCCGACATGACGGTGCGCATCGAGGCCGGCGCGATCTTCGACGGCGCGACGCTCTCGCAAGTCGCCGCGCAGTCGACGCCAGCGATCGCGGCGCCGGCGACCAACCCAAGGATCGACCGTATCGTGATCGACCGGGCGACGGGCGCGGTCTC
>CAZHDF010000303.1:0-2667 GCA_964531525.1 uncultured Alphaproteobacteria bacterium | reverse complement strand
CCGTCCGGCTTGCTTGGCGGCGAGGTCGGCGACCAGGGACTGGAGGCCGTCGACCCGGAGTCGCAGCTCGAGCCCATCCGGATGGACCTCGATCCGCTCGACCAGAAGCCGCAGGACGCGCGCCTGCTCGGCCGGGAACAGCTCGTCCCATAGCGGATCGAGACCTTGCAGGGCCTCTCGCACGTCTGCCTCGGAAAGCCCGTCGTCCCGGTCTCGGGCCGCCCGCCAGGTGGCGACGATCACCTCCGGCGCGCGCAAAAGGCCGCGAACCTGGTCGATGACGGCGGCCTCGATCTCGCACGCCGGCACCCGGCGAACCACGCCGACCGGGGTCTCTCCCTTCATCACGCCGGCGGCGACGTAATAGCGGTAGAGCCGGTCCCCTTTGCGGGTGTGGCTCGGCGTCATGGGCCGTCCGTCGGCGCCGAAGATAATGCCTTTGAGCAGCGCCGGAGTCCGGGCCCGCGTGCGGTTGGCACGGGCGCGCGGGCTTGTCCGGATGATGGCGTGGACCTTGTCCCACAGATCCTGACTGATAATGGCTTCGTGCTCTCCGGGGTAGGCGATGCCCTTGTGAACGGCCAGGCCGATGTAGACCCGGTTGTTGAGCAGCTTGTAGAGAGTGCCCTTGCTGATGGGTTTGCCGCGCTTGGTGGTCACGCCTTCGGCCGCCAGGGTCTTCGCCAACATGGTGGCGGAGCCGACAGACAAGAAACGCGCGAAGATCATCCGAACCGTGGCGGCTTCCGTGTCGTTGACGACCAGCTTGCGTTCCTTGACGTCATAGCCGAGCGGCGGGTGGCCGCCCATCCATAGGCCCTTCTTGCGGGAGGCGGCGAACTTGTCGCGGATGCGCTCGGCGGTCACCTCGCGCTCGAACTGAGCGAAGGAGAGCAGGATGTTGAGCGTCAGACGCCCCATCGAGGTCGTGGTGTTGAACGACTGGGTAACCGAGACGAAGGTCACGCTATGACGGTCAAAGATGCCGACCAGCTTGGCGAAGTCCATCAGCGAACGGCTCAGCCTGTCAATCTTGTAGACCACCACCACGTCGATGCGTTCGGCCTCGATGTCGGCGATGAGACGCTTGAGCGCCGGGCGATCGAGGGTGCCGCCGGAGACGCCACCGTCGTCGTAGCGATCGTCCAGAAGCACCCAGCCCTCGGGCTTCTGGCTCGCGATGTAGGCCTCGCACGCCTCGCGCTGGGCGTCGAGGCTGTTGAACTCCATGTCCAACCCTTCGTCGCTGGACTTGCGGGTATAGATGGCGCAACGCAGCTTGCGGAGAGGTGTTCTTTTCATCGACCCGTTCCCGAGTTACGGAGATGAAGGTAGGACGGTGACGCCATACCGGGGTTGCCTCCGGCGGTCTCCACCGTCCTCATTCCCAAACCCGGCGTGCACCTTTCGTTATGCACCGGGCTTTTCAGCGTCCATCGCATAGTCGGGATACCTCAGCTTGATCAGGTTGTGGCGCCCCACCTTGAGATCCGCCACGATGGCGACGGGTCTCTCGTCGGTCCAGACGGACCGATTCCGGTTCGGCAGACGTTTCCAGTACTTCCGGTAGATCCGCCGTCGGGACGTCTTGGGATGCTTCTTCTTCAGCCAGCGCCACAGCCGACCCCACACGTAGTAATCGATGCGGGCGAAGATGGGCTTCCGAACATGCTCATCTCATGTTGGAACAGCTCCTTTGACTGTTGGTCTTCAACCAGCTAACGTGACGCGGAACATATTGATTATGTGCGCCTTTTCCGCGTCACGACGCGGCGCACCCCGAAAAAAACCCATCCGTTCCAGCGCGTGCCGGTGATGGCCCGAGCAATGGCGGACAACGACTTGTAGGGGCGGCCCTGATACTCGAAGCCGTCGGCGAGCACGGTGACGCAATGCTCGACGCCCTGGTACTCGCGGATCAGCCGCGTTCCCGCGATCGGCCGATCATCTATGCGCTGTCTGCGGACCTCGGCCTTGCCGCCGTCGAGCGCCTCGCCCAGCGCCTCCAGGCGCTCGACGGTGGCCGGCTTGAGTTCCCCGTATTCCAGCTCCTGGATGCGGTAGGCGAGTCGGCTTTCCAGAAAGCGGCGGTTCTGGCGCGGCGGCTCGGTCTCGAAGAGGTCCCGCCACAGGGTTCGAAGCTCGGGCGTCGGCGTGGTCTTCAGAGCCGCGATTCGGGTGATGATGCCGTCCGTCATGAGGGGCTCTCCGTCGTGGTTTCGACGGGGTCATGACCGCTCTGGTGGGCCGAGAAGTCGAGACAACTGTCTCTCCGGTCGGCGGATAGTTTCCTTGACTTCCGCGCCCGCCGCCGGATCAGCCCAGCGGCCAGGATCGCCGCCACCTCGTCGAGGCGCTCGGCGGCGGTCATGCGGGCGGGATCGAGAGCGTTGATCATCGGCCGATTGCCTGGGATCGTCATCTGACGCGCGGCTTCGAGGGCCCGCGCGCCTCCCAGGATATCGGCAGAAGCCAGGTTGTTACAGCAAAAACAATGGGTTATAGAACAACAGCGAAAACAAATATGCCCCCGCGCAGGCCTTCGAAAACGAACGAATGCGCCGCCACCTACCGGGCTCTCACGACCGGTAGCTCCGCGAACGCGGTCGTGTAGCGCGGCGATCGGTGCCCGGCCCGGAGCCGCCAGGGGCGTTTCAGGCCCGCGCC
>CAZHDF010000302.1:0-2684 GCA_964531525.1 uncultured Alphaproteobacteria bacterium | reverse complement strand
CTGGCGCTCGCCCCATGGCCGATCATCGGCCGGGGGCGAGCGTCGCCGGCGCGACGCCCCGATCCTCGATTTCGGCGGGGAAGGGACGGCCGGTCGCAAACGCCGTGGCGATCAGCGCCATCGCGGGCGAGGTCTCGATCCCGTAGCCGCCCTGGCCGGCGAGCCAGAGAAAGCCGTCGGCTTCGGGGGCCATGCCCACCACCGGCAGGCCGTCGGCGACGAAGCTGCGCAGACCCGCCCAGCGATGCGCGATCCGCCCGACGGGCAGCGTGGTCAGGCGCTCGATCCGGTCGATAGCGATCGCGATGTCGAGCTCCTCGGGCTGGGCGTCGCACGGCGGCGAGGGCGTGGCGTCCGCCGGGCTCGCCATCAGCCGGCCGCCCTCGGGCTTGACATAGAGGCTGTCGTCGAGATCGCCGACCAGCGGCAGTTTCGCGGGATCCAGCTCCGGCGGCGGATCAAAGGTGAGCGCGGTGCGTCGCTTTGGCACCAGACCGATGGGGGCGACGCCCGCCAGGACCGCGATCTCGTCGGCCCAGGCGCCGGCCGCGTTCACGACCACCGGGGCGGCGAAGGCGGCCCCGCTTCGCGTCTCGGCCCGCCAGCGCCCGTCGGCGGCGCGCTCGATCGCCACCACCTCGGCGTCGGTCGCGACCCGCCCGCCGCGCGCGCGCAACCCCTTGAGATAACCCGTGAGCAGCGCGTGCACGTCGAGGTCGCGGACCTCGCTTTCATAGACCGCGCCGATCACTTGATCGGGGCGCAAAAAGGGACAGCGCGCGAGCGCCGCGCGCGCGTCCAGCTCCCGCACGCTGCCGTCGAAGGCCCGGAAGTCGTCGAGCAGCGCGGCGAGCGCCTCCTCCTGGCTCGGCCGGGCGAAGGTCAGCGCGCCGCGCGGGGAGGTGAGCGGGTGCTCGGCGAAGCCCGCCGGCGGATCGGCGAAAAAGGCGCCGCTCGCGCCCACCAGCTTGCGAATGACGGGCGGGCCGAAGTTGATCGTATAGAGCGCCGCCGAGCGCCCGGTCGCGTGATAGCCCGGCGCGCCCTCGCGTTCGAGAACGATGACGTCGCCGTGCTCGGCGAGGAAAAAGGCGGCGGACGCGCCGGCGATCCCGCCGCCCACCACGAGGAAGTCGCAGGTTTCGGTCATGGCCCACCGGTGCGAGAGACGTGTCGGGAAACGAGCGGCCTCGCGGCCCCTCCGATGGGTGGAAGAAAAGCACGCCGCCCGCGCGAACGCAAACCCGATCGCGCCGCCGCGGCGCGCCTCCTCAAAGACTGTCGATCACCGTGCGGAGCTTCTCGCGTATCGTGGTCGCGATCTCGCCGAGCGCCGGGTTGTCGATCGCCTGCATCGAGGCCACCGGATCGACCGCCGAGACCTCGCAACCGCCGTCCTCGGTCGCCTGGACGACCACGTTGCAGGGCAGCATGGTGCCGATCTTGTCCTCCTGCTGAAGCGCCCGGTGGGCGTACGTCGGATTGCAGGCGCCGAGGATGCGGTAGGGACGAAAGTCGACGCCGATCTTCTCCTTGAGCGCCTTCTGGACGTCGATGTCGCTGAGCACGCCGAAGCCCTCGGTCTTGAGGGCCTCGATCGTGCGCTCGATGGTTTCGTCGAACGAAACGTCGGTCAGTGTTCGGCTGTAGTGATAGGTCATCTGTTCCACCTTCTCCGGAGTTTACGGTCGTGCGCCGGCTTCCCGCGCGGCGAGCATGTCGCCCAAACGCCGAGCGTCGCGGAGCGCCGCGTCGCCCTCGTCGGTGTTGTCGAAATAGGCATGAACGTCGCGTTCTTCCAGATGTCGTCGCCAAAGCCAGTCGGCCCAGTCAACGAGCGCGTCGTCGTCGTAGGCGCCGCGATAGGGCGCCTTGCGGCCGTGCAGGCGGACGTAGACGAAATCGGCGGTGACGACGCGCGGGCTCCGCAACGCGCCGAGCTCGAAAGGGCAGAAGGCGAGATTGCGCGCGGCGAGCACCTCATAGACCGGGTCGCAATGCCAGCTCGGATCGCGGAACTCGAAGGCGAAGCGCCCGCTCGTCGGCAGGAGCTCGGCGAAGACCTTGAGCCGGTCGGGGTCGACCGGAAAGCGCGGCGGAAGCTGGAACAGGACCGGCCCGCGCTTGTTCCCCAATGCGGCGATCCGGGACAGGAAGGTTTCAAGCGGCTCGGCGCAATCGACCAGCCGGCGGCGATGGGTCAGCGCGCGCCAGGCCTTGACCGCGAAGACGAAGTCCTTGGGCGTGATCTCCCGCCAGCGCGCCAGCACCGACTCGCGCGGCAGATGGTAGAAGCTCGCGTTGATCTCGACGCTCGGCAGCCAGGTCGCGTAATGGGCGAGCCAGTCGCGCGGCGGCAGCCCCGGCGGAAAGAACGCGCCGCGCCAATGGCGGTAGCTCCAGCCCGACGTCCCCGTGAAAAAGCGCGCCATGGGCTCGTCGCGGCCGCGCGCCTCAGGCGCGGTAGACCACGCCCGGGAGCACGCAGAGCATCTCGAACAGAAGGTTCGCGGCCACCAGCGCCGTGTTGCCCGAGGGGTCATAGGGCGGCGAGACCTCGACGAGGTCGCAGCCGACAACGTCGAGCCCCCGGCAGCCGCGAATGATCTCGAGCGCCTGGATCAGGGTAAGCCCGCCGATCTCGGGCGAGCCGGTGCCGGGCGCGAACGGCGGGTCGAGCCCGT
>CAZHDF010000301.1:0-2712 GCA_964531525.1 uncultured Alphaproteobacteria bacterium | reverse complement strand
GCGACCACGGCGAAGCCCTTGCCGGCCTCGCCGGCGCGCGCCGCCTCGATCGTGGCGTTGAGCGCGAGCAGGTTGGTCTGGCTCGCGATGTCGTTGATCAGGTCGATCACCTTGCCGATCTTCTTGGCGGCCTCGTCGAGTCCGCCGACGGCGGCGTTGGTCTGCTCGGCCTCGCGCGCGGCCGCGGTCGCGACCTCCGCCGATTCGGCAACCTGACGGCTGATCTCGGCGATCGAGGCGGCCATCTGCTCGGCCGCCGAGGCGACCGTCTGCACGCTGGTCGAGGTTTCCTCGGCGGCGGCGGCGACGGTGCTCGAGCGGTGGTTGGTATCGGCGGCCGAGCGGGTCATGTTCTCGGCGGTTTCGGTGAGCTGCCCGGCGGCGCATTCGACCGAACGGGTGACGCTCGTGATCGCCTGGTCGAACTCGGCGACGGCGGCCTCGATCTCGCGCGCGCGTCGCTCCTTGGCGGCGCGTTCCTCGGCCTGCTTCTTCTCGAGCGCCTCGGCCTTGACCATGCCGTCCTTGAACACCTGGACCGCGCGCGCCATGTCGCCGATCTCGTCGTGGCGGTCGGCGGCCGGGATATCGACCGAATGGTCGCCCCCGGCGAGACGGCTCATGACCGCCGTGATGGCGGCGAGCGGTCCGGTCACGCCGCGAATGGCGATGACGGTGAGCAGGATCGAGAGCACAAGCAGGATCAGGCCGACGGCGCCGACGACGGCGGCGCTCCAAAGCGCGCGGTCGTGGTTGCCGGAAGCGACCGCGAGAACCCCCTCGCCGATCTTGTCTCCGGCGGTCTTCAGCAGATTGATCTTGGCGGTGATGGCGTCGAACCAGGTCGACCCCGAGACGTTCGCGAGAGAGCCCGTCTCGATGCTTTCGAAGGCGATCTTGCGCAAGCGATCGACCTCGGCCGCGGCGGGGCTCTCGAACGCCGCGCGGATGGCCTCCATCTGCGCCGGCGAGGCATAGGCGTGGAAGGCCGCGAGGAAGGCGTCCTGCTGCGCGACCAGCGAGACGAAGCGACGATAAAGCGCCGGCGGGAATTTGCCGGCCGAGAAGCCGGCGGCGCCCGTGGCGCGTTCGAGCCCGGCGCGTTCCTTCACCTCGAGCAGGTTCGAATACGCGGCGATCATCGCCGACATCGCCGGATCGCGGCTGATCGTCGACATGACGGCGATCGATTGCAGGAAGTCGCGAATGATATCGCTATAGAAGCCGACCTCGTCCTTGACCGTGGCCTTGAGCGTCGAGACGGCTTCGCGTGTCGCGCCGAGGCGGGCGAGCTTGGCCCGCGCGGCCGCGAGGTCGTCGGCGCCCCGGCCAAGCACCGTGGCGTCGAATCCGTCGAGCGCGGTCTCCAATTCGGTCAGGCGGGCGTCGGTGGCTTCGCGCTGCTTGACGAGCTTGTCGCCGAACTCGGCGCCTTTGCTGGCGAGGAACCCGGCCGAGGCGCCGCGCTCCTTCTGCAACTCGTGGACCAGCGCGCTGATCTCGGGGGCGAGCGACGCCGCGGTCTCGATGCGCTTGACCGTGGTCGCCTCGTCCATTCGCTCGATGAAAACGAAACCCGAGAACGCGAGAAGACCGAGAACGGGGACCAGGATGCCGAATGCAATCCGAGCCTTTACGCCACTCAATCGAAATGCGCCCATGATTCCCTCCCAGGGAATTGCAGGAACCCGATGTTCGTTTCGCCCGGCCGCCCCATCCGCCGTGCCGTTTCGCGCTCTGGCGTCGTCGCCAGTCCGCGCGAGGCTTGGGCGAATGGCTGCCTCGATACCGTGATATCGGCGATGTCTTAAATTACCGTTATTAGAGAGGCGGGTTATTCAACCTGGGGTTTACGCGCCGTTCGCGCGATGACGGAAGCGCCGCGCGCGTGGTAGGCTCGGGCATGGCTCACGGTTCCGATCCGGACCCGCGCGCGCTGCTCGACTTCTACCTCGCCGCCGGCGTCGACGAGGCGATCGCCGAGAGCCCGCGCAACCGTTTCGACGCGGCGGACGCGAAATCCGCCGCCGCGCCGTCGCGCAAGCCCCCGCCGGCTGCGTCCGCCCGGACCGCCGCTCGAACGTCCGCTCCCGGAACGGTGTTGCCGCCGGCGGCGCGCAACGCCCACGAGATCGCCGCCGGCTGCGACACGGTCGCGGCGCTGGTCGAGGCGATCCGCGCCTTCGACGACTGCCCGCTCAAGGAGACCGCGACCAACACCGTGATCTACGACGGCAATCCCGAGGCGCGGGTGTTGTTCGTCGGCGAGGCTCCGGGCGCCGAGGAGGATCGCCGCGGCCTGCCCTTCGTCGGCCCGGCGGGGCGACTTCTCGACCGCATGCTGGCGGCGATTTCGCTCGACCGCGACCAGGTCTGCATCAGCAACATGCTGTTCTGGCGGCCGCCCGGGAACCGTTCGCCCACCGCCGACGAGATCGCGACCTGCCTGCCCTTCGCCCAGCGCCTGATCGAGCTGGTCGATCCCGAGGTGCTGGTGCTGGTGGGCGGGATCTCGGCCAAGGCGATTCTCGGCCGGAGCGAGGGAATCACCCGGCTGCGCGGCGTCTGGCGGCGTTATTCGAGCCCCGGGCTCGCCGCGCCCATCGACGCCATCGCGATCTATCACCCGGCCTATCTTCTGCGCCAGCCGTTGCACAAGCGCGCCGCCTGGCGCGACCTGCTCGCGATCCGCCGCCGCCTCGACGCCGATCG
>CAZHDF010000300.1:0-2735 GCA_964531525.1 uncultured Alphaproteobacteria bacterium | reverse complement strand
CCGGGCTCTCGCCCACCCTGGTCATCTTCCACTTCAAGACCAAGGAGCGGCTCTACATCGAGGTTCTCAAACAGATGGGGGCGGTCTACTTCGAGGGCTGGCGGGCGGCGGCCGGCGCGCCGGGGGCGAGCGCGGCCGAGCGGCTGATGCGGATGCTCGAGTACGACCTCGCCTTCGCCGCCGAGCGGCCCAAGTTCCTGTCGGTGTGGTACGCCTTCTGGGGCGAGGCCAAGGGCGGCGCGCTGTACAAGGCGATCGGCCTGTGGCACGACAAGATGTGCCTGCGCGACATCGAGGCCGCCGTGCGCGAGATCGTCGCCGAGGGCGGCTACCGGGGGGTCGACCCGGCGGCGGCCGCGAACGCTCTTTACACGATGATCTTCGGCCACTGGCTGAACGCCCACCTCGAGCCCGAGAGCTACCGTTACGACGCGGCGATGCGAAGCTTCCGCTGCGTCCTCGCCGCCCTGTTCCCGAACCACTTCGCGGCCGAAGGGGGAGAGGCCGCGTCATAAGGGAGGATCGTTCATGCCGCGAGACCCGCGCTACGACATCCTGTTCGAGCCGGTGCGAATCGGTCCGGTCACGGCCAAGAACCGCTTCTACCAGGTGCCCCATTGCAACGGCATGGGCTTCCGCTGGCCCCGGACCATGGCCGCCATGCGCTCCGTGAAGGCCGAAGGCGGATGGGCCGTCGTCTGCACCGAGGAGTGCGAGATCCACCCCACGAGCGATCTTTCCTGCTTCACCCTCATGCGGCTTTGGGACGACAGCGACCTGCCGACCCACGAACTCATGGTCGAGGGCGTCCACGCCCACGGCGCTCTTGCAGGCATTCAGCTCGCCCACAACGGGCTCTCGTCGCCGAACCGGTTCTCGAGGATGCCGCCGCTCGCGCCGTCCGCGCAGCCGGTCAAGGACTTCGACCCGGTCCAGGCGCGGGCCATGGACAAGGACGACATCCGCGCCTTTCGGCGCTGGCACCGCGAAGCCGTCAAACGCGCCATGCGGGCGGGCTACGACATCGTCTACGTCTACGCCGCCCACGACATGACGCTGCTCATGCACTTCCTGTTGCGGCGCTACAATCATCGCGAGGACGAGTACGGCGGCAGCCTCGAGAACCGAGTCCGGCTCATCCGCGAGGTTCTGGAGGAGACCAAAGAGATCGTTGACGGTCGTTGCGCGGTGGCGTTCCGCTTCGCCGTCCACGAGGTCGGCGGCGATCTCGCCTGCGACGGCGAAGGGCGCGAGGTGGTCGAGATGCTCGCCGATCTCCCCGATCTCTGGGACGTCAACGTGAGCGCCTGGGAGGACGACAGCCTTTCCTCGCGCTTCGGCGCGGAAGGCTCGCAAGAAGCGTTCGTCCGCTTCGTCAAGCAGGTGACCGACAAGCCGGTGGTCGGCGTCGGCCGCTTCACTTCGCCCGACGCGATGGTCTCGCAGATCCGCCGCGGGGTGCTCGACCTCATCGGCGCGGCGCGGCCTTCGATCGCCGATCCGTTCCTGCCCAAGAAGATCGAGGACGGCCGGATCGAGGAGATCCGCGAGTGCATCGGCTGCAATATCTGCACCACCGGCGATTACCTCGCGGTGCCGATGCGCTGCACCCAGAACCCGACCGTCGGCGAGGAGTGGCGGCGCGGCTGGCACCCCGAGCGAATCGCGCCCGCGGGCTCGGAGGATTCGGTGCTGATCGTCGGCGGCGGGCCGGCGGGGCTCGAATGCGCGCTCGCGCTCGCCAACCGGGGCTACGCCGTCGCGCTCGCCGAGGCCGAGGACGAGCCCGGCGGCCGCGTGCTCCGCGAAAGCCGCCTGCCCGGGCTTTCGGAATGGAAGCGGGTGATCGACCACCGGCTGTACATGCTGGGCCAGAAGCCGAACGCGACCGTTTACCGCTCGAGCCGGCTCGACGTCGATGACGTTTTGGATTTCGGTTTTCCCCGCGTCGTCATCGCAACCGGCGCCCTGTGGCGGACGGACGCGGTCGGGCGCGAGAACCGCCTGCCGATCCCGATCGCGGACCAAAGCGTCGTGGTCTCGCCCGATGCGATCCTGCGCGGGCGGACGCTTGCGGGCCGCGTCCTCGTCTACGACGACGAGCGCTATTACCTCGCGAGCGCGATCGCCGAGAAGCTCTCGGCCGACGGCTGCGCCGTGGTGTTCGCCACCCCGACCCCCGAGGTCGCGCCCTTCGCCCACGGCACGCTCGAGCAGTTCAAGATCCAGCGGCGTCTCCTGACCCTCGGGATCGACGTTCGCTGCGCCAAGGCCCTCGTCGCGGTCGAGAAGGGGCGCGCCACGCTCGCCTGCGTCTACACCGGCGCGACCGAAACGGTGGCGGTGGACGCGGTGGCGCCGGTCACCGCGCGCCTTCCCGACGATGCCCTTTACCGGGCGCTGGTCGCGCGCTCGGGCGAGTGGGCCGCGCGCGGCATTCGCTCGGTCGACGCCATTGGCGACTGCTTCGCGCCCGGCACCATCGCCGCCGCGGTCCATGCGGGCCATCTCTACGCCCGCAGGCTCGATGCGCCGGCCGACGACGGGATCGGCTTCAAGCGCGAGAACCTTCAGCCGCCGTCCTCGGTCGCAGCTCCCGAGCAGATCCTATAGATAGGCGCTGAGCGGGAGGGTCGTCTCATGGCGGGCAAGTCCGTCGACTGCGACGCGGCGATCCTCGGCGCCGGCCGCTGAGCCGCATCCCTCGATGAGACCGCCCGCAAAGACGGCGAAGG
>CAZHDF010000299.1:0-2760 GCA_964531525.1 uncultured Alphaproteobacteria bacterium | reverse complement strand
TTCGTTCCAACTCTTCGGTTCGCGTCCTTGCGAGCGGGGCCGTCCGGTTCGGGGCCGAGATCCCGGCGCCGCGTGTTCCAGGCGGTCGGCCTTATGACTTGACCGAGCAGGTAATGTCCACCTCCCTCATCTTCTCCCGCTTGAAGAGCACGAACAACAAGCACGACGAATGCCGCGCCGAGGAACCAACGCGGCGGCCGATTCGAAGGCAGCAGCGCGAGCAGGAGCGGCGTGGGTTCGGCCGCCGGGTCAGGGCTTGACGATCACCTCGCCGACCATGCCCGCGGCCTCGTGCGGGATGCAGAAGTAGCGGTACGTTCCGGGTGTCGTGAACGTATGACGGAACGTTCCTTTCGGCTTGACGTTCCCCGAGTTGAACGACTCGGCCCCGTCGGGCAGGGCGACGTCGGCCGCCCTGGCGGCGATTTCGGGGTCCGCCGTCACGGTGTGCACGAGAACCGAGTCGTTGCGCCACTCGACCGCCTGCCCCGCGCGGATCGTCACCCGGCTCGGTTTGAATACGAGTCCGTCGGTCATCGTCACGATCGCCACCGACGCTTTCTCCTTGGAAGCGGGAGCGCCAGTGTTGGCCGCGCAGCCGGCGACGCCGATGGCGACGATTCCCGCCACCGCCGCGCCGAGGACCCGGCGGCGATCAACCCCGCGTCGCGTCGACATTGAGCGTCTCGAACATGACGTGCCAGAATGGAAGCGATTTGCCGTTCGGCAGGACGAACCCGGTCTTGACCGGCGCCTTGCGGAAAACGCCGTTCTTCGGGTCCGGCTTGACCGGCGGCACCATCAGGTGGAATTGCGTGCGCGTCGGAGTCACGTCGCGGTCCCAGCCGAGCGCATAACCCTGCTCGCGCACGTACTCGGTCAACATGCCGTGGATCAGGCGCGGCTTGTCGAGCGCCTTGCCGTTCATGTCGATCTCGCCGAAGCCCCAGAACGCGAAGTAGGCGAACTCGCTCGGCATCAACGGCGTGCCGATGCCGGTGAACCCATGGAGGATGACGTTGGTCGCCACGCCGCCGAAGGTCGGGTACTCGAGACCGTGGGCCGCCAGCTTGACACAGCACTTGACGGTATAGGTGTTGCCCTTCTTGTCCTGCCAACTGGCGACCATCCGGACCTTGTCCTTGGTCGTCGCGGCGTCGGTCGCGGTGGCGTCGACGGCCGAAATCGTCAGCCGGCCGTTGGGCAGAACGATATGCTTGTTGCCGAAGGGCGTGAGAACCTTGGTCTGGAAGCCGCCGTTCGGCGCCTTGACGCGCAACATCGGCGGCACGCCGGTGATGATCGGCGAGCCCGCGTAATGCCGCGGCAGCTTGGGCGGGCCGAACACGGTCGGATCGAGCGCGCGCCGCGCCGGAAGGCCGACGAAAACGCCGCCGCTGTCCTGCGTCAGCTTGATCGTGATCGGGCCGCCGAGCAGACCGAGCGGCTTTTTCACGCCCTTATGGGCGTCGAGATAGCCGCGCGTCTGGTTGAGGCTCTGCATCTTCTTGATCGCCGCCTTCATATTCTGCTGAGCGGCCGCCGGCGGCGTCATCGCGCCGAGCGAAAGTCCGACGATGGCGGCGATCGCGATCGCCAACGACGTCGGCCGTTTTTCGGAGTGAGTCGTGGACATTTCATTCTTCCCTAGTGAACGAGGCCATGACCGGTCTCGATTCAAATATACGCTTCGAGTCCGGCCCGCTCGCTCAAAACCCCGTGAGATTAGAATGCTTAGCAACACTGTCCCGGCCCTTGCCGACAACGGGCATTCCGCCGAGCGTCATCTTTCCGCGCTCAATGGTCCCGCCGGCGATCGGGATCGGCGTCCTTCCGCTTGCGCGATGGAGCCGGGCACCGTGGCGCAAGCGCCCGACAGCGCTCGCGCGCGCCGCACGGGGCCTCGGCCTCCACCGGGGCCGTGTTCGTCGCCAGCCTTTCGCCCCGCGCTATGTCAGCGGCCGCGGTCCTTGACGCAAGCGCCCCGAGCGCCCGCGGGGCGCATGCTCACAGCACCCGGATCGTGCCGGTCATTCCGAACGTACTGTGAAGGGGTTCCGTGCACTCGAGCGCGTAATCGCCCGGCTTGACGGCGAGAAACAGCACCTCCTTCACCTCGCCGGGCGCGAGCGAAACCGCCACGAGGTACGGGTTCGCAATCTTGCCCTCGCGCGTCTTCAGCGTTCGCGCCGCGATCGCCTTGAAGAAGTCGGGGGAGGCGAAGACATGCGCGACCGACCCCTCGTTCCTGAGGACCAGCCGATACGCCGTCTCGGCGCGGAACGTAAGCGCCGGCGGCGAGAATGCGAACTCCGACAGCACGACCTCGACCGTCTCGGCCTTGCTCCAGTCCACGCGCGCGGTCAGCGACGCCGGGGCGGCGACGTAGCCGGCCTCCGGGCTGCCGAACACGTCCTCGCCGGCGGCGCAGCCGGCAAGCACGACCGCGACTACCACAAACACGCCTACCCGTTTTACCGTCGCCATGGTTATCTCCAGGGTTGTGTTCCGGGGCGCCGGTCCGGGGCGGCCTCGCGCGGCGCCGGCCCCGGCGCCCCATGGACCGAACTCTAGGCCCGACCGCTCCCGTCGAGCAATCCCCCCGGCGTCGGCGCGGGCGATGCGGCGTCGCGGACGAGGTCGCGGACCCTGAAGAGCGGGTCATTCATTCGATGGAACTTGGCGCTTTCACCTGGGAATCCATTAAGCTCCATCGGTGTAGCCCTCCGTCCCACCCATGCGCGCAAACAACAAGATGAA
>CAZHDF010000298.1:0-2839 GCA_964531525.1 uncultured Alphaproteobacteria bacterium | reverse complement strand
CTCGCCGAGGCGAAGGCGGCGGGCGGCGACGTGGCCGAGGCCGAGATGTGGCTCGAAATGTCGCGCTACTACGAGGACTCGCGCGAACTCGCCCGGCGGCTCACCGAATGGTCGAAGGGCCTGAAGGACGGCAAGCGCCGTTTCGTCGTCTGCACCGGCGGCGGTCCCGGCATCATGGAGGCGGCCAATCGGGGCGCTTCGGAGGCCAAG
Source organism: uncultured Alphaproteobacteria bacterium (assembly GCA_964531525.1). Lineage (GTDB taxonomy): Bacteria > Pseudomonadota > Alphaproteobacteria > JAAXGF01 > JAAXGF01 > CAYYWV01. Next base: position 2,629 of record CAZHDF010000298.1, on the reverse strand, counting down.
GGGCTCAACGTCGGGCTCGCGATCTCGCTGCCGGTCAACGAGTTCGCCAACGACTACGTGACTCACGAACTCGCCTTCGAGTTCCACTATTTCTTCATGCGCAAGTTCTGGTTCACATACCTCGCCAAGGCGATCGTCGTCTTTCCGGGCGGGTTCGGCACATTCGACGAGCTGTTCGAGGTGCTGACCCTGGTCCAGACGCTCAAGATCAAGAAGCGCATGCCGATCGTTCTGTTCGGCGAGGACTTCTGGCGCGACGTGATCGATTTCGAGGCGCTCGCGCGCTACGGCACCATCGCCAAGGACGATCTCGGCCTGTTCTTCCGCACCGATTCGGTCGCCGACGCCTACGACTACATCACCCGCGAGCTGACCGCCCACGCCCTCGAAAGCCCGGGCGAGGGGCTTTGATCGCGCTTTCCCGCTACTTGGTGCCGTAGACCCGGTCGCCCGCGTCGCCGAGGCCGGGAACGATGTAGCCGTGGTCGTTGAGGTGATCGTCGATCGCGGCGGTGAAGATCGGCACGTCGGGGTGGTCGCGGGTGAAGGCCTCGATCCCCTCGGGCGCGGCGAGCAGGCAGACGAAGCGGATCTTGCGCGCGTCGTCGCGCTTGAGCCGCGCCACCGCCGCGACCGCCGAGTTGCCGGTCGCCAGCATGGGGTCGACCACGACGATCTCGCGGCTCGCGAGCGAGTCGGGCACCTTGTAGTAGTACTCGACCGGCTGGAGCGTCTCGGGGTCGCGGTAGAGCCCGATATGGCCGACCCGCGCCGACGGCACCAGGTCGAGCATGCCGTCGAGAATGCCGTTGCCCGCCCGCAGGATCGAGACCAGGCACAGCTTCTTGCCCCGGAGAAGCGGCGCCTCGATGGTCGCGAGCGGGGTCTCGATGGTCTCGGTGGCGAGCGGCAGGTCGCGCAGCACCTCGTAGGCGAGCAGCAGGCTGATTTCGCGCAGCAGGCGGCGGAAATCGGCGGTCGGCGTCTTGCGCCGGCGCATCAGGGTCAGCTTGTGCTGGACCAGGGGGTGATCGACCACCGTGACGGGGTTCTGCGGGGGCATGGCGTGCTTGTCCTCTCTCTCCAGGGTCTCGAACGCCGGCCCGGGCGGCGCGTGCCCCCGGGATTAGGCGATTAGGCGCGCGCGGTCAATGCGTGCGCGTCGCCGACCGCCGCCCGGAGCGATTGCCGGGCTTCGCGCGGACCCGTAAACTCGGCCCGTGAGCGATCGGGCGACGAGCAACATGCGAACGGGGGACGACGCGGTCGCGGCGCTGCGCGCGGCGCTCGCCGAGGCCCGCGCGGCGGTCGTGTTCACCGGCGCCGGCATCAGCACCGAGTCGGGGATTCCCGACTATCGCAGCCCGGGCGGGATCTGGGACCGCTACCGGCCGGTCGACTTCGCCGATTTTCTGGCCTCCGAGGAAATGCGTCGCGAGTTCTGGCGCCGCAAGTTCGCGACCCAGGGCGCGATCGACGATGCGATCCCGGGGCCCGGACACCGTGCGGTCGCGGCCCTGGCGCGGCGCGGGACGGTTTCCTGGGTGATCACCCAGAACGTCGACGGCCTGCACCAGCGCGCCGGCGTGCCCGAGGCGCGCGTGATCGAGATCCACGGCAATACGACCTACGCGGTCTGCCTCGAATGCGGCCGACGCCACGAACTGGCGCCGATCCGCGCGGCGTTCGAGGCGCGCGGCGCGCTGCCGGTCTGCGTGGATTGCGGGGGGCTCGTGAAAACGGCCACGATCTCGTTCGGTCAGGCGATGCCCATGGACGAGATGCGGCGGGCGGAGGAGGCGGCCAAGGCTTGCGATCTGTTCCTGGCGATCGGCTCCTCGCTCCGGGTCTATCCGGCGGCGGAGCTGCCGGCGATCGCCAAGCGCGCGGGCGCGCGTCTCGTGATCGTGAACCGCGAGGCCACCGAGCTCGACCCGGCGGCCGATCTCGTTCTGCGCTGCGAGATCGGCCCGACGCTCGGGGCCGCGGTCGGACTGGACTGAGCGGCGTCGGCCCGGGCGGTTGGTTCCCGGCTAGTCGGCGATCACCGGCAGGAAGGCGAGGTTCCTATCGAGCCCCTTGCCGAAGTCGTGGCCGGCGGTCGCCCGGGCGCGAGGGCGCGCGGTGGTCCAGGCCGCCTCCGTGCGATCGATGCGCTCGGCGGCGAGCGTCACGGTGGCGCCGTCCGCCGGGTCGAGCTTGGCGAGGCTGGCGCGCGGCATGACGCCGGGCAGGAAGAAGCCGCGAAGGGCGCTGAGGCCCTTGCTGGATACGCCGGACATGGCTTGGTCGAGCGAGCCGGCGCTGGCCGGGGCGAGGGGAGCGGCGAGCGTGATGACGCTGCCGAGCGCCGCCGCGGCGGCCGTCCGAAGGATCCATTTATTGGCTGTGCGGGTCATCGCTTGTCCGTCCGTTCAAATGTGTGTGCCGTTCGCGTGAGGCAATATTGACCCCGAGATCTTAATAATTGGTAAAAACACAAGAATTTCAATTATTTATACAAATCATATTTGATAATACTTGAATAAGATGTGGATTTTATCAAAGAATTCACAAGAGATTATTTGTTTTTATATTTCCATATCATTTTATCGAAATGCCGAATTCCGGAAAAACCAGCGCGCGTCAG
>CAZHDF010000297.1:0-2869 GCA_964531525.1 uncultured Alphaproteobacteria bacterium | reverse complement strand
TATGCCTGGTTCGTCGAGTTCGGCACCGCGCGCCAGCCGGCGCGCCCCTTCATCCGGCCCGTGTTCGAAAGCCTTGAGCCGCGCCTGCGCGCCGACTTCGGCGTCGCGGTGCGGGACGCCATCCTTTCCCTCGACCAAGCGGAGTAGACGGATATGTCAGCACAGAAGGGCTCGTTGTTCCTTTTGAAGGTCGGCGACGGGGGCAACCCCGAGACCTTCACCACCCTCGGCGGGCTGCGCGCGACCCGCTTCGCGATCGACAACGCGCCGGTCGACGTCACGACCAAGGATTCGGCCGGCATGCGCGAGCTTCTCGCGGGCGCGGGCATTCAGTCGATGACCATCTCGGGGAGCGGCCTGTTCACCGACACGACCGCCGAGGAGACGCTGCGCGCCAACGCGTCCTCGGGCGCGATCGCCAATTACCGGATCATCGCCGGCAACGGCGATCAATGGGAAGGGGCGTTCCTGGTCACCGCCTACGGGCGCGGCGGCGACTACAACAGCGAGGAGACCTTCTCGCTCACGCTCGAGAGCTCGGGCGCCGTCGCGTTCACGCCCGGGCCGTAGCCGTGATCGGTTCCCGCCCCGCCATGCCCTTCGTTCCAGCAACGCGGATTTCGCGATGACCACGCTCATCATGCCCACGGCGCCGGGGTTTCGCGCCGCGCGGTTCGGCCTGCGGAGCCGCAGCCAGGTCTTCGATAGCCCGCTTTCGGGCGCCGTCCAGACCCTCGAGTTGCCCGGCGCGCTCTGGTTCGCGAGCTTCGAGCTTCCCCCCATGACCCGCGCCCAGGCGGCCGACTGGCAGGCGTTCCTGGTGGCGCTCGGCGGCCGCGCGGGGCGCTTCCGGGGGTTTGATGCGGACGCGCGCAGTCCGCGCGGCGCCTATGACGCAGGCCAGGACGCGCCCGTGGTTTCGGGCGCGGGCCAGACTGGCGCGACACTCGCGACCGCGGGCTGGCGGGCGAGCGTTTCCGGGCTTCTCCTTCCGGGCGATTACGTCGAGGTCGGGGGCGAGCTCAAGATGGTGACGGCGCAGCTCGATTCGGACGCATCGGGCGCCGCGACGCTCGCCTTCGCGCCCGCGCTTCGGGCGAGCCCGGCGGACGCCGCGCCGCTCACCCTGATCGATCCCGGGGTGACGATGCGGCTCGCCTCCGACGAGGACGCGGTCTGGGCGTTCGATCTCAACCGGATCGCGCATGGCTTCGCCTTCTCCGGCATCGAGGTGTTCTGATGGCACGCGATATCACCACGGCGACCCAGGCCGAATCGCTCAAGCGCCAGGGCGCGCGGCCGATCCTGCTCGCGCGACTCGCCTTCGACACGGGGGTCGAGACCCTGTGGTCGGGGCGCGGCACGATCCAGTGGAACGGCGAGATCTATAACGGCGTCGGCGACATCGGCGCGGTCGGCGCGATCGAGGAGGGGGTCGAGGCCCGCGCCTTCGGCGTCGAGCTCACGCTTTCGGGGGTTCCCGCCTCGCGGCTTGCGCTCGCGCTCGGCGAGGACGTGCAGGGGCGGCGCGCCGAAATCTGGCTCGGCTTCCTCGACGCGGCCCATGCGCTGGTCGCCTCGCCGGTGCTTCTGTTCAGGGGACGGATGGATACCATGAACGTCTCGCTCGGCGAGACCGCGACGATCACGCTTACCGCCGAGAACCGGCTCGCCGACTGGGACCGGCCGCGCGTGCGCCGCTATGCCCACGCCGATCAGCAGGCCCGCTTTCCCGGCGACCTCGGCTTCGAGTTCGTCAACGCGACGACCGAGAAGGAGATCGTTTGGGGCGGCCAGGTCGCGGGCGGCCAGCGGGGCGGGGTGGTCGCCGCCGGCCAGGGCGGCGGCGCGCCGAGCGCGACGGCAACGCCGGGAGGCGAGCGGTGATGCGCCGGCACGATTGGCAGGCGCGTCTCGACGCGGTCCTGCGCGCCGCCGAGACGCGGCCCTTCGCCTGGGGACGGCAGGATTGCGCGCTGTTCGCCTGCGACTGCATCGCGGCGATGTGCGGCGAGGACCCGGCGGCGCGCTTCCGGGGGCGCTATCGGACGGCGCGCGGGGCCTGTCGCGCGATCCGCCGGCTGGGCGGCGCGCGCGATCTCGGCGATCTCGCGACCAAGGCGCTGGGCGCGGCCATCGCGCCCGCCTTCGCCCGGCGCGGCGATCTCGCCGAGGTCGAAACTGAGGGCGGCCCCGCGCTCGGCATCGTGCTCGGCGGCGTCATCGCCCTGGTCGCGCCCGAGGGGCTGGTACGCGTGGGCGTGGATCGTGCGCGTCGCGCCTGGAGGGTCGGCTGATGCCGCCCGCGGTCGGCGCCGCGCTCGCGGCGGGTGCCGTCGCCGGGGCCGGCGCGGCGATCGGCGGGGTGACCATCGGCTCGCTCGGCATTCTCGGCTCGGCGCTGGTCATCGGCGGGTCGACGGCGGCGCTCAACCTCGCCGATTCGGTTCTCGCGCCCCGGCCCAAAACGCCCGCGTTGCCCGATTTCGCGGCGCGCGAGCAGGGAATCACCCAGCTCGTGCGCGGCTCGGTCGAGGCGAGCCGCGTGATCTACGGCGAGCGTATCGTCGCCGGCGCGCTGGTGTTCGCCGAGACCACCGGCGCCGCGCGCGAGCATCTGCATCTGGTGATCGCGCTCGCGGGGCACGAGGTCGAGGCCATCGGCGATATCTGGTTCAACGACGAGCGCGTCGGCGCGCTCGACGGGGTGGGCGTTGTCGTAGGCGGGCGCTTCGCAGGCAAGGCGCGGATCAAGAAGCATCTGGGCGCGGACGACCAGGCGGCGGACGCCGACCTGGTCGCCGAGGTCGCGGCCTGGACCACGGCGCACCGGCTCCAGGGTATCGCCTATCTCTATGTCCGGCTCACC
>CAZHDF010000296.1:0-2869 GCA_964531525.1 uncultured Alphaproteobacteria bacterium | reverse complement strand
GGATCGAGCGTCTCGTAAAGATCGTCCTCATGATCTCCCCCCGAGAGCATGTCCAGGCACCACGCGCCCATGGATGGCGCGCCACCCGACACAGCTCTCGGCGGGAATCACGCAAAAACCATGCCAATCTTATAGAAGGTCTTTATTTTCAGTCCGTTACATAGATCCGATTGTCGGAAATTCACCAAAACTGTAAAAAATTCCGACGCTGGATTCGCGGGAATCCCCTGCTCCGAATCCCTGATCGCCCAAGTATCCGCTAAATAATAATGGGTTAATTCGGGTACTTAAAAAAATTCCAAACTGTCAAGAATCCCGACAGTTCGCGAAGGCCCCGCCGAAGACGGCCGGGACGCGCGACAATCGCTTGGCGATCGCCGAAACTCCCCCTTTATGCCGTCTCAGCGGCGGGCGCGTCCGAAAGCGGGTGGTCGAGGCGGGCGAGCATTTCCTTGGGGCAGACCTGGCGGAAGCGCTTGAGCTCGATCTCCCAGTCGTCGAGCAGGCGGGCGGCGAAGCGCGAGCCGGTCTCGCGCGCGTGCCGGGCGACGAGGTCGGCGAGCACGCCTTCCCAGTACGCGCTCGCGAGCGGCTGCCAGACCACCGCCTCGGCGTTGATGTGGCGGTCGAGCGTCTCGTCGGCATCGAAGACGAAGGCCATGCCGCCCGTCATGCCGGCGGCGAAGTTGGCGCCCACGGGGCCGAGGACGACGACCGTGCCGCCGGTCATGTACTCGCAGCCGTTGGAGCCGCAGCCCTCGACCACCGCGACCGCGCCCGAGTTGCGCACCGCGAAGCGCTCGCCCGCCTGGCCGGCGGCGAACAGATGCCCCGCGGTCGCGCCGTAGAGCACCGTGTTGCCGACGATCGTGTTCTCGTTGCCGGCGAGCGGGCTCGAGACCACCGGGCGCACCACGATGGTCCCGCCCGAGAGCCCCTTGCCGACGTAGTCGTTGGCGTCGCCGAACACTTCGAGCTTGAGCCCCTGGACCGCGAAGGCGCCGAGCGACTGGCCCGCCGAGCCGCGCAGCCGCACGGTGATGTGCCCGGGCTTGAGCCCGGTCATGCCGAAGCGCCGGGTGATCATCGACGACAGCTTGGTGCCGATGGCGCGCTGGGTATTGCGGATGTTGTAGGCGAGCTGCATCTTCTCGCCCTCGGCGAGCGCCGGGCGCGCGTCCTCGATCATCTGGGCGTCCAGCGTCTCGGGCACCTCGTTGCGGCCCTCGAGGCTGCAATGGCGCGTGAACTCGCCCGGGTCGGCCTGGACCAGGAGCGGGTTCATGTCGAGGTCGTCGAGGTCGGCGCTGCCCCGGCTCACCTGCTCCAAGAGGTCCGAGCGGCCGACGATCTCGTCGAGCCGCCGCGCGCCCAGCGAGGCCAGGATCTCGCGCACGTCGTCGGCGAGGAAGCTGTAGAGATTGACCACCCGCTCGGGCGTGCCCTCGAACTTCGCGCGCAGCTTCTCGTCCTGGGTGCAGACGCCGACCGGGCAGCGGTTGGTGTGGCACTGGCGGACCATGATGCAGCCCATGGCGATGAGCGCCGTGGTTCCGATGCCGAACTCCTCGGCGCCGAGCATGGCGGCGATCACCACGTCGCGTCCGGTGCGGATGCCGCCGTCGACGCGCAGCCGCACCCGGTGGCGCAGCCGGTTGAGGGTGAGCACCTGGTTGACCTCGCTCAGGCCCATCTCCCAGGGCGCGCCCGCGAACTTGATGCTCGACTGGGGGCTCGCGCCGGTGCCGCCGTTGTGCCCCGCGATCAGGATCACGTCGGCCTTGGCCTTGGCGACCCCGGCGGCGACCGTGCCGATGCCCGCCTGGGCGACCAGCTTGACCGAGACCCGGCAGTCGGGGTTGATCTGCTTCAAGTCGTAGATGAGCTGGGCGAGGTCCTCGATCGAGTAGATGTCGTGGTGCGGCGGCGGCGAGATCAGGGTCACGCCGGGGGTCGAATGGCGCAGCCGCGCAATCTCGACCGAGACCTTGAAGCCCGGAAGCTGGCCGCCCTCGCCGGGCTTGGCGCCTTGCGCGATCTTGATCTCGATCTCGCGGCAGTTGTTGAGATACTCGGCGGTGACGCCGAAGCGCCCCGAGGCGATCTGCTTGACGGTCGAGTTGGCGTTGTCGCCGTCGGGCCTGGGGCGGTAGCGCTCGGGCCCCTCGCCGCCCTCGCCCGAGCACGACATGGCGCCCATGCGGTTCATGGCGATGGCGAGCGTCTCGTGGGCCTCGGCCGACAGCGCGCCGAGCGACATGCTGCCCGAGAGGAAGCGCTTGCGGATGTCGGTGATCGATTCGACCTCGTCGATCGGCACCGGCGCGCCCAACGGGTTGATGTCGAGCAGGTCGCGCAGGTTGATCGGCGGTAGCGCGCGCACGCCCTCGGCGTAGCGGCGATAGATCTGATACGAATCGCTCGTCACGGCGCGCTGGAGCGTATGGACGAGCTCGGGCGCGAAGGCGTGCGCCTCGCCGCGCGCGCGGTAGCGGTAGAAGCCGCCGATCGGCAGCACCCCGGCCTCGCCGCCATAGGCCTCGGCGTGGAGGTCGCGCACCTTGCGCTCGATCCCCGGAAAGCCGATGCCCGAGATGCGCGAGGGCATGGTCGGAAAGATGTCGGCGACCAGCGTGCGCGACAGGCCGATGGCCTCGAAGTTGTAGCCGCCGCGATACGAGCTCACGATCGAGATGCCCATCTTGGACATGACCTTGAGCAGCCCCTGGTCGATCGCCCGCTTGTAGCGCGCGACGCAGTCGCCGAGCGCGCGATCGGCGAACAGGCCGCGGCGATGGCGGTCGACGATCGAGTCCTCGGCGAGATAGGGGTTCACCGTGGTCGCGCCGACCCCGATCAGCACCGCGAA
>CAZHDF010000295.1:0-2884 GCA_964531525.1 uncultured Alphaproteobacteria bacterium | reverse complement strand
TGATGGAGCTTCTGGTCTGCATCGACGCGATCCGGCGCGCCTCGGCCCGGCGGATCACCGTGGTGATGCCCTATTTCGGCTACGCTCGCCAGGACCGCAAGGTCGGGCCGCGGACGCCGATCTCGGCCAAGCTGGTCGCCAACCTGATCACCGAGGCGGGCGCCAACCGGGTGTTGACGCTCGATCTGCACGCCGGGCAGATCCAGGGCTTTTTCGATATCCCGGTCGACAATCTGTTCGCCGGCCCGGTGTTCGCCAAGGATATCGAGGACAATTTCAACGGCGACGACCTGATGTTCGTCTCGCCCGACGTCGGCGGCGTGGTCCGCGCCCGCTCGCTCGCCAAGCGGCTGCACGCCGACCTCGCGATCGTCGACAAGCGGCGCGAGCGGGCCGGCGTCTCCGAGGTCGTCAACATCATCGGCGACGTCACCGACCGGCGCTGCATCCTGGTCGACGACATCGTCGATTCGGCCGGCACCCTGTGCAACGCCGCCGCCGCGCTGAAGGAGGCGGGCGCCAAGTCGGTCAGCGCGCATGTCACCCACGCGGTGCTTTCGGGCGGCGCGGTGGCGCGGATCTCCTCGTCCGAGCTCGAAGCGCTGACCGTCACCGACAGCATTCAGCCGACCGAGGCGATGCGCGTGTCGCAGAACGTGCGCGTCGTCACGATCGCGCCCCTGATCGCCGAGGCGATGCGCCGCATCGCCGAGGAAAGCTCGGTTTCGAGCCTGTTCGACTGACCCGCCGGAAGAAAAGGACTTTTTCCGGCACCGCATGACGTCAACCCGGCCGTCCGTGGCCCCCGCCGCACCGACACCCCTGGAGGCAGGCGCGGCCCACGGCCCCGAAGCGGACGGCCGACCGCAACCAAGGAGGACTTGATGGCTGTCACTTCAAACATCGCCGCCGAGGCGCGCGAACGGGTCGGCAAGGGGGCCGCCCGCGCGTTGCGTCGAACGGGGCGCGTTCCCGCCGTCGTCTACGGCGACAACAAGGACCCGCTCGCGATCTCGCTCGACCGCAACGAGCTCATCCGCGAGATCGCCAATCCCGGCTTCTTCCGTCGCCTGTACGATATCAAGGTCGATGGCGCGACCCATCGCACCCTGCCGCGCGACGTGCAGAAGCACCCGGTGACCGACGTGCCCCTGCACGTCGATTTCCTGCGCGTGAGCGCCAAGGCCAAGATCGCGGTCGCCGTGGTCGTGATCTTCGAGAACGAGGAGGAGTCGCCGGGCCTCAAGCGCGGTGGCGTGCTCAACATCGTGCGCCGCGAGATCGAGCTCGTCTGCCCCGCGACGGCGATCCCCGAGGCGGTCCACGTCGACCTCTCGGGTCTCGAGATCGGCGACGGCGTGCATATCAGCAACATCACCCTGCCGCCCGACTGCGAGCCGACGATCACCGACCGCGACTTTACCGTCGCGACGATCGCCGCGCCGACGCTCGCCGTCGAGGAAGCCGAGGTCGAGGAAGAGGCCGAGGAAGGCATTGAGGGCGAGCTCGCCGAAGCCGCGCCCGAGGACGAGGCGGAGAGCGAGGACTAGGTGCAGCTCATCGTCGGCCTCGGCAATCCGGGGCCCGAGCACGCGAACAATCGCCACAACATCGGATTCATGGCGGTGGACGAGATCGTCCGCCGCCATGGATTCGCCGCCCCGCGTCGACGCTTCTCGAGCGAGCTGTTCGAGGGACGCATCGGCGGCGAGAAGGTGCTGGCGCTCAAGCCGACCACCTTCATGAACCTTTCGGGCAACGCGGTCGGCGCCGCGGTTCGCTTCTTCAAGCTCGCGCCCGAGGACGTGCTCGTGCTCCACGACGAGCTCGACCTCGCGCCCGGCAAGCTGCGCGTCAAGCTGGGCGGCGGCACCGCCGGGCACAACGGCCTGCGCAGCATCGCCGCCGCCATCGGCCCCGACTTCCGCCGCCTGCGCATCGGCATCGGCCATCCGGGCGACCGCGACCGGGTGACCGGCTACGTGCTCCACGACTTCGCCAAGACCGACCGCGAATGGATCGAACCGCTGGTCGACGCCATCGCCGAGGCGCTGCCGCTGCTGGTCGCCGGCGACGACGCCGGGTTCATGACCCGCGTCGCGCTGCTCGCGCCGTCGCCGGAAAGCAAAAAGAAAAAAAAGGCGGCGGCGGAAAGGAAGGCGAAAAAAATTTCGCCCCCCGACGAGAGCGCCGCGCCACGCGACGACTGACCGGACGCGTCGCCGCGCAATCGCCGCGCGACGATGGAGCAACCCATTGTTCTCCGCCCTCTATTCGGCCGCGAAGAATCGGCGCGAGTCGCTACACCCTTTTCTCAACCCATTGATTTACGGGCGAAATTATTTCCCCGCTCAAGATACTTGAGCGGGCTCGAATAGAAAATCCCTGAACCGAAGGTGTGATAAAGATCAATCGACGTCCGATCAAAACAACAATGCACGGACGGTGAAGTCGTCCCGCAGACAGTCTCGACGAAGGCCTCCGCTTTGTCATGCGCGCATGCAATCGATAACCATTTGGTAACCTTTGACGTCTATCTGACGCAGGTTCAGTGGCGGGTTTTCGCCACGATTGGGAAGACTATTTCCAAGGAGCTGGGAATGGCTATCAAAGCGAAGGCGACCCGCAAACGCGCGGTCAAGGCCAAGAGCACGACCACGACGAAGCGCGCCGCGTCGCGTCGCACTTCGACCGCCGCCCGACGGGCCTCGACGGCTCGCCGTACCACGACGGCACGCAAGACCACCGCGCGGAAGACCACCGCCCGGAAGACCACCGCCCGCAAGGCGACGCCCAAGCGGAAGGTCGCCGCCAAGAAGACCGTGGCGAAGAAGACCACCGCCCGGAAGACGGCGGTCAAGCGCAAGGTCGCGGCCCGCAAGGC
>CAZHDF010000294.1:0-2893 GCA_964531525.1 uncultured Alphaproteobacteria bacterium | reverse complement strand
CGACGCGCCCGAGGAGAACGGCGATGCCTAATCCGCTTGTCGGCGTCTATCCGGGCACCTTCGATCCGATCACCCACGGCCATATCGATATCGTGCGACGCGCGCTTCGGGTGGTCGACCGGCTGGTGATCGGGGTCGCGGTCAACGCCGGCAAGGCGCCGATGCTGACCCTCGACGAGCGGGTTGCGATCGTCGGCGAGGAGATCGCCGCGCTCGAGGACGGCGCGGGCGACGCGGTCGAGGTGCGGCCCTTCGACAACCTGCTGGTCCATTTCGCCGCCGACGTCGGCGCGCAGATCATTCTGCGCGGCCTGCGCGCGGTCTCGGACTTCGAGTACGAGTTCCAGATGACCGGCATGAACGCGCGCCTCAACCGCGAGATCGAGACCGTGTTTCTGATGGCCTCCGAAACCCATCAGTTCATTTCCTCGCGACTCGTGAAGGAAATCGCGCGGCTCGGCGGCGATATTTCGAGCTTCGTCTCGCCCAACGTCGGCCGCCATCTCGCCGCCGCGCTTTCCCGCGAGCGCGCGGGCCACGGCCCCGCGTGAGGACCGCGCCGGACCCGACCCCGTGAAGGTCGATCTTTTCGATTACACGCTGCCGCCCGAACGGATCGCGGCGCGCCCGGTCGAGCCGCGCGACGCGGCGCGCCTGCTCGAGGTTCGCTCGGGCGGGCTCGCCGACCGGCGTTTCACCGACCTGCCCGAACTCTTGCGCCCGGGCGATCTTCTGGTTTTCAACGACACCCGGGTCATCCCCGCGCGGCTGCGAGGCCGTCGGGGGACAGCGGGCGTCGAGGTCACGCTTCACCGCGACGAGGGCGGCGGCCTGTGGCGCGTCTTCGCGCGTCCGGCGCGCAAGCTGCGTCCCGGCGACCGGGTCGAGTTCGCCGCCGACTTCGCCGCCGAGGTCGTGGAGAAGGGCGAACGCGGCGAGGTGACGCTTCGGTTCGACCGCTCGGACGCCGCGCTTCGCGCCGCGCTCGACCGGCACGGCGCGATGCCGCTGCCGCCCTATATCCCGCGCGCTCGCGGGGCGGATCCGCGCGACGCGACCGACTACCAGACCGTCTACGCCCGGCGCGACGGCGCGGTCGCGGCGCCCACGGCGGGGCTTCACTTCACGCCCCGGCTTCTCGATGCCCTGACGGCGCGCGGGGTCGGCTCGGCTTGGCTCACGCTTCATGTCGGCGCGGGCACTTTTCTGCCGGTGCGCGCCGAGGATACCCGCGATCACCGCATGCACGCCGAATGGGGCCAGATCGACGAGGCCGCCGCGCGCGCGATCGAGGAGACCCGCGCCGCCGGCGGGCGGATCGTCGCCGTCGGCACGACCAGCCTGCGCCTGCTTGAAACCGCCGCCGGGGAGGATGGGAGGGTCGCGCCGTTCGCCGGCGAGACCGCGTTGTTCATCACGCCCGGCTATCGTTTCCGCGTCGTCGATCTGCTGATCACCAATTTTCACCTACCGCGCTCAACGCTGTTCATGCTGGTCTGCGCGCTTGCCGGGGTCGAGCGCATGAAGAACGCCTACGCCCACGCCATCGCCACCGGCTATCGCTTCTACTCCTATGGCGACGCCAGCCTGATCGAGCGGGCGGCATGAGCGGGACGGCCGAGCCGGTCTTTTCCTTCGCCGTCGAGGCGACCGACGGCGCGGCGCGCGCCGGGGTCGTCGAGACCGCGCATGGTCGCATCCGCACGCCCGCCTTCATGCCGGTCGGCACGGCGGCGAGCGTCAAGGCGATGACCCCCGAGGCGGTCGCCGCGACCGGCGCCGAGATCATTCTCGGCAACACCTATCATCTGATGCTGCGCCCGGGGGCCGAGCGGATCGCGCGGCTCGGGGGGCTGCGGCGATTCATGAACTGGTCCGGCCCGGTGCTCACCGATTCGGGCGGCTATCAGGTGCTCTCGCTCGCCAAGCTTCGGCGTCTCGACGACCGGGGAGTCGTGTTCCGCTCCCATATCGACGGCAGCGAGCACGCGCTGAGCCCCGAACGCTCGGTCGAGATCCAGCATCTCCTGGGCGCGACCATTACCATGGTGCTCGACGAATGCCCGCCATTCCCGGCCGAGCGCGCCATCGTCGCCGAGGCGACCGCGCGCTCGACGGCCTGGGCCGCGCGCTCGCGCGCCGCCTATCGGCCCCGGCCCGGCCATGGATTGTTCGGCATCGTCCAGGGGGGCGTCCACGCCGACCTCCGCGCGCGTTCGGTCGATGCGCTGGTCGCGATGGGTTTCGACGGCTATGCCATCGGCGGACTCGCGGTGGGCGAGGGGCGCGAGGCCATGTTCGCGACGCTGGACGAGACCGCCGCGCGTCTGCCCGCCGACCGGCCGCGCTACCTGATGGGCGTCGGCAAGCCCGAGGATCTTCTGGGCGCGGTCGCGCGCGGGGTCGACATGTTCGACTGCGTGCTGCCGACGCGCTCGGGCCGCAACGGCCAGGCGTTCACCGCGCGCGGGCCGGTGAACCTGCGCAACGCGCGCCACGCCGAGGACCCGCGTCCCCTCGACGAGACCTGCGACTGCCCCGCTTGCATCCATTACGGCCGCGCCTATCTTCATCACCTAGCGCGCGCCGGCGAAATCCTGGGCGCGATGTTGCTGACTTGGCATAATCTCCGCTATTACCAGCGGCTCATGGCGGGGATGCGCGCGGCGATCGCGGCCGGCCGCTTCGCCGAGCACGCCAGGGTGCTCGCCGAAGGTTGGGACGCGGGCGATATCCCGCCTCTCTGAGGCGCGTTCCGGCCGGTCGGCCGCCCGTTTGCCCCTATTGACCGACACCGGCCCCGTTTCTATGGTGCGGCGCCGTCGGGCCCGTAGTTCAGTGGCAGAACACGTGACTTTTAATCACGGTGTCGGTGGTTCGATCCCACCCGGGC
>CAZHDF010000293.1:0-2934 GCA_964531525.1 uncultured Alphaproteobacteria bacterium | reverse complement strand
TGTCGCCGCGCCGGCGCGCGCAGGCCCAGGCGCCGCTCGAGCTCGCGCCAGTGGCGCTCGCCGAAGCGGTCGAGCCCGACCACCGCCGCCGCCGCGCGGGCGTAGACCCGGCAGTCGAGCGCCTCGTTGCGCTCGCGCGTCTTCTCCCACTCGTCCCGGCGGTAGCCCTTGACGGTGCGCGCCACCAGGTGCTCGGCGACGAGCTGCTTGCAGAACTCCTCGCCGATCTTGGGCAGGTGCACGTACCCCGGGGGATAAGGATCTCCGCTCTCCGCGGTCGGCCGGTCCTGGCGGAGCCAGCCGTAGAGCTCGCTCTTGTAGACGGAGACGCAGACGGGCCACACCCGCACGCCGCGCCGGATCCGCTTGCCCCGCGTGGTCACGTCGACCGCGCTCGGCTGCCCGACCGGCGCCGTGGCCCGCTCCACACCCTTGACCACCATCACCCGGCCCGGCGGCTGCCGCCGCGCCCAGGCGTAGACCTCCTGGGTGGCGTAGCCCGAATCGACCGCCATCCGCGACAGCGTCATCGCGACGCCGCCCTCGTGCAGCCAGGTCTCGGAGAGCATCGCGGTCAGCCTCGTCCACACCTCGGGGCGCGCGGTGTCGCCCTCGAGCACCCGGTGCTCGACCAGCCACGACTCCTTCTCCCGTCCCCACGCCCAGACCGAGACCTCGAGCCGATCCTTCTGCACGTCGACGCCTGCGGTGAGCAGCAGCCCGCCCCGCGGCACGACGCCGATTCTGTAATCCTCGCAGCGGTCGTAGAGCCGCCGCCAGTCCGGCGCCTCGCGCGATTCGGTCCAGGTCTCGCCGAGCACCGTGTTGACGAAGCTCTTCAAGAGGTCCGGATGGCCCTGGGCCCGCATCCAGCTGTGCGCGATCTCGGCCCAGCTCAGCCAGCCCACCGGGCTGTAGAGGCTCGAGAGGTGGAACCCCGCCGGCTTGTTCTCGCCCGGCGCCGTCGCCCGCCACGCGCCGCGCGCCAGCATCCAGGTCTTGTAGCGCTCGGCGATCGGCTGGTCGCACGCTTCGCAGCGATACGCAACCGTCTCCGGCTTACCCTTCTCCCAACGGAGCCGCGCGAACTGGAGCCACTGCTCATGGGCGCAGTGCGGGCACGGCACGAAGTAGCGGCGCTGATCGCTTGCCTCGTACTCGCGCTCGATCCGCGAGATCCCGTGGACGGTCGGGGTCGAGACGACCAGGATCTTGCGCCGCGAGAAGGTCCGCGTGCGGGCCTCGGCGAGCGCCACCGGGTCGCCCTCGCCGTCGACGTCGCCCGGGTAGCCGTCGATCTCGTCGAGGAACAGGTAGCGGACCGGCATCGAGCGGAGCCCCACGGCCGAGTTGGCGCCGGTCATCACCAGCACCCCGCCCGGGAACTCCTTGGCCAGCACCGTGTTGCCCGAATCCCGCGCCCGCGCCGGTCTCACCCGCTCCCGCAACGCCGGGCTCTCCTCGATCAGCGGCTCGATCCGCTGCTTCGAGTTGCGCTTGGCCATCTCGACCGTCGGCAGCACGCTGAGCATCGGTCCCGGGGCGTGGTGGATCACGTAGCCGATCCAGTTGTTGCCGGCCTCGGTGAGGCCGAGCTGCGCGCCCTTCATGACCACCACCCGCTCGACCGGCGAGGCCGGCGAGAGGCAGTCCATGATCTCGCGCAGGTACGGCGTCCGGCTCGTGCGCCACGGCCCGGGCTCGGCGGCCGCCCGCCCCGAGAGCCGCCGGTGCGCGTCCGCCCACTCCGAGACCGTGAGCAGCGGGTCCGGCCGCAGGCCCTGGTCGAAGGCCTCGCTATAGATCTCAACCGCCCGCGCCGTCACCGGTCAGCTCCTCGAGCGCCTGGCGGATCTCGGCCGCGATCGTCGCATGCGCCTTGCGCGCGTCCGTCTCGGCGGCGAGCACGGTCGCGACGCGATCCGGAATGCCGAGCAGCGCATCGCGCACGACGCGGGCCTTGTTGAACGCCGCGACCTTGACCTCGTCGGCGTCGACGTAGCGCCCCGCCTCGACCTTGGCCTTGATCTCCAGGAGCCGCGCCCGCTCCACCTCGCTCTTGATCCGGGTCTTGAGCAGGAGCGTCGGCAGGTCGCCGTCGCCCGCGCCCATCGAGGCCGGAGACGACGGCGGCGCCGGGCCCTCGGTCGCCGCCGGGGCCGCTGCTCGCGCGCGCGCACCGCCTCGCTTGCGCCGCTCGGGCCGCGCCGGCTCGCGCAGCGCCGCGAGCGCCGCGTCGGCCTGGACGGGATCGATCTTGCCGTCCTCGAGCCGGACCACGCCGCGCTTCACCAGGCGATGGACGTACTGGCGCGAGAACCCCCGCCGCCGCGCCCACTCCGCTTGACTGATCAGCATCCCGCGAAAGCGCCCCCAGACCCGGGCGCTCGTTCGAATAATCCTTCTATTCCAACGAATTGACTTGATCTCTCCGGCGGCGCAAGCGTTCATGCGGGCCATGAACGGCGCAACGAACCCCACCCCAACCGCCGAGGAGGCGCTCATGTCCGCAACCGCTCACCGCCCCATCGATGCTTACGTCGCCCGCGACGGCCGCCGTTACCGCATCGACGATCTGCGCACCGCCTTCGATGCGGTCTGCGATCCGGACGATTGGAAAGGCCCGATCGCCGCCTGGGTTCCCGGCGAGGCGGTGCTCACCGTCTGCGAGGCGATCCGCTTCTTCACAGCGACCGAGCCCAAGGTCGCGCTCGACGTCGAGACCATGCGCTACCTGATCACATCCGAAGGCTACCGCGCCGGCCCCGCGGGCCCCTGAGCCGGGCGCCCCGACCCGCCACGGACGCCGGCCCCCATGGGCCGGCATCTTTGTTCAAAAACAATCGCTTATTCACTTGATCGTTCCCGCCGAAGAAGCCTTCATACGGACCGTGAACAGACCGACAGGAGGCCAAGATGACCAACCAGACCAAG
>CAZHDF010000292.1:0-3001 GCA_964531525.1 uncultured Alphaproteobacteria bacterium | reverse complement strand
CGCTGGCTCGCCTTGAGGGTCTCGGTCAGGCTGGCGTATGCGGGGTGGTCCTTCCCCAGATCCATCAGCGCGATATCCACATAGCCGACGATAATGCCCAGGATGTTGTTGAAATCATGGGCGACGCCGCCGGCCAGGGTGCCCACGGCCTCCATCTTCTGGGCCTGATGGAACTGCTCGGTGAGGATCTCCCGCTCCTTTTCGGCCTCGGCGCGGGCGTGCGCCACGCTCAACACGTTGGCCACCGCCTGCAGGAAATGAATATCGGCCTCGGTGAACCGCCTGGGCTTCGACGTGTGCGCGCCGAGGACGCCGAACGGGCGGTTCTCGCCCTGGATCACCACGCTCATCCCGCTGACCACGCCGTGGTCGCGGAGCAGTGGCGGGCCGGTAAACCGCGCCTCGGTTCGCAGATCCTCGACGATGACCGGCGCGGCGGAAAGAAGGGTGAACCCGGCCTGCGAGTCCGTGTCGGCGTTCACCGTCGCCTTGCCGACCAGCCCCTCGCGCCAGCCGACGCCGGCGCGAAGGAGCAGCGTCTCGCCGTCGGGCAGTAGCTCGAGGACCTTGCAATATTCGACGTCGAGCGTCTTGGCGACTTTCCGGACGGCATGGTCGAGCAGCGTCGAAAAACCATTGCCGGCGAGGGCACGCTGGCCCAGGGTTCCCACCACTTCGTGCTGGCAGGCGCGGGCCCTCGCCTCGGCATAGGCCTGCACGCGCTTGGTGATGTCGCGCAGCATGACGGTGAAGATTGTCTCCCCGGAAAGCACGAGCTTCGAGACCGACGCCTCGGCCGGGAACTCGGAGCCGTTCTTGCGGCGACCGATGATCGGGGTGCGCTCGTCCTTCGGTCGGGCGGCCGTCTCGGCCTTCGCGAACGCTTCGAGATGCCGGCGATGGCGCTCGTGGAACCGGCGCGGCAGGAGAATGTCGAGCGGCTTTCCCAAGGCCTCTTCCGCTTCGTAGCCGAAGATCTTCTCGGCGCCGTGGTTGAACAGCGTGATCCGCGCGTGCTCGTCGATCGAGATGATGGCGTCCTGCGCGTTTTCAAGAATGCCCGCGAGCCGGCTTTGCGATGCCCGCAGGGCCTCCTCGGTCCGCTTGTGTTCGGTGATGTCGGTGATAAGGAAAATAAGCCCCTGAACCAAGCCGTCGTTTCCGAAATGGGGAACATAGGTGGCATCTAGCTCGCGTTCCTGCCCGTCCTTGAATCGAAAACGAAGCGCGTAACGTATCGTCCGACCCGAAAAGGCTTGGTCGATTTTCGGCCGGATCGCTTGGTAAGTGGCCTCGCTGACGAGATCCGTGACATGCGCCCCTATGATCCGCGCCCGGGGAATGCCGTGCCATGTCTCGTAGACTTTATTGACGAAGCGGTAGCGGTGGTCCCGGTCGACATAGGAAACGAGGCCGGGCAGGTTGTCGGTGACGAGGCGGAGCTGAGCCTCGCTTTCGCGCAACGCCCGTTCGCGCTCTCCAAGGTCCTCGGTCCTTTTCTCGACGAGCCTTTCGAGCTCTTCGTGCCAGCGACGCTGGGCCTCCATCATGGCCTCGAAGGTCCTGCCGAGCTTGCCGAACTCGTCGTTCCGTTCGAAGTGCGGCATGGCGACGTTCCGGTCGCCCTGGACGTAGCGCTCCATCGTCAGGCTGAGCTGCTGCAAGGGACGGTTGATGCGCCGGTTGACGAAGATGAGCGCGAAGACCCCGAGCGCCAGCACGAGAACGAGCTGAAGCGAGACGCCGAACAGGCTGACCTTCGCCGACAGCGCCTCCGCCGCGAGAAATTCTCCGACATTCACCTTCACCGCCTGCTGAATATCGAGCAGCCGGTCGATCGCCGTTGTCGCGACCGTCCACCAATGCACGGCGCTCAACGGAACGTCGCGCCCGGCCCGGACGCTGCGGTCGACCAGGTCGCGGGCGTTTTCGAGGTCGCCGAAAAGCGCGTTTCGAGCCGCCGCGACGAGAGTGCTGGGGTCGTCCCGCGCGCCGTCGCGGTCGTTCGGCGCCGTTTGCGGAGCGATTTCGTCGATGAACTCCCAGATCAGCCCGAGTTGGCTGCGTAATCGCGCGACCTCGTCGATCCGCGCCGGGCTCGGCGGCGCGCGCGCGGCGATGGTGCCGGCGATGAGCGCCCGTTCGCGCCCCGCGAGCTCGCTCGCCAGCCAGGCGAGGTTCTGAAGGCGCAGATCCCGCTTCAGGCCTTCATCCGCCCGGTCCGCGCCGGTCACGGTCCGTAGCATGGCGTATCGATTCGAGATCTCGTCGATGATCCCGGTCACGACCGAGAACCAATGAGCGGCGGCTTCCGAGCCCCGCTCTCCCGCCGAAAGGACGAGCGCCCGATCCGCCGCCCGGCGGGGTTCGGCCAGCCTCACGTCGAGCGCGCCGATAACGTCGCTCGCGCGGCCCAGGCTGCGAAGCGCCCGGGTCCGAACCGCGAGCACCTGCTCCCAGGCCCGGTCGGCCTCGATCCGCGTCTTGTCGAGCGTGCGGCGCTCGTCCGCGGTGATCGAGCCCGGCCGTTCGAGCGCGATATAGGTGAGGCCCCGCTCGACCGCGAGCAGCCCGGCGGCATTGAGCAATCGCGCCGAGTACTCGTTGGCGACCTGTTGCTGCTTCGCCACGGTCCAGTGCTGCCAGGCCTTGAACGCCATGACGCCGCTCATCGCGGTCAATAGCGCAACAAGTACCCCGACGATGAGCAGAATGACATGCCTGACGGGCACTCTTGGATTCCCCTGATCGCGTTGGCACTCGGCCGATTGAGAAACGCTACGCGGATACGATTAGTCTCTACGCGAACATGATTAACTGAATACAATTAACAATTGGCAAAGCGCGGCGTGATGGGCTCCGCGAAGATCGCCCGGTCGAAGCGGCTTATGGCGGCGGTCGATACGGTGAACCGGCGCATGGGGCGGGGACACGATCCTGCTCGCAGGCGCGGGCCTGAAACGCCCCTGGCGGCTCCGGGCCGGGCACCGATCGCCGCGCT
>CAZHDF010000291.1:0-3026 GCA_964531525.1 uncultured Alphaproteobacteria bacterium | reverse complement strand
GGTTCATCCGCTCGATCTTGCCGTAGGTGTTGGGCAGGATGTTGATGGCCGCGGTCAGCGCCGTCATCGAGAACGCCGGATCCGCGAACGGGTTGTTCAGGGGCATTACAGTTCTCCTCCTTCCACGGCGCGTGACGCCGTTTGACGGTTCACCTCTTGCTGTCGAATCAAGTCCCGGGCTTCCTGGAATCGGGCGCCGGCGCGCCGTTCGCCGGACCCGCGGTATCGGGCACGGTTCTCGGGCCGGCCGTCTTGTCGCCGCGGGAAACGCCCACAGTTAAGAGCTCACGGATGGACACTCTCATGGAGGGCATCATGCGACGCTCGATCTACGCCATTGCCGGCTTGATGACGGCCGCCGGCTTGCCGCAGCTTGCCGCGGCTCAGACCACGACCGTGGAGGAAGCACACAGACAGGCCGCCGTCGTCGCAGCGGAGCTCGGAACGATCGCCAGGCACCTGCAAGCTCAGCCGGCGATGGCTCTGGACTTCTCGCAGGTCAGCGGCGAGTACTGCTTCAACACCTGGAAGGCCGGCGGCGGTCACATGACGCATTACGCCATCGACCCGTCCGGCACCCGGGAAGACGTCATCGACTTCGTGATCGCGGATTCCCTGATCGAGGCTGGGGTCGACGTCACGACGCTGCCGCGGTTCCCGGGCGAGCTCGGCGCGATGGAGCCCAACAAGTGGTACTTCCTGCCGGCCGGAGAGCTCGAGCCGCACCACGGCAAGCGGTTCCCCGTGGCCCTGTTGATCAGAGCCAGCGATATCCAGTAGAGCGATTGAGGGGGCGGACATGTCCGCCTGAATGGGAGTGGCGCGTTCGTCGGGATGCGCCGCCTTCTTTCGACGCCGACGGGCATCCGGCAACACGGCTCCAGTCGGCGCGGTCGCCTACGCGCCGGTGCGCACCAGGATGCCGCGGGACGCGAGCCGAGCGGTCGCTTCCGCCTTCTCGGCGCTCGTGATGCCGGCGGGCCAGATGAGCGCATGGTCGGCGACGATCGCCTCGCGGACGATGGCGACGCCTTGCGCATCGACCCCGTCGGGCGCGGTCACGCCCGCCGCGATGATCCCGCAGGCCTCCTGCGTGCCGTCCACCGCCGCCGGATCGAGGGCGACCACCTTGTCGTCGCCGGAGACATCGACCGTGAACCGGTCGCCGACCACGAAGTCGGTCGCGCCGTCGGCGATGGTGAGGTTGATGTGATCGCCGGCGTACGCCTGCCCGACCGTGAGATCGGGAAGCCTGTAGCCCCGCGGCGTCAGCACCTCGAAGGTTCCCGCATTCGCCGCCGCGGCGATGCAGGTGAGCGTGTAGGTTCCGACCTCGGCCGTGGCCCCGAGCGCAGGCGTCGCGAGCGTGGCGACACCGTCGCCGGTGTTGCCGGGATCGGCGGTGACGGCGACCGAGGACCGCGTGCGCCGGCCGATCACGGCGCCGACGGCGAGAACGCGGTCGGCGCCGGCGCCGCCGAGCACGGTGACGGCCTCGCGCGAATACAGGTTCGGCGCCTCGTATTTGAGGACGTCGCCGAGAGTGTTGGCTTCCGAGAGCACGGGCATCGATCAGGCCTCCTCAGGCGCGGGCGGCGCGGGCCTTGGCCGCCCGCACCACCGGGTTGTCGTCGAGAGACACGCCCGGGCCGGTCCCGGCCCCGGGCAGGACGTGGGAGCGGACCTCGGGGCCGTCGTCCCGAGCCTTGAGCGCGAGCAGCTCGCGGCGCGCCTCGTCGGCCGAGAGCCCGCGGGCGATCATCGCGGCCGTCCGTTCGGGCACGCCTGCGAGCGCGCAGAGATCGGCGATCGCGGCGGCCTCGCGGTAGCCCGCGCCGCGGGCGTCGGCGCGGACCCGGTCGAGGTCGACGACCTCGGCCGAAGGCTCGGGCGCCCGCGCGCCGGGGTCGGGGGCAGCCCCTGCATCGCGCCGGGCGTCATGAGGCGGCGGTCCCGCCTCGACGCGGGCGGGCGCCGCTTCGCTCTCCTGCGGCGCGGACCCGCTGCTCGCAACGATATCGTTCATCTTCTCCTCCTCGAGGGTGGGTGGGGTGGCCACGGCGGTCGTCGTCGCGCCGTGGATGGATCGCGGCCCGGAGACGGCCTCGGCGAGGGCGGCGAGCGTCTCCCTCAGCGCGCCGACCGCATCGGCGAGGCCTGCGGCGACGGCGTCCTCGCCGAAGAACACCCCGGCCTCGGTGGCCCGGACCGCTTCCGCCGAGAGCCCGCGGTTGCGGGCGACGGTGTCGACGAAGAGCCCATAGACCCGATCGACCTCGGCCTGGAGCCGGGCCCTGGCGCGATCGCCGAGCGCCGCGTGCGGGTCGAAGTCGGCCTTCTGCGCGCCCGCGAACACGGTCGTGTAGCGAAGCCCCTCCATGGCGTCGCGGGCCGAGCGGTCGACGTGGACCGCGACGACGCCGATCGAGCCGACCCCGCCGGTGCGCGGCACGATGACGCGCTCGGCCGCGCTCGCGATCGCGTAGGCGGCCGAGAACGCCGCCTCGTCGGCGATCGCCCAGATCGGCTTGAGGGCGCGGGCCTCGAACACGAGGTCGGCGAGGTCGAAGACGCCCGCCGCCTCGCCGCCCGGGCTGTCGACGTCGAGGAGGATCGCGCGGACCGCGGGATCGGTCGCCGCATCGAGGATCGCGGTCTCGAGCCCGGCGTAGGCCGTGAGCCCGGACGCCGCCTCGACCGCGCCCGCCCGCTTCACCAGCGTCCCGAACACCGGGATGACGGCGAGACCAGAGGGCGTGACGACGGGCGCGCGCGCCCGCCCGGCCTCGCCTGGGCCGGTCTCGCCTGGGCCGGTTTCATCCGGCAGCGCCGGCGCCGCGATCCTGATCCGGGGGCCGAGCACGGAGAGGATGGTCGCGAGCTTGTCCCGACCGATCAGGAGCGGCGCATCGAGCACCCGGCTCGCGACGTGGGGCAGGATCTTCATGCGGCGGCGCTCTCCTGTCGGCTATCAGGCTGCGCGGGATCGGGCTGGGCGGCGTCGCCTTGCGCGGCGCCGGTGCGGT
>CAZHDF010000290.1:0-3028 GCA_964531525.1 uncultured Alphaproteobacteria bacterium | reverse complement strand
CCATTATCTGGGGCGTTCACCTCGGGTTCTAGCGCGTCGCGGCGGTCTCCGCCGCGCGAACACTTCGGGGGCGGGGCGACCCGCCCCCTTTTTCCTTCGTGTTCCCCGCCTTGTTGCGCATCCTCGGGCGTGGGCATTCGGCCCATCGCCGTGCTACCGTTCGCGCCATGAAACGCGCGGGCCGGAGGGATCGAATGACCGCCGGAGGCGAGACGTGAACCGACGCGCGCGCCGCGCCGGAAAGCGGGGGTCTCCGGGCACGGCCAAGGGCGCCATCGAGCGCGCGCTTGCGGCCGGGGTCCAGGCCCATCGCGCCGGGCGGTTCGACGAGGCGGCATCGCGCTACCAAAGCGTGCTCGACGCGCATCCCGGGCACGCCGACGCGAGCCATCTGCTCGGCCTCGTCCGCCATCAGACGGGACGCGACGACGAGGCCCTCGCGCTGATCGCCGCGGCGATCCGGCGCGCCCCGCGCGAGGCCCGCTATCACGGCAATCTCGCCCGCATCCTTCAGGCCCGGGGCCGGCTCGCCGAGGCCGAGGCGGCGGCGCGCAAGGCGCTCGCGATCGATCCCGGACATCTCGATTCGCTCAACAACCTGGCCGGCATCCTGCGCGACGTCGGGCGGCTCGACGAGGCGGTCGAGACGCTGCGCCGGGCGCTCGCGCTCAAGCCCGACTTCGCCGCCGGGCACAATAATCTCGGCAATCTGCTCAAGGACCGGGGCGATTACGCGGGCGCGGTGGCGGCGTACCACCGGGCGCTCGCGCTCGCGCCCGATTACGCCGAGGCGCATTTCAACCTTTCGGTCGCGCTCGGCGCGCTTGGCGACCTCGACGCGGCGCAGGCGAGCCTCGAGCGCGTGCTGGCGCTTCGGCCCCGCGATGCCGCCGCCCACAACAACCTCGGCAATATCCAGCGGTTTCGCGGCGATCTCGACGCGGCGCGGGCGAGCTACCGCCGGGCGCTCGCGCTCCGGCCCGATTTCGCCTCGGCGCGCAACAACCTGGTCGAGTTCGAGACCTTCGCGCCCGGCGATCCCGCCTTCGCGCTGCTCGAACGCCTCAAGACCCGGCCGGATCTACCGATTCACGAGGCGATCAACGCCGCCTTCGCGCTCGCCAAGATGTACGCGGATACGGGTGATTCCGCGCGCGCCTTCGCCAATTGGCGCGCGGGCAACGCGCTGCGCAAGCGCGAGGCGGCGCGCTGCGGCCGGGCCTTCGACGCCGACGCCCACGACCGCTTCGTCGACGCCCTGATCGCGACCTTCGCGCCCGCGCATTTCGCCCGCCCGACGGGCGCGGCGGATGGGACGGCGGCGGTCTTCATCGTCGGCATGCCGCGCTCGGGCACCTCGCTGATCGAGCAGATCCTGAGCTGCCACCCGGCGGTGTTCGGCGCCGGCGAGCGCCCCGAGATCGGTCTCGCCGCCGAGCGCATCGCGCGCGCGGTCGGGGCGGACTACCCGGCGGCGGTCGAGGTCCTCGACGGGCCCGCGCTCGCGCGCCATGGCGAGGCCTATCTCGACGGCCTGCGGTCGCTCGCGCCCGAGGCCCGGCGCATCACCGACAAGATGCCGGCCAATTTCCTCCATCTCGGGCTGATCGCGCGCATCCTGCCGGGGGCGCGCGTGATCCACTGCCGGCGCGACCCGCGCGACGTCTGCCTGTCCTGCTTCGCCCATGATTTCTTTCAGGGCAACGAGTTCTCGAACGATCTCGACGATCTCGCCCGCTATTGGCGCGCCTACCGCCGGCTCATGGCCCATTGGCGTCGCGTGCTGCCGCTCGACATGCTCGAAATCCGCTACGAGGACCTGGTCGCCGATCAGGAGGGCGAAAGCCGCCGCCTGGTCGAGTTTTGCGGTCTCGACTGGGACCCGGCCTGCCTCGATTTCCATAAGGCGCGTCGCGTCGTGCGGACCTCGTCGAGCGTGCAGGTCCGCCGGCCGATCTTCACGGGCTCGATCGGGCGCTGGCGGGGGTTCGCGACCGAGCTCGCGCCCCTGATCGAGGCGCTCGGCGACCTCGACGAGGCGTGAGCCCGACGCCTGCGCCCCCGGGTTGCCGAGAGGGCGCGGCTGGGCTACAAACACGCGCCCGCAGGCGCCGCCCGTTCGTCCGGCGGCGGCGGGCGAGGCGCGTCCGCGCGCGACCGTTGCGTGGAGACTTTCGGTGGCAGGCATTCTCTGGTTGGCGTCCTATCCGAAGTCGGGCAACACCTGGCTCAGGGCCTTCCTCGCCAATTATTTCACCAATGCGAAGGAGCCGGTGGCGATCAACGATCTGCCCCGCTTCGTCCTCGGCGATGGAATCGCCGCGCCGTTCGAGCGCGTCGCGGGCCGCTCGGTCGAGGGCATGGACGAGCACCAGATCCAGCGCCTGCGGCCGCTGGTTCACCGCATGTTCGTCGAATCGAGCCCCGACACCGTGTTCGTCAAGACCCATAACGCGATCGCTTACCTCGACGATATCCCGACGATCACGCCGGACTGCACGGCGGGCGCGATTTACGTCATCCGCAACCCGCTCGACACCGCGATCTCGTATGCCCATCACTACGGGGTCGATTTCGACCGCGCGATCGAGGTCATGGGCTCGGACGAGCTCGAGCTGCCGAGCCATGGCCATCTCGTCTGCCAATACCTCGGAAGCTGGTCGAGCCATGTGAAAAGCTGGCTCGAAGCGCCCGGGCTCAAACCCTATGTGCTCCGCTACGAGGACATGGTCGCCAAGCCCGACAAGGCGTTTCGCGGCGTGGCCAAGTTTCTCGGCCTGCCGGTCGAGCCCGCGCGGCTCAAGCGCGCGATTCGCAACTCCTCGTTCAAGGCGCTCGCCAGCCAGGAGAAGAAGAAGGGCTTCGTCGAGGCGGTGCCGATCGAAAACCGCATCTTCTTCCGCAAGGGCAAGGTCGGGGACTGGCGCAACCATCTCACCCCCGAGCAGGCCCAGCGCCTGATCGACGACCATCGCGAGGTGATGCGCGCGCACGGCTATCTCAAGGCCGACGGCAGCCCGGTTTACTA
>CAZHDF010000289.1:0-3051 GCA_964531525.1 uncultured Alphaproteobacteria bacterium | reverse complement strand
GCCATCTCGGGCGCGCTCAAGAAGAAGCTCGGCCTCGCGATCGTCTCCGAGAAGGTCGACGGACGCGGTCGGGCCTATCGAATTGCCGACCCCGCCTGACCCCCAGGCCTCATCCCCTCACGCCGCCGCGGCCGCGCGCCCTGCGGCTTCTTTCTTCGAGAACTTTGCTGTTACTTTCTATTTTATCCGCGAATATGAACTTGATCTTTCTGTGCCTCCAATCAATGAATGAAATAACAATCAAATACGGAGGCGTTGCATATGTACACTTTCGGAATCGAGGTCGAAGCCTACAACGTCCCGCGCGAACAGGTCGCCCGCGCCCTCGTCGCCGCCGGCATCGCTTGCGAGGTCGAGGGCTACAACCACACGACCCGATCCCACTGGAAGGTCGTCGGCGACGCCTCCATCCGCGGGCCGCTCGGTTTCGAGCTCGTGAGCCCGGTCCTCTCCGGGAACGAGGGGCTTCGGCAGGTCCGCACGGCGATGGAGGTCCTCGAGGGCCTCGGCGCTAAGGTCAATCGGTCCTGCGGCCTCCATGTCCACCTCGGCGCCCGCGGGATCGCGGCGGCCGAGATCGCCACCCTGGTCCGCCGCTACGCCCGCTTCGAGCCCGAGATCGACGCCTTCATGCCGCCGAGCCGGCGCGGCGACGCGAACGCCTACTGCCGCAGCCTGCGCGGCGCCATCGAGGCGGCGCCCGCGGCGCGGGCCCTTCGCAGCAGCGACCCCGCCGAAGTGTGCGACGCGTTCCGCTCCCGCTACCACAAGGTCAACCTCCTGGCCTACCGCCGCCACGGCACCATCGAGTTCCGCCACCACTCGGGCACCGTCGACGCGGCGAAGGCGACCAACTGGATCCGGTTCCTCGTCGGCTTCGTCGCCCAGAGCCGCCGCGTCGCGCGTCGGACCAATGCGGCGGCCCTGGTCCCGCCGGAGACCAAGCTCGCGACCCTGGTCCAGCTCATGGCCCGCCCGGGCGGCGCGAGCATCGAGGATCTGGCCGAAGCGACCGGCTGGCAGCGCCACACGGTGCGCGGGGCCATCAGCGCCAGAATCCGCCGGGCAGGCTACCAGGTGGTGACACGGCGCGAGGGCCGGAGCACCATATACGCGATCATCGGCGGCCAGGCCGAGCGCGCCGACCGTCTGATGGACGGGATCGAAGCGGACGTCGCCGCCTTCTACGCCGCCCGCGCCCAGCACTTCGCCCGCCGCCAACGGGCCGCAGCCTGAGGAGGACCAACGATGCGATACGAGACCGACGACGGCGAAAGCTTCGAGGCATCCACCCCGGAAGAGGTGGTCGACCGCCTGCGATACACGAGCTTCCTCGAGCACGAGGGCGCGGCCGACTTCATGCGCAAGGTGGCGGAGAACTTCGCCCGATGGGACGGCACGCGCATTCGCCACGACACCCCTGGCCACTTCGTCGCCGACCTCCTCCGTTGCGGCTTCCTTCAGGAGAAGGGCGAATGAGGCGGAGGGATCTCCTCTACTTCGCCTACGGGTCCAACCTGAGCCTCCGGCGGATGGCCGCGCGGTGTCCCTTGGCGCGGCCTGTGGGGCCCGCGACCTTGCCGGACCACCGCCTCGTCTTCCACCGGGTGGCGAGCGTCCTCCCGGCTCCGGGGAACCGCGTGCATGGCGCGGTCTGGGCGATCACGCCCTCTTGCGAGGCGGCGCTCGATCGCTACGAGGGGTTCCCGAGGTTCTACATCAAGGATGTGCGGACAGTCGTCCTCGCCAACGGCGAGCCTCGGCGCGCGATGATCTACGTGATGAACGCGCGCAGACAGGAGCCGCCGTCCGCCGCCTATCTTGCGATCATCCGCGAGGGCTATCGCGACTTCGGCTTGCCCGAGCGGGCCCTCGACGCCGCGCTCGGTGGCGTCACGCTGCGTCCGGCCGCGCTCGAGCGATCTCTTCGAAGGTCCTCCCGTCGCCGTCGAGCGTCGCCGCCTTGGCCGTGAACGCCTGCCAGCGCCGGACGATCACGTCACAATACTTCGGGTCAAGCTCAACCAACCGCGCCTGGCGGCCGGTCTTCTCGCAGGCGATCAGCGTCGAGCCCGAGCCGGCGAAGGGGTCGAGCACGGTGTCCCGGCTCTTGGACGAGTTGCGGACCGCGCGCTCGATGAGCGCCACCGGCTTCATGGTCGGGTGGAGGTCGTTCACGCGCGGCTTGTCGAAGAACCACACGTCGCCCTGGTCGCGGGCCCCGCACCAGTAGTGGTCCGAGCCCTCCTTCCAGCCGTAGAGGATCGGCTCGTACTGGCGCTGGTAGTCGGCGCGCCCGAGCGTGAACGCGTTCTTGGCCCAGATCAGATACGTCGACCAGTGGCCGCCGGCTTGCCGGAACGCCTTCTGGAGCGTGTGCAGCTCCGACGACGACATGCAGACGTAGACCGCGCCCTTGGTCACGGTCAGGATGTTGACGCAGGCGTCATGGAGGAACGCCTCGAACCCCGCGCCGAGATTGTCGTTGAGGATGCGCCGGTTCTTGCCGCGCATCTTGTCCTTCGCCGCGTTGCCGTAGTCGACATTGTAAGGAGGATCGCAGAAGACCATGTCCGCGAGGCCGCCGTCGAGCACCCGCTCCACGTCGGCGAGCACAGTGGCGTCGCCGCAGAGCAGCCGGTGGTTCCCGAGGACCCACACATCGCCCGGACGCGTGACCGCGTCGGCCGCGACCTCGGGAACCTCGTCCTCGGCATCGTCCGGGGCCATCGTCTCGGGCCCGGCGAGCAGACGCTCGATCTCGTCGAGGTCGAAGCCGACAAGATCGAGCTCGAACTCGGCCTCGCGGAGCGCGGCGAGCTCCTCGCGCAGCATCGCCTCGTCCCAGCCGGCGTTCTCGGCGATCCGGTTGTCGGCAATCCGGAACGCGCGCTTCTGCGCCTCCGTCAGATGCGCGAGCACGATCACCGGCGCGGTCTTCAGGCCCAGCTTACGGGCCGCGAGGATCCGGCCATGGCCGGCGATGATCTCGCCTCGCTCGTCGACCAGCACCGGGTTGTTGAACCCGAACTCGGCGATCGAGGCCGCGAT
>CAZHDF010000288.1:0-3057 GCA_964531525.1 uncultured Alphaproteobacteria bacterium | reverse complement strand
CGAAGCTCGGCGACGCAAATCCAGCGCCAAGTGAGTGTCGAGCGGAACACTCAACTCCACACGCACCGCCGTAAGCGACTGATTTAGCGGGAAGAAGTGAGTGTTGTGAGTGTGGTGAGTGTTTTCCGCGGCCCCCTATCGCGCGGACGCGGGCGCGCGCGTCCACGCGCGCGTAAGGGGTGGAAAAACACTCACCACACTCACCACACTCACCAGAGCCCTGATTCCGCACAGAAAATCCCGGTGAGTGTTGGTGTGAGTGTTGGCCTGGAGCGGCCAAACACTCACTCACGCCCGCTCCGTCGAGTGAGTGTTGTGAGTGTTTTTCCGGCCCTTGGTTTTCAACCGACAGGCGCCAGCGCTGCGCGCGCTGACGCTCGCCCGCGGCCTTGATGCGCAGCTTGAGGTCGCCGAGGGCGAAGACACGGTCCCGCATCCGCCCCAGGGCTTTGCCGAGACGGATGCGCTGGGAGTGCTCGCTTCCGGTGCCGAGCGGCAGCGGCGGCTCACAGTCGAGCGCCAGCTCGTGGAGGTCGCCGGTGCCGACCGCGGCGGTCCCAAAGCGCTCCCACCACAGACCGACGAACACGCGCCAAGTGGCGCCCTCGGCGTCGGCTGCCTCGTACATCTCGTCGAGGTTGGCGAGGAAGCCGGGCACGCCCGCGACCTCGAGGATGCCGCCGATCACCTCGGCCCAGGCCTCGAAGCTGCCGAGCGTATGGCGATGGCGCGGCCTGCCGGCAGCACACCAGGCGCGCCCGAGCGTGAGAGACGCGGCCACCAGGCGCGCCCGGTTGGCCCGCACCCAGGCGACAAGGTTCGGATGCCGGAAGCCGGCGCGACGCCAGGGCTGGTCGACGTGGGCGTCGAGGCGGATGCGCACGAGGCGCCGCGCCAGCTCGTTCGAGACCCGCGGGTTGTTGCCGGTCGCGATCCAGACGCAGCGGATCGGGAAGCGCGTCGTCTCGGACTTGCCGAGGATGCGGTCCTCCCAATACAGGGCGGTGAGGGCCGCGGCGACGGGCGCCGCGTCGAGCCGCCGGCGCAGGTTGTCGATCAGGACGATCGGAGGGATCTGCCGGAGCTTGGCGGTGAGGCGTTTGCGCCACTCCTCGTCGTCACGGCCCTCGGTCATGATGCTCGCGTTCACCCCCGTCGCCACGATCGCGATCGCGTCGACCAGGAGAGTCGCGCCGGTGCCAGGCGTCGGCTTCTCGATCATGTGCAGCGGCGTCGGCCCATCGATCAGAGACCGCACGAAGGGGAGCAGGATGAGCGCGAGCGCGTGCGCCCGCTCGGCCTCGCTCGTGAACGGGAAGTCGCCGAGGAGATCATCGAGCAGCAGGGAGCGCGCGGCGGCGATCTGGTCCGGGGTCGGCCGGTTCGGGATCTCCGGCAGCGCGAAGCCCGGCGGCGGCTCATAGAGCAGCCGGGTCGCGAGGTGGTAGCCGGGCTCGGTGATGAGGGTGCCGTCCTTGCCGAACACCGGCGCGGTCACGATACCCGCCAGCACGGGCAGAGCCGGATCCGGCGTGGCCAGGATGTTCTTGACGCCGCCCGCCGGCGGATGGGCAGGCGCCAGGTCGCCGGTGCGCGACGCCCTCTCCCAAACGGCGAGCTGCGCGAGAACGAAGCGCAGCCGGTCCTCTGTCAACGGTTTGGGCACAGGCCGCCCGTCGTCGTCGCGCTCGACCCAGGACGGCCTGCCGCCGCAGCGGAACAGCCAAGGCGGCGTGTTCGAGGCCTGAAGGAGGTTCCAGCAGCGCTCGGTGAGCCGCGCCAGGTCGCCGTCGTCGGCGCGCATCCGCGGCAAGGGCCGTTGGAGTGTGCGAAAACCGACTGGCCGGTGGCCGCCGCAATCGTGGCCGGGATCGTACTCGGCCGCATCGGAAGCGTGGGGCTCGTCGGCGGGCAGCCACTCGACCGCCGTCTCGACGGCCTCCTTGACCGCATCGAGGCCTTCGCGCTGCAAGAGGTCGTTGAAGTCCTCGCCCGCGCGCGAAGGCGCGGCGATCCAGACCCGGCGGCCCTCGGCGCGGAGACGGGCCGCGGCCCGCTCCGCCGCCTCGCGCCCGGCGTCGTCGTGGTCGGCAAGGATCACCACCCGCGAGACCTCGGGGGGCAGCATCACCCGCGCGAGGTTGCCGGCCGAGAGCGCCGCCCAGACGGGGAGCGCCGGGCAGGCCTGCATGACGCTCAAGCCGGTCTCGATGCCCTCGGCGAGACCGAGCACGCCGTTCTCGCCGACCGGCGCGAGTCGCACCGCGCCGCCCGAGACCTGGCCCAGCATCATCCGCGGCTTGGGCACCTCGGCCTTGGCCGCGCCATCGGGCGCAAGGTAGGTGCGGTGGATGGCGATCCGCGCGCCGGCGGCGTCGCGGACCACGGCGATGAGCGCCGGGTAGCCCCTGCGCGTCTCCCAACAGGTGAGATCGGGATGGAACAGGAGGTCCGGCGTCGCGGGGACGCCGAGGCCGCGCGCCGCGAGGTAGGCCTCGGCCGGCGTCCCGGCGATCGGGCGGCAACGCGAGAGGATGAAGGCGATCTCGCGCGCACTCTCGGCCTTCTTCCGGTCCGGCTCGCCTGCCGCCCGCGCGGGCCCCTTCTGGTCTTGCGATGGTCTGGTTCCGGGCGACCAGCCGGTCTCCGCGGCGGCGTGGGCGTAGAGCGCCCTGCCGGTGAGCTTGACGGCGTTCGCGAGGGTGCTGAGCGGCCCGCCGCCTGTGTCGCCGTCGAAGTCGATCCAGTCGCCGGCGCGGTCGCCGGTGAGCGCGATGACGCAGGAGCCGTTCTTGCGCGGGGCATCGCCCCGGATGTTGGCGAGCCGCCACTCGTTTCCGACGCGCTTGCCGTTCGGGAAGCACCGCGGCACCCATCGTTCAGCGGTCTCGCGGAGCCGGCGGACGATCTCGTCGAGGTCGTACCGGATGGGCTCCGGCTCTATGTCGTTGAGGTCGATCATCATGCTCTCGTCGGCCATCAGTCGAGGATCACCAGCCCCTTCTCGGCCCGCGTGATCGCGGTGTAGAGCCAGCGCGCGCGGTCCTCGGGCGTCCG
>CAZHDF010000287.1:0-3090 GCA_964531525.1 uncultured Alphaproteobacteria bacterium | reverse complement strand
AGCCCGGCGAGCGCTGCGCCTCGACCTCGAACCGCAACTTCGAGGGCCGCCAGGGGCGCGGCGGACGCACCCATCTGATGAGCCCGGCGATGGCCGCGGCGGCCGCGGTCGCCGGCCGACTCGCCGACGTGCGCGCGCTCGACTGAGAGAGACCGGACGAATGGAAAAATTCACGAGGCTCACCGGCGTCGCCGCGCCCTTGCCGATGATCAACGTCGACACCGACATGATCATCCCCAAGCAGTTCCTCAAGACGATCAAGCGCACCGGGCTCGGCAAGCATTTGTTCGAGGAGATGCGCTATACGCCCGACGGCGCCGAGCGGCCCGAGTTCGTTCTCAATCAACCGGCCTACCGCGAGGCGCGCATCCTGATCGCGGGCGAGAACTTCGGCTGCGGATCGAGCCGCGAGCACGCGCCCTGGGCGCTGCTCGACTTCGGCATCCGCTGCGTGATCGCGCCGAGCTTCGCCGACATCTTCTATAACAACTGCTTCAAGAACGGCATCCTGCCGCTGGTTCTGTCCGAGAGCGAGGTCGAGACCTTGATGGAGGACGCGCGCGCCGGGGCGAACGCGGTGTTCACGGTCGATCTCGAGGCGCAAGAGATCACCCGTCCCGACGGCGGCGTCGTGCGGTTCGAGATCGACCCGTTCCGCAAGCGCTGCCTGCTCGAAGGCCTCGACGACATCGCGCTGACCTTGCGCAAGGCGGGGAAGAT
Organism: uncultured Alphaproteobacteria bacterium; assembly: GCA_964531525.1. GTDB lineage: Bacteria > Pseudomonadota > Alphaproteobacteria > JAAXGF01 > JAAXGF01 > CAYYWV01. The sequence continues at coordinate 2,370 of CAZHDF010000287.1, read as the reverse complement.
CGACGCATTCGAAGAGCGCCAGAAGCGCGAACGGCCGTGGCTTTACGCCTGAGGCCGGGCAACCGAGGGGGGAGTCGTGTCATCGAACCGTAAGCTGCTTATTCTTCCGGGCGACGGGATCGGGCCCGAGGTCATGGCCGTCGTGTGGCGGGTGATCAAGTGCTTCGAGCAAGAAGCCCATATCTCCTTCGACATCGAGGAAGGGCTGGTCGGCGGCGCGGCCATCGACGCGACCGGCACGCCGCTGCCCGACGAGACGCTCGAGGCCGCGAAAGCGGCGGATGCGGTGCTGTTCGGCGCGGTCGGCGGGCCGAAGTGGGAGGATCTCGACTTCTCGATCCGGCCCGAGCGCGGCCTTCTGGGCCTGCGCAAAGAGCTCGGCCTGTTCGCCAACCTGCGCCCGGCGCTGGTGTTCGACGCGCTCGCCGACGCGTCCACGCTCAAGCGCGAGATCGTCGCCGGGCTCGACATCATGATCGTGCGCGAGCTCACCGGCGGCATCTACTTCGGCGAGCCGCGCGGGATCGAGACCCTGCCCGACGGAAGCCGGCGCGGCGTCAACACCGAGGTCTACACCACCGAAGAGATCCGCCGCGTCGCCCGGGTGGCCTTCGAGCTCGCGCGCAAGCGCCGCGGGCTGGTCCATTCGATCGAGAAGGCCAATGTGCTCGAAAGCGGCCAGCTCTGGCGCGAGGAGGTGCAGGCGCTGCATGACGCCGAGTACCCGGACGTCGAGCTCCGCCACATGTACGCCGACAACGCGGCGATGCAGCTCGTGCGCGCGCCCAAGCAGTTCGACGTGATCGTGACCACCAACATGTTCGGCGACATTCTGTCGGACTGCGCGGCGATGCTGACCGGCTCGCTCGGGATGCTGCCGTCGGCCTCGCTCGGCGCGCCCGACGCCGACGGGATCAGCCGGGGCCTTTACGAGCCGGTGCACGGCTCGGCCCCCGACATCGCCGGCAAGGACATGGCCAACCCGATGGCCGAGGTGCTGAGCTTCGCCATGCTGCTGCGCTATTCCTTCGGCATGGCGCGCGAGGCCGATCTGGTCGAGCGCGCGGTTTCCAACGTGCTGGCGGGGGGCTTGCGCACCGCCGACATCATGCAGCCGGGCATGGCCCGGGTCTCGACGAGCGTGATGGGCGAGGCGGTGGTTCGCGAGATCGAGAAGCTCGCGGCGGCCTGACCGCGCGGGCGAGGAACGCGCCGCCCGCCGGGCGGCCGAGGAGGGTCCCATGGGATACAAGGTCGCCGTGGTCGGCGCGACGGGCGCCGTCGGGCACGAGCTGCTGAACATCCTCGCCGAGCGGGAGTTCCCCGCCGACGAGGTCGTCGCGCTGGCGTCGGGGCGCTCGGCCGGCAAGGAGGTCTCGTTCGGCGAGGACGCGGTGCTCACGGTCGGCGATCTCGACGCTTACGACTTCGCGGGCACCGACATCGCGCTGTTCTCGCCCGGCGCCAAGGTCTCGGCGGTGCACGCGCCGCGCGCGGCGGAGGCCGGCTGCGTGGTGATCGACAACACCTCGCATTTCCGCATGGACCCGGACGTGCCGCTGGTGGTGCCCGAGGTCAACCCGGGCGCGGTCGGCGCGTATCCGGCGCGCAACATCATCGCCAACCCCAACTGCTCGACCATCCAGATGGTGGTCGCGCTCAAGCCCCTGCACGACCTCGCGGGCATCGAGCGCGTGGTGGTCGCGACCTACCAGTCGGTCTCGGGCGCGGGCAAGGAGGCGATGGACGAGCTGTTCGATCAGACCAAGGCGCTCTACGTCGGCGAGCACGGCAAGCCCGCGCAATTCCCGACGCGCATCGCGTTCAACGCGATTCCGCATATCGACGTCTTCATGGAAGGCGGCGAGACCAAGGAGGAATGGAAGATGGTCGAGGAGACCCGCAAGATCCTCGACCCCGACATCGCGGTGAGCGCGACCTGCGTGCGCATCCCCGTGTTCATCGGCCACGGCGAGGCGGTGACGATCGAGTTCGAGCGCCCGATCCGCGAGGACGAGGCGCGCTCGGTGCTGCGCAACGCCCCCGGCGTTGTGGTGCTCGACAAGCGCGAGGACGGCGGCTACGTCACGCCGGTCGACTGCGTCGGCGAGGACGCGGTGTTCGTCTCGCGCATCCGCCGCGATCCCACGGTCGCGCACGGGCTCTGCCTGTGGGTGGTCTCGGACAACCTGCGCAAGGGCGCGGCGCTCAACGCCGTCCAGATCGCCGAGGTCCTGATCAACGAGCACCTCGGCGCCCGCGCCCGCGAGACGGGCTGAGCCGGGAACCCGACGACGCGAGGCCTCGCCCTTCCACAAGCTCGGGGCGAGGCCCTCATCTTAGGGCATGATGTTTTTGCATCGAATCGGC
>CAZHDF010000286.1:0-3109 GCA_964531525.1 uncultured Alphaproteobacteria bacterium | reverse complement strand
ACCGCATCCTGATCGACATCTCGCAGCGGGTGCCCGCGCCGCCCGGCATCTTCGTCGTCTGGGACGGCATCGGGCTGGTCGCCAAGCGGGTCGAGCACAAGATCGATGCGGACCCGCCCAGCCTGATCATCAAGTCGATCAACCCGGCCTACGAGACCTACGAGCGCCTCGCCGAGGAGGTCCACATCGCCGGGCGCGTGATCTGGGCGGCGAGGCGACTGTGAGGCGGCGATCCCGGAACGGCTTCGCCCTGCGCGCGGCGAAGTGGATCGGCGCCGCCGCCGGCGTCGTGGGCGCGCTGCTCGTCGCCCTCAACCTCGGCGTCGTCGGCTACGGCTTCGTCCTGTTCCTGGTCTCGTCGCTGCTCTGGACCGGCGTCGGCCTCGTCCAGCGCGAGCCGAGCCTGGTCGTCCTCCAGGCCGCGTTCACCGCGATCAACGTCATCGGGATCTGGCGCTGGATGGGGGCGTAGGCGTAGGCGCTGAGCCGTAGTGGCGCGCTTACGCCGTCGTGGAATAGAGGTCCTCGATGCTGAACCTGTAGGCGCCGACCTGCGCCCGCAGGATCGAGCCGATCGGCTCGCCGGACAGGTAGCCGAACCCGGAGGCGATGGCGAACGACATCAGGCTCAGGGACGGGACATTGTGAAGATAGCTCCCAACCCCATGGCGTTCGGCCATGGCGGAGAACGTCTCAAGCCGCGCCATGATATCGCTTTCCTTGTACCTGGAGGTCGGCAGCGATATTCCAATCGCGATAAATCGGTTGTTCCGGAAGAACCCGAAACTATTGATATTGAAGTCGAGCTCTAAACGGCACATCAGGGACCGGCCGAAGGACCGCAGTTGCAGCGAGACGCTGTCGAGTCGGGAAAGGACGGTCCGGTCGTCGGGAAGGATCAGCTCGAACGCCATGTAGCGCCGCGCCGTTTCGTCCACGGTTCGGCACAGCGCGAAGTACGCGCGCCGGCTGTCGGGGATCGAAAGGGTGCTCAGGTGGACCGGCGCGATGAACACCTTCTTCGCGGCCCCTTCCTCGATCTCCCGCACGCCCCGGATGACGTCCTTCAGAACGAAAAGGTCGACGTCCCTCGTCGCGGGCGGGACGCCGTCGGCGAACGCTGCTTTGTCCTGCCAAAGGGTCGCGAGAAAGCCGGAGACCACGTTCTTGCGCACGTTCCATATCGGCTGGTAGACGAGCCTGAACGGGGATGAATCGGATGCGCCGTCATCCTTCCCGAAGGTCGGGGCCGGCGATCCTTCGTCCTGTTCGTCGAAGTGGTCATGTGCCTGGATGAAGAGCCGGTCGAGGAGTGTTCCGTCGTCGGCGTCTTCGAGACCCAGGGTGCCATCGAGCTGGTAGACGAGGGTCTTGACGGTGATGGCGTCGGCCGTGTCGGTCCCCCCGAAAAGGCGGCGCGATATCTCGTCGCCGATGACCTTGGCCTTGAACCGTCCCTGCTCTTCGGTCGCCTGGGCAAAGAGGATGATGTAGGATTCATTCTTGTATAGCGAGTAAACGTCCGAATCCGTCAGGTGCTGCTCGATCACGCTTCGGGCAGTACCGTGGACCAAGTCGGAAAACCGTTCCCACTTGTCCCCGAGACGCTTGCGGATCGTCGCAAGCCCGACGAGTTGAATGGCCCCCGCCGTGACCGGCTTGCCGTCACGATCGACGGTCGCGAGGAACCGCGCCAGCCGCTTCTCCAGCTTCGCGAACTGGGCGTTGGGGCCCGCGTCGGGAGACGGCGCAGACGGTTTTTGATTGCGCGCAGCCGTATTGCCGGCCGAAGCGCGGCCGCCTTCGTCGTCGGGTTCGAGAACATGCGCCAGCCACCGCCGGGCACGACGTATCGGGTCTTGCTTGTCTTTCATTCGTCCTGGTTCGGGCTGGAATTCTTCTCAGCGGTCGCCGGTCGTCCCGAGCAGGTCGTCGATCATATCGACGAGCTCCTGGGGGCGGAAGGGCTTGGCCAGGGTGCGGTCGGCGCCCATCTTTCTGGCCACCTTGAGAAAGTCGAAGTTCTTGGTCCTTCCGCCGCCGGAGATGGCGATGATCTTGGTGTGGGGGGCGATCTGTTTCAACTCCGAGATGGTTTCGATGCCCTCTCTTTCGGGCATCAGAATGTCGGTGATCGTGAGGTCGAATTTGTTCTGGCGGAAAACGACCGCGCCGGCTTTGCCGTTCGGCGCGTCGTGGACGCTGTGGCCCGCCCTCTCCAGGACCAGGCGGAGCATGCTGCGCATCTGTGGCTCGTCGTCGATTACCAGGATACTCGCCATCGACGGTTTCTCCTTATCGCTTCACGTGGAATCGGACGCGCCTCGAACGGCCACCGATCCCGACGGGTTTCATTGCAGGCTCCCGAGCATCAAACTCTCCGACCACACGGTCGCCTGGCACGGCGTCCCTGTCTCGACCCGGGTGTCGGCGTGGGGGAAGAAGATCTGAAAGACCGTGCCCTCACCTAGTGCGGTCTCGATCATGATTGCCCCGCCATGCCCGATGACGATCCCGTGGGCGGTGGCCATGCCAAGCCCGGTGCCCTCGCCCACGCCCTTGGTCGTGAAGAACGGCTCGAAGATCCGGTTGAGCGTGGCGCCGTCCATGCCGCAACCGGTGTCACTCACGGTCAGCTTCACGTGCGGGCCGGGTTCGAGCAGCCCCGCCCACAGCCGCCATCTGCGCTCGTCTTCCGAAGGCAAAATTCGAAAGACCTTTTCGGAGCGTTGGTGGACAATCGCCGACAAGCCCTCCGCACAGCCGCCGTCGATCTCGATATCCTCGATGGTGATTTCCAGAACGCCCGGTTCGTCGCCGATCGCGTGGCTCGCGTTGATGCACAGGTTGAGGAGAACCTGCTGGATCTGCGTGGAGTCGCCGAACACCAGCGGATGTCCGGATCGCAGGTCCTGGCGGATCTCGATCATCGGCGACAGCGTGGCGCGCAGCATCTCGACCGTCTCCTCGACGACGTGGTCGATCCTCACCGGGCCGAGGTCCTTCTCGTTCTGGCGGCTGAAGGTGAGGATCTTCTCGACCAGCTCCTTCGCCCGCTGGCTCGCCTTGAGGGTCTCGGTCAGGCTGGCGTATGCGGGGTGGTCCTTCC
>CAZHDF010000285.1:0-3144 GCA_964531525.1 uncultured Alphaproteobacteria bacterium | reverse complement strand
TCGCCCTCGCCCCAAAGGCCAAACGGAACAAAACACGCGCGAATAAGGGGGGCGAAAAGCCGTGACCGATCCGGCGGCGGCGATCGCCGAGATCCGCGCGCGCATCGTCGAGGCCGCGCGCGCGGCGGGTCGCGACCCGGCGACGGTCTCGCTGGTCGCCGTCGCCAAGACCCACGGGGTCGAGCGCATCGAGCCGGTCCTCGCGGCGGGCCACCGCTTGTTCGGCGAGAACCGGGTGCAGGAGGCGCAGGCCAAATGGCCGGCGCTCAAGGAGCGTTACGGCGACGTCGCGCTCCACCTCATCGGGCCGTTGCAGACCAACAAGGTGCGCGCCGCGGTCGCGCTGTTCGATGCGATCGAGACCGTGGACCGGCCCAAGCTCGCCCGCGCGCTCGCCGTCGAGATGGAGCGGACGGGCCGGCGGCTGCCCTGCTTCATCGAGGTCAACACCGGCGACGAGCCCCAGAAGGCGGGCGTGACGACCGACGCGGCCGACGCCTTCATCCGCGCCTGCATCGACGATTTCGGCCTCGACGTCGCCGGGCTGATGTGCATTCCGCCGCTCGACGAGGAGCCCGCGCTCCATTTCGCGCTGCTGGCCGAGATCGCGCGGCGCAACGGGCTTTCGGGGCTCAGCATGGGCATGTCGGCGGATTTCGAGATCGCCGTGCGCTTCGGCGCGACCCATGTGCGCGTCGGCACCGCGATCTTCGGCGAACGGCCCGCGCCGCGCGCTGGAGGCGGCGCTTAAGGGGCCTTGACCGTCAACCAGGCCTCGCCGTCGATCGCCGCGAGCAGGGCTTCGAGGTCGGGGCGCGCGAGCGCGACGCAGCCCTCGGTCGGGCCGTAGTCGGGCCGCGCGATGTGCAGGAAGATCGCGCTGCCCGCGCCCGCCACCACGGGATCGTCGTTGTGGCCCAGCACCACCACGATGTCGTAGAGCGCGTCGGCCCGCCACAGGGGCTCGAAGCGCGCCGCGTAGGGCTGGCGCACCGGGCGGTTGTAGGCCGGGTCCGCCGGGTCGTCGCACCAGGCGTCGAGCGGATCGAGCGGGCGCGCGGCAAGCCCGGTCTTGGGTCGGGCGCCCCGGTCGGGCCGGTAGAGCACGCGGCGCAGCGCGAACCGGCCGATGGGCGTCGCGCGGTCGCCCTCGCGCTTGTCGCGGCGCAAGCCCCCGGCGCCGAGGGCGCAGCGCGGGCGCGCCTCGCCCCAGGCGAGCGTGCCCGACGCCTCGACCGTGATGTCCATATGGCGCATTCTCCGTGGCCGCGACGGCGACAGGCTCGCGCGGCTACAGAAGGCTGTCAACCGTGGGCTTGCGCGCCCCGCCGTCCTTGAGAAGCAGCCCGCCCGCCGCCTCGTACTTGTCGAGCGCGCGGGTCATGGCATCGAGAATGCCGGCCGCCGGCGCATTGCCGCTTGCGCCGCTCCGTTCGGCCGCGCCTTGGTCCGGGGCCGCGCTCGACGCCGCCTTCGGGACCGCGTCCAGCGCGGCGTTGGCGTAGCGCGCGGCAAGCGCCGCCTGACTTTCCTTCGCTTGTGGAATGTAGGAAAGCCAAGTGGGGGTCGCGGTCGCGGCCATGGGGCGCGCGGCGTCGTCGGTCGCCGTCGCCGTTTCCGGGAGGGCGGGGGTGTTCGCGGCCAGGACGCGCGCGGGCGCCGATTCCTCGCCTCCGGCTCCGCCGCCGAGCAGCGCGATCGCATGGGCGCCGATATCGCCGCCGGTGGTCTCGGCGACGAAGGCGTTGACCACGCCGCTCGCGAGTCCCGCGATGCCGCCGTAAAGCGCGCCGCCCAGGACGCGCGCGCCGGCCGCCATGTCGTCGCCGGTGGCCGCGCGGTAGATCGCGCCGACGATCGGGATGTGCTGGAGCGGGTTGATCAGGTCGAGGACGTCGCCGAAGGTGAATCCGTCCTTGCCCCAGAACCCGCTCGCCGTCTTGGGCGCGGCGTCGCCGGCGGCGCGCGTCGGCGAGGGCGTTTCGACGCGGGCATCCATGCGCGCGTACATGCGATCGTCGACCCGGGCGGACGCGTTCGCCGGGGGCGTCGGCGCGCGCGGCGACGTTCGCGCGGGCGGATCGGCGCGCAGATCCTGACGCATCGAGGCGTATCGGGCGTTGAAGGCAATCGTCATGCGGACTCCTCGCTTCTTTCCTAGCAAGTCGCGGGCCAAGCGCGGCTCGGGGACGGAAAGGTGGAAAATCAAGGAGTTGGCCGCCGGTGTCGGTGCGGTCGCGGGCCGCGCGCGCCCGGGGCGCGGCAGGGCTTGCCGGGCGGGCGGCACGATCTTCCGCGCAGCCCCCCATCTGGCATTCGCGCGAGCGCCGGTATAGACTACGTCCGGGTTGATGCGAACCCGGGCAAGACAACCAGGGAGGAGCCCGTGACTCTCGGCCGGCGCATTCTACTGGTCGACGACGATACGGCGCTGCGCCAGTCGCTGGCCGAGCAGCTTCAGCTTCACGAGGAGTTCGAGATCGGCGAGGCGGGCAGCGGCGCCGAGGCGCTCGAGAAGGTCAAGGAGCAGCGCTACGATCTGTTGCTGCTCGACGTCGGGCTTCCCGACTTCGACGGGCGCGAGCTGTGCAAGGTCATCCGGCGCGGCGGCCACAAGATGCCGGTCATCATGCTGACCGCCGCCGACACCGACGCCGACACGATCCTGGGGCTCGAATCGGGCGCCAACGACTACATCACCAAGCCCTTTCGGCTCGGCGTGCTGCTCGCCCGCATCCGCTCGCAGCTCCGCCAGCACGAGCAGAGCGAGGACGCGGTCTTCACCATCGGCCCCTACAGCTTCCGGCCCAGCGCCAAGCTGCTGCTCGACCCCGAGAGCAAGCGCAAGATCCGCCTGACCGAGAAGGAAACGGCGATCCTCAAATATCTCTACCGAACCGGCGACAAGGTGGTGCCGCGCGAGGTGCTGCTCGACGAGGTCTGGGGCTACAACGCGGGCGTCGCGACCCATACGCTCGAGACCCATATCTACCGGCTGCGCCAGAAGATCGAGCGCGACCCCTCGAACGCCCGCCTCCTGGTGACCGAGCCCGGCGGCTATCGGCTGGTTCCCTAGAGCCCGATGTCTTTTGATGGAATCGGCGCTTCTCGCATCCCCGATTCGCGCGCGCACTCCACCCCCAC
>CAZHDF010000284.1:0-3170 GCA_964531525.1 uncultured Alphaproteobacteria bacterium | reverse complement strand
GCGCGAGAGGCGCCGATCCGGTTCAAGGAAATGACGCTACGGATCAACCCTTGGCGGCGAGCGCGGCGTCGACCAGGGCGCAGATGTCGTCGAGGGTGAAGGGCTTTTCGACCACCGCGTCGACCAGCGCGTCGAGGTTGTAGGCGCGGTCGCGCTCGGCGGCGTAGCCGGTCATCAAGACGATGCGCAGATCGGGGAAGTCCTTGCCCGCCTTGAGCGCCAGCGCGATGCCGTCCATCAGCGGCATGACGATGTCGGTGAGCAGGAGGTCGAAGGTCTTTTCCTGCAACGCCTCGACCGCCGCCGCGCCGTCGGCCACCGTGGTGACCGAATGGCCGCGCCCGGTCAGCGCGCGGTCGAGAAAGGCGCGGATGCCTTCTTCGTCGTCGGCGATCAGAATCTCGGCCATGCCGCCATGCCCCCGGCTTCGTCAGCCGGTTTTTATGGTTCCGATGAAGGGCAGATCGCGGAAGTAATGGGCGTAATCGAGCCCGAAGCCGACCACGAACTGATCGGCCACGGTGAAGCCCGAGAAATCGGCGTCGCCCGAAACCTTGCGCTTGCCCGGCTTGTCGAGGAGCACGCAGATGCGCACCGATTTCGCCCCGCGCTCGAGAAGCAGATCGCGCGCCGCGGCGAGCGTGCGACCCGATTCGAGGATATCGTCGACCAGAAGCACGTCGCGCGACTTCACGTCGTCGTCGAGGTCGCGGCCGACGCGCACCCGGCCCGAGCTTTCGGTCCCCGTGCCGTAGCTCGACAGCGTCATGAAATCGACCTGTGGACAAAGCCCGGCGCGGTTGAGCGCCCGGATCAGGTCGGCGGCGAAGACGAAGCCGCCCTTGAGGATCGCCACCACCAGAAGGTCGCGCGGCATGACGCGCGCGATCTCGTGGGCGAGCACGTCGATCCGCCGGGCGATCTCGTCGGCCTCGAACAGGGGCTCCACCTCGGGCAGGGCGTCCGCGCCCACGGGCGGCTTAAGGGACGCGCCGGCGCTTTTGTCGATCGCGCTCACCCTTCGGGCGCCAGGCTGACGACCAGGTTGACCGCGCCCTTCGGCGGGTCGGTGAAACGGTCGCTGAACTCGGTTTCCTCGCGCGGCCCGAGTTCGGTGCGGACCGGAGAGAACTGCCATTCGTCGAGCACCTTGGCCTCGCGGTCGTAGACCCGCGCGACAACGCGCGGCACCGCCAGCCGGCGCGAGGAGACGTTGACGATCTTGCCGGTGACCACGACCACGGTCTTGTCGTTCTCGACAAAGGTCGACTGCTTGACGTCGCGCAGCTCGAAAGGTTGGCCGGCGGGCTCCTCGGTCAGGCCGACGAGGGCGTAGAAGCGCGCCGCGTCGGGCCAGACCGCGACCACCTGCTCGCGCGCCAACACCGCGCCCGCCGCGACCCCGACCATGACGACGATCAACGCCGCCCAGCCCATCCAGGCGTGCGAGCGCTTCTTGCTCGGCAGGGCGGGCAGGTTCGAGCCCGGCGGAATCGGGCGCACGCGCTCGGGCGCGACCGACACGTCGACGCGCTTGGGCATGTCGTCGGGCGGGGCCTGGTTCCAGCTTTCGCCGCAACGGGCGCAACGAACCGTGCGCCCCGTCTCGCCGAGCGCCGCCGGGTCGACCAGGTATCGCGTCGAGCAGGACGGGCAGGTGAGGATCATTCGTTTGGTCTGCCTGGAATTTGCTCACTTATAGTTGCTTTCGTCGCTCGATGGCAAGACCGGACGCATCCGCGCCGCGTTCCCGACGGCGCCCTGGACGTCGACGGCGGCGATGTGCCATCCTGCGCCGCGACAGCCGATCGGCCGCCCCGGTTCGTAGGCAAGGAGACCCGATTGGTCCGGTTCGAGAATGTCGGCATGCGCTACGGCAACGGGCCGGAGGTGTTGCGCGACATCACGATGGCCTTGCCGCCCGGGTCGTTCCATTTTCTGATGGGACCGAGCGGCGCGGGAAAGTCGTCGCTGTTGAAGCTGCTTTACCTCGCCCACCGCCCCTCGCGCGGCCTGATCACCCTGTTCGGCAACGACATCGCCGTCCTGCCGCGTCGCGCGTTGCCCGCGCTGCGCCGCCGGATCGGAATCGTGTTCCAGGACTTCCGTCTGCTCGAACATCTTTCGGCCTTCGACAACGTCGCCCTGCCGCTGCGCATCGCCGGCACGCGCGAGAAGCTGATCCGCGACCATGTCAGCGAGCTTCTGCGCTGGGTCGGACTCGCCGATTACATCGATTCGCCTCCCGCGGTCCTGTCCGGCGGCCAGAAGCAGCGCGTGGCGCTTGCGCGCGCGGTGATCACGCGGCCCAGCCTGCTGCTTGCCGACGAGCCGACCGGAAACGTCGACACCAACGTCGCGGTGCGGCTTCTTTATCTGTTCGAGGAACTCAACAAGATCGGGACCACGGTGATCATCGCGACCCATAACGACGCGCTCGCCGCGCGTTTCGATCATCCGGTCCTGCGGCTCGACGACGGGGCGCTGCGCATCGAGCCGCGCCGGCGCATGGCGGCGAGCTGAGATGTTTCGCCGTCGCCCCTTGCTGCCGTTGCCCGACGACGCGACCAACCGCTTTCTGCCCTGGATCGTGGCGCTGATGGTGTTCCTCGCGGCGCTCGCGCTCGCCGGCGGGCTGGTGCTCGACGCGGGCGTCGCGCGCTGGCGCGCCGGCCAGAGCGAGAAGCTGACGGTCCAGCTTCCGCCACCGGAGCGGGCGGCCGAGGACGAGCGCCGCGTGGCGGCGGTGCTGAGCGTGCTCGACCGGGTGCCCGACGTCGCCGCCGCCCGCGCGCTCGAGCGCGACGAGCTGGTCGCGCTGCTCGAGCCCTGGCTCGGGCGCGGCAACGTGGCGCCAGATTTGCCGCTGCCGCGCCTGATCGACGTCACGCTCGCGCCCGGCACCTCGATCGATTCGCGGGCGCTCGAACGCCGGCTCGCCGCCGTCGTTCCCGGCACGGTGGTCGAGGACCACGCCCGCTGGCTCGACCGGCTCGCCACCGCCGCGCGCGCGGTCCAGGCGGTGGCGCTCGCGATCGTCGCGGCGATCGGGCTCGCCGCTATCGGCACGGTCGTGTTCACCACGCGCACCAGTCTCACGGTCCATCACGACGCGATCGAGATTCTGCATCTGATGGGCGCCCAGGACAGCTTCGTCGCCCGCGCGTTTG
>CAZHDF010000283.1:0-3172 GCA_964531525.1 uncultured Alphaproteobacteria bacterium | reverse complement strand
CGTGAGCTGCTTCTCGATGCCGTAGGCGCAGAACGGGCAGGCCAATCCGTCGACCCGAAGCTGATACCGGGTCTGGGCCGCGAAAGCCGCCGCGGGCAGAAGCAGGGCAAGCGCGACCACCGCCGTACGAATGAATCTGGGCATATTTCCGAGCACTGATCTCACCTCCATCGGTTGCAGGGCTTCGACTATCGCGTCCGGCGTCGTTTTCTTACGCCGCTTTTCGTGCGCGGTCCGGGAGAGCGCTTTCATCCCGTCATCGACGGTAACAGCCGTATTGGGGTCCGGAGTCTCGTCACAATGCCGTGAGCCGCCGTCTTTCGATCAAAAGTGGTAGACGAATTCGAGGCGCGCCCGGTAGTCGGACGACGGCTGGTTCCCGTTCAGGCTGTGGGCGATCGGAATCTGCACGCCGCCCCGGATCGCGAGTTGGCGATAGGTCCACCAGACCACGGGGGAGACGAACAACTCCCAGCCCCCCGTGTTCGCGAGCGCGACGCCGTTGAGATCGTCGCGCGCCGATCGCTCCCAGTTGAGCTCGACCATCAGCACCGTATCGGGTTTGTCGTAAGCGGTGAGGAACGGGCGGACGCCGCCGACGACATTGAGGAACTGCCGGTCGCCTTTCTCTAGACCGCCACCGCCTTGCGTATTGGCCCGGTAGACGCCGCTCGCGAACCAGTACCAGCGGCGCGATTCATAGCCCGTTACGAGGCCCGCGACCACGTCGGTCGAGCCGGTGCCGAGGCGCGGCGAACGATCATCGTCGCCGGTCGGGAGCTTGACCTTGAGGAGCGCCGCGGCCTTGTACTGCGCGCCCGGCAGATCGAGGCCCCAGAACTGGTATTTGGTATCGAGGGTGATGTCGCCGATCCCGTTGGCGTCGCCGCCGTTATCGAGATCGCGCTTGGTGTAGGGGATCTCGATCCCGACCTCCCAGTCGGCGGTGAGTCCGTATTCGGCCTCCGCCGAGACCTGGTACTCGGTCTCGTGCTCGCTGGTGCCGGTGGCCTCCTCGGTGTGCAACCCGAGCGTAAGCTCCGTTCCGCCCTTGAAGATCGTTTCCGGCGCGGGACTGAACAGGGGGCCGTGCGCCCGAGCCGGCGCTCCGAGCGCCGCCGTTGCGGCAAGGCCGATAACGGTGGACAGGAGAAGCTTTTTCATCGCGATCGTTCATCCTTTCGATGCGTATCGAGGTCTTCTTCCGTGTCGGTCAGCGAGCCCAGGATCGAGCAGGCGCGAAGCGCGCCGCGTCCCGGACAGGCCGCGATCAGCTCTTCGAGCGCGTCGCGAATCCGTTCGAGCCGCGCGATCTTGCGGTTGACCTCGTCGCGCTTGACGGTCGCGCGGACGCGCACGTCGCGGCAATCGGCCTTGGGGTCGGTCCGCAACGACAAGAGATCCTCGATCTCGCGAAGGGAGAACCCGAGTTCCTGGGCTTGGCGAATAAACCGGATCCGATGGACGGTCTCCATTGGATAGTCCCGGAAGCCGCTGCTCGCCGGTTTCGACGGTTGTTCGATCAGCCCCTTGCGTTCATAGAACCGGATGGTCTCGACGCCGACGCCGGCCTCGCGGGCCGCTTTGCTGATGGTCATGCGGTTCATTGCGTCACCTCGAAAATCATTGTGCATTCCGTACCATAATACGGAGTCAAGAGTGGATTTCGGGGTGCCCGCGATTGCTTCCTTCGCGCCCGAAATCTACGTGACGTTCAAGGGCCGAGCGTCGCCATCGCCGCGACCAGAAGCGAAATCGAAACGAGCGCGAGAAGTGTATAGATCCCGTTCCAGCCCAACCCCACGGTCACGGCACTCGCCCCGCCGATGCGCCCGACCAGCATGGTGGTCGCCGTGAACGGCGAGGACGCCCCCGAAAGCGCCCAGCCCGCGGTGAAGGCGACCGCGACGCTTGCCGGCGCGAGGTCGAGCGCCTGGAGGTCGGGCAGCGCCGAGCCCAGGATCGTCACCGAAAGGATCGGGTTCATGCCAAGCTGCCCCGCCGCCGTGATCAGCCACAGGCAGGCGACCGGCAGAAGCCAGGGCGCCTTCAGAAAGATCTCGGGAAACCCCGCGAGGCCGTGCGCCCCGAGAAGGGAGGCCACCAGGGTCCCGATGAAACCCGCCGACCACAGAACGACGATCTCGCCGCGGTCGGCGGGAAAGGCTCTTCCCATGTGCCGCAGGAGGCGACGCGCGGCGAGCGCGACCGCCCGGCCCGCGCCGCGGTCGGCGAACTGCCAGAGAATCCAGAGAGCGGCGGCGAGTGGTACCGCGACGATCACCCCCATGACCATCGAGATGCGAAGGGTCTCGCGGAACAGGATCGCGCCCAGAAAGATCGCCCCGACCAGCCCCGCGATCGGCGCGAGGAGAAGCCAGCTTCCCTCGGCCCGCTCGCGCCCCAGGCTGCTTGCCCGTCCGGTCGGCTTGAACATTCGGTCGAGCGCCCAGCCGAGAACGACGAGAATGAGCCCGCTCAGGAGAAAAAAGGGAAGCACCTTCTCCCAGCTCAACTCGGGGAAGGTCGCGAGGGTGACCGCCATGGAAAGGCCGAGCGGCGACCAGGTCAGGGTGCCGACGAATCCCCGCTGGATCGCGAGCAGCATGCGCCTGAGTCGCAGCCGGCGCACCACCGGGTCCCGCTCGCGGGCGTTCGCGCGTTCGCTCATGGTGCCGAGGAGCGAGATCGAGCCATAGCTCAACACCAGGCCGAATAGATGCCCACCCAGGGTCAGCGCGAGATAGCGCCGCCCCGGCGGCTGGCGGGTGAGGAAATGGCCGCACCGCCGAACGACGGCCGAGCCGCGCGCCGCCTCGCGCAGGAAGCCGAGCGCGCTGAACAGGGTGATAACCAGACAGGCGCGCGCGAGCGCCTTGACGACATCGCCCGGGGCGTCGGGCGCGGAGACGAAAAGAGCCGCCGCGAGACCGGCGGCAAGAACGATGAAACCGCGCCCCGTATAGCCGACCCGGGGAAAAGCAAGCACTATATAGGCGACCGACGCCAGACCCGCCGCGATCCTCAACGAGGGAAGTCCGAGGACCTCCCCGCCGAGCGTGCCCGCCATGACCGTCGCGAGCGCCGCGGTCATGGCGCGGTCGGAAAAGGACGAAATTCGTTCCAACTCTTCGGTTCGCGTCCTTGCGAGCGGGGCCGTCCGGTTCGGGGC
>CAZHDF010000282.1:0-3184 GCA_964531525.1 uncultured Alphaproteobacteria bacterium | reverse complement strand
GGTCGATCTCAAGCGCGCGGGCGCGACCGATTACGTCGTCATGCCGCTGCGCTTCGGCGACGGAACGGTCAACGCCGTGACCTGGGCGACCGACCGCCCGGGCGGCTTCACGGGCGCGGAGCTCGCGGGACTCGACGCGCTCTTGGCCGGAATCGCCCTGCTACTCGAGGTCGCGATGGTCCGCACGGTCGCGGCCACCGTGCTCGAAACCTATATCGGACGCGACGCGGCGCGACGGGTTCTCGCCGGCGAGATCACGCGCGGCCAGGGCCATACCCTGCACGCCGCCTTGTGGTATTGCGACATGCGCAACTTCACGCCTCTCAGCGAGACCCTGCCGCGCGACGTTCTGATCGGCCTGCTGGACGACTATTTCGACTGCATGGCCAAGCCCGTGCAGGCGGCGGGCGGCGAGGTGCTGAAGTTCCTCGGCGACGGCATGCTCGCGGTGTTTCCCTGCGGGGGCGGCCAAGCGGCCTGCGACGCGGTCGACCGCGCGCTCGCCGCCGCGACCGAGGCGTTGGCGGCGATCGAGGCCCGCAACGCCACGGGGGACGGGCCGAGGATCGAAACCGGGATCGCTCTCCATATCGGCGACGTCATGTACGGCAACATCGGCGCCGCCGACCGGCTCGACTTCACGGTGATCGGGCCGGCGGTGAACCGGGTCGCCCGGGTCGAGGACGTCTGCCGCGAGACCCGGATCAATCTCTTGACCACCGCCGAGTTCGCCGCCGCGAGCACGGCCGACCTGGTTTCGGTCGGATGCCATGCGTTGCGCGGAATCGAGGGAGAGCAGGAATTGTTCACCCCGCGCGCGATGGTCCCGGGCGGGCGGGGGAGTGGGCCGGCGCCGACTCAGGCCGTCACGGCCTAACGCATCAGGCGATGTTGGCGAGGTGCTCGTCGGTCAGGTTGCCGGGCACGATGACCAGCGGGATGGCGAGCCGGCTCGCGAGCTGGCCGGCGAGCCAGGAGATGAGCTTGCCCTGGCCGCCCGGCGGCGGCGCGGCGCCGACGACCAGAAAGCTGATTTCGGGATCTTCCTCGACCGCGGCGAGGATCTCGTCGCCGATTCGCCCCTCGCGGACCAGGAGCACGGGCATCACGCCCGCCCATTCGTTGACCTCGGCGGCGAGGTCCTGAAGCAGGCGCTCGATCTCCTCGCGGCGTTCCTCGTTCATCACGTCCTCGACCGCCAGCCAATGCTGATATTCGGCCGGCTCGATGACGCTGAGAAGGACCACGTGGCCGCCCGTGTGGCGCGCGCGCAGGCAGGCGAAACGAACCGCGACCCGCGAATGCGGGCTGTCGTCGACGCAAACCAGATATTTGGCCCGGCCAGGGATATGGCGGGGGATGCGCCGAGGGTCTTCGGCCATCCTGCGCTTGCCTCCAGGGTCGCCTTCGCGATCTTCATCCTGCACGGCTTCGCGCCGGATCGCAACCGCGCGGGCGCCGCAAACCCTTGCGCCGTCGCGGGAGAATGTCGAATTATTCCTTCTATTTCAGAAGGATATTCGTGACTTCGCGAAGCTGCGTGCGGGCGCGCAACAGGTAGAAGCCCTGAACGGCGAGGTGGTTGGGCAGCACCAGCCCGTCGGGCGTGCCGTTGATCACGACCCAGGGGTCGAGCTCGGCGGCGGCGCGGAAGCTCGCCAGCATCTGCTCCCAGGCGGGGCCGAGCTGGCGCTCCGCGATCACCTTGGCGTAGTCCTCGCCGAGCGCGCGCAGCAGCAGGTAATAGGCGTAAAGCCGTCCCTTGACCGCGTAGAACAGATCGTCGGCCTTGGTGTCGACGACCCAGCCGCTATCCTCGCGGATTCGACGGTCGAGCGCCGCCGACGACGAGCCGGTGTCGGCGGCGAAGCGATCGAGGGTGGCGAGCAGGTTGTCGGCGCGGCGCTCGAACACGGCGTTGCCCTCGGCGAGGCGCTCGTTGTAGCGGGCGAGCGCCCGGCGGGCGGCGCGGTACTGCTGCTCCGACGGCGCGGTCGGCGCCCAGGAGGTCGCGAAGTCGAAGATCCAGACCGTGCCCGAGTACTTGAGCAGCCCGGCGGCGGTCTCCAAGTCCGGGTCGACCTCGCTCGACCCTCGGGTACGGCCGATCTGGTCGGTAAGCTCGATGGCGAAGCGCGACAGGGCGGCGATGATGCCCTGCTGGAAATTGGGCATGTTGTCGAGCGCGGCCGCCGGCAGGAAGAACGGGTCGTTCGCGGTCCAGCGGTTCCGGTCGACCTCGCGCTCGATCAGCGCGACCGCGATCGCGACCGCGCGACTCGCGCCCGCGGGCACGGGCGCGGACGGCGCGAAGGCGGTGTCGTCGTCGACCCGGTGGATCCAGGCCATGCCCAGGAGGTAGTAGAGCGGCACGATCGCCAGCAGCGCGACGGCGATCCATCCCCAGCTCCGTCGGGGCCGAAAGCGACTCCAGAGGCGCGCGCGGCCGCCCTCGGGACCGGGATCGTCGGTCATCGGAGCCCCATGATCGTCTGCGCCTCGGCAAGGTTTTTGGCGGCCATCTCGGCGGCGCGCGCGGCGCCGTTCGCGAGCACCCGGTCGATCGACGCCGGGTCCTTCATCATGCGCCGGATCTCGTCGCCGATGGGCTCCAGCACCGAGACCGCGAGATCGGCGAGGTCGGCCTTGAAGGTCGAGAACGGCGCGCCCGCGTAGCGCGCGCAGACCGCCTCGACGGTCTCGCCGGCGAGCGCCGCGAAAATGCCGATCAGGTTCGCCGCCTCGGGCCGGTCGGCGAGCCCCTCGGGCGTCGCCGGCAGGGGCTCGGGATCGGTGCGCGCCTTGCGGATCTTGAGCCGGATCACGTCGGCGTCGTCGGTCAGGTTGAGGCGCGAGTAATCCGAGCTGTCGGACTTGCTCATCTTGCGCCGCCCGTCGCGCAGCGACATCACCCGCGTCGCCGCGCCCATGATCTGGGGCTCGGGCAGCGGGAAGCATTCGACCTCGTAGCGGCGGTTGAACGCGCCCGCGATATCGCGCGAGAGCTCGAGATGCTGTTTCTGGTCCTCGCCCACGGGCACATGAGTCGCCTTGTAGAGCAGGATGTCGGCGGCCATCAGCACCGGGTAGGCGTACAGTCCGAGAACCGCGTTCTCGCGGTGCTTGCCCGCCTTCTCCTTGAACTGGGTCATGCGGTTGAGCCAGCCGAGCGGGGTCAGGCAGG
>CAZHDF010000281.1:0-3186 GCA_964531525.1 uncultured Alphaproteobacteria bacterium | reverse complement strand
AATCCCGCGAAACTTCCTATACCCACACCCCCTAACTGTCAACCAATCTCAGGGCCTTTCGCGCCGGCTTGGAAAAAAAGTCCGGCAAGGCCGATTTCTTAACCGAGTCTCAATGCGAAAACCCTAGGATTTCGTTGACAAAATCGGGGGCTCCCCGCAAGGTTGGGCGCGATCGCGCCAACGCGCGGAATCGTCTCGAGAACACGCCGGGAACGCATCCGTTCGTCAGGGGTGGGGAATCGTATTTCGACGATATAGGTCAAGGGGGGCCGAAGTGTGATGATTTTTCGCCCGGCGGCGCGCTTGGCGGCGACGACCCCGATACCGAACCGGCGACGGAGCCGGCGATGAGTCGCATCGCCGCGACCGCGCGCACCCGTTTTTCGTTCGCCGGTTCCTTTCGGGGCGCGCTTCTTCTGCTTTTCCTGACGGCGGCGGGCGGGGCCTCGGCGGGCGATATCCGGGCGTTCCCATCGCCGCTCGCCCGATCGCCGGATTCCGTCGCGCCCCTGACCGTCGCCCTCGAAGCCCATGACGCGGCCGTCTCGGGAACGACGAGCGCGCCGCGCGCCGAACCGCGCGCCGAGCCCCGGATCGTCACCTATCGGATCGCACCCGGCGACACCTTGGGCGAGCTGCTGGCCGCCGCCGGCGCAACCCCCGGCGACACGGATGCCGCGCTTCGGACATTGCGTACCCGCTTCGACCCCCGCCGCCTGCGCGCGGGCCAGGAACTCGCCGTGGTGCTCGACGCGGGCGGCGCGGCCGGCGCGGCGCGGATTCGGGCGCTGAGCCTTTCGGTCGAGCGCAACGGCTTCATCGTCGTCCGCCGCCAGAACGAGGGTTTCGCCGCCTTCGAGACCGCCTCGCCCTTCGGCGTCGACGGCGGCCCGGGCGTCGCCCGCCTCGAGGACGCCCCCAACACCACGGTTCGCCTGCGCAAGGGCGAGACGCTGATCGCCGCGATCGTCCGCGCGGGCGGCACGCGGCGCGAGGCTCTGCGGGCGAGCGCGTCGTTCGAGCGCCTGTACAACCTGCGCCGTCTCAAGATCGGCCAGGAAATCGTCATCGCCTTCGCCGCCCCGTCCAAGACGAGCGCCCGGCGCGTCGCCGCGGTCAGCCTCGCGCTCGGCGGAAAGCGCTATCTGGTCGCGGCGCGACGCGGCGACGGCGGGTTTCGGGCGTCGCGCGCGCGGTCGCCGCTGATCCCGGTCGTGGTCGCGCGCCGGGAAACCGAGAGCAAGAGCACCCCCCTACCTCCGGCCGCGACGGAGCCGGCGGCGGAAGCGCCCAAGGTCGCGGCGAAGACCGCCGAAGCGCCCAAGATCGAAAAAGTCGCGACGCCGAAAAAGGCCGAAAAAACCGCTCCGGCGGCCGAAATCGCCGCCAAGGCCCCGGCCGTCGAAGCCCCGGCGCCCCGCGCCGTCGCCAAGCTCGCCCCGCTGGATTCGTCGGACGACGAAGGCACCCGGGCCATGGCCGACGACGACCGCGTCCCCGGCGAGAGGAAGACGCTGAACGCCCGCAAGGGCGATACGCTGTCGCGCATCCTGCGGCGCGCCGGCGCGACCCGGGGCGACGCCGAGGCGGCGGTTTCCGCGATCGGCCGCGAGTTCGACCTGCGCCGGCTCCAGATCGGCCAGGAGGTCACGGTCGCCTTCGAGCCCGCGACCGGCCCCGCGCCCCGCCTCGCCGCGGTGAGCCTGGCGCTCAAGCGCGGCCGCTACCTGGTCGCCGGACGCGAGGCCGACGGCGCCTTCGCGACCGATCAGGCCGACAAGCCCCTTCTCGCCGCCCTGTTTCCACCGCCCAAGCCGATCGCCTTCGCCGCCCCGCCCGCGAACGCGGTCGAGAAGCGCCTGCGGATCGGCAAGGGCGACACCTTGATGGATGCGTTGCGCCGCGCCGGGTCGAACCCGACCGAGGCGAGCGACGCGATCGATTCGCTGCGCCGCCTGTTCAACCCCCGCCGGCTGCGGACCGGCCAGGTGCTCACCGTCGCCCTCGCGCCCGGGAAGGAGGCCGACGGCACGCCGGCCAGGCCCGAGAGCCTGTTCAGCTTCTCGCTCGCGGTCGAGCCCGGGCGGAGCGTCGAGGCGCGCCGCACCCAGGACGGCGGGTTCGCGGCCCGCGCGGTCGACGTCCCGCTCTCGCGCGTGCTCGTCCATGCCGGCGGGCGTATCGATTCGAGCCTTTATCAGGCCGCCTCCGAGGCCAAGGTGCCCCAGGCGGTGATGGTGGACTTCATTCGCGCCTTCAGCTACGACGTCGACTTCCAGCGCGACATTCAGCGTGGCGACGTGTTCGACATCCTGTTCGAGCGCTATCTCGACGACACCGGAACGCCGGTGCGCGAGGGCAACGTGCTGTACGGCGCGCTGACGCTGAGCGGCGAGCGGCTCGAGATCTTCCGCTACGAGTTCGCCAAGGACGTCGCCGGCTATTTCGACGCGAACGGTCAGAGCGTGCGCAAGGCGTTGCTGCGCACGCCGATCAACGGCGGCCGATTGTCGTCGGGCTACGGCAAGCGCAAGCACCCCGTCCTCGGCTATACGCGGATGCACCGGGGCGTCGATTTCGCCGCCCCCCGGGGCACGCCGATCTTCGCCGCCGGCGACGGCGTGGTCGAGCGCGCCGGCTGGTTTTCGAGCTATGGGCGCTACGTGCGCATCCGCCATCGCGGCACCTACGCCACCGCGTACGCCCATATGAACCGGATCGCCAAGGGCGTTCGCCCGGGCAAGCGGGTCAAGCAGGGTCAAGTCATCGGCTATGTGGGCAGCACGGGGCGAACCACCGGCCCGCATCTCCATTACGAGGTGCTGCGCGCCGGGCGCCAGATCAACCCGCTCAAGGTCCGGATGCCGTCCGGCATCAAGCTCAAGGGCGAGGCGCTTGTCGCCTTCCAGGTCGAGCGCCAACGGATCGCGAACATGCTCGCCTCGTTGCCGCTGGTGCGCAATGTCGCCGAGGCTCCCGCCGCCGGCTGCGCGGCGCCGCGCGGCGCGACTCTCGGGCGTGGCCGCCGGGGCGATGCGCCGCCGACCGGGTGCTGAGCCCCTCCACCCCGTGAGCCGGCCCGCCTTTCTGTTCGACGGCCCCGAGGGGGCCGATCGGACCTTGATCCTCGCCCATGGCGCGGGCGCGGCCATGGACAGCCCGTTCATGAACGCGATCGCGGCCGGG
>CAZHDF010000280.1:0-3306 GCA_964531525.1 uncultured Alphaproteobacteria bacterium | reverse complement strand
TCGATGGAATATATCATCGAATGACCTGGAACGTGGAATATACGGACGAGTTCGGCGACTGGTGGGCCGGACTTTCCGACGGCGTGCAAGAGGACGTGACCGCTATCGTCGAGTTGCTGATGGAGTATGGACCGCGGCTGCCGTTCCCTTATTCGTCCGGCATCGAAGGCTCGCGTCATGATCATATGCGCGAGCTCCGCGTCCAGAGCGGCGGCCGGCCGGTCCGCGTGTTCTATGCCTTCGATCCGCGACGAGCGGCGATCCTGCTGATCGGCGGCGACAAGACCGGGGACGATCGGTTCTACGAAAGATACGTGCCGCTGGCCGACAAATTGTACGACGAGCATCTTGAGGAGCTGGGAAAGGAAGGGCTGATCTGATGAGCGGACGTCGTCCCTTCACCGAGCTGACGAAGGACTTTTCGCCCGAACGCCGCGCGCGGGTCGAGGCGAAGAAGGCCGAATTGCGCGCCGCGATGCCGCTCCATGAATTGCGTCAGGCGCGGGCCATGACCCAGAAGGCGCTGGGTGAGATGCTCAAGGTCAACCAGCCGGCCATCGCCAAGATGGAGCGGCGGGCGGACATGTATGTCTCGAACCTGCGCGGGCTTATCGAAGCGATGGGCGGGCGGCTCAAGATCATCGCCGAGTTTCCCGAGGGCGAGGTCGCGATCACCAACTTCTCGGACATGGGCGAGTCGGACAACGCCGAGGGTATGTAATGGGACGGGGGTGGTTCGGGGCGATAGCTGACGGTCCGTTACGTCAGGACCGCAGCCGATCGAGGCTGCCCTCCAGATGGCAGATCATCTGGCGCCTGCCCGCGGGCCACTATTGTATTGACGCTCCCGCCCGCTGACGACGTATACGTTAAGGAGACGCTGTTCCCCTTGCTCGCGTACGCTGGAGCCATACCGGCCGCATTGATAATCGCGCACCTTGCCGTTTGCCGCGACAACTCTAAGATGAGTCCGGTTGGCTTGATCGCGGCTGGAGCGTGAGATGCACATCGAGAAAGTGCGGCTGAGGAATTTCCGGTGTTTCGGCGATGAGCCCTGCGAGATTACGTTCGAGAGCGATATCACGGCGCTCGTAGGAGAGAACGGGGCTGGCAAGACAGCACTGCTCAATGCCCTGAAGAAGCTGTTCTCGCCCATCGCTTCCGACCGTCGAATCGCTCGTGATGACTTCCATTTCGGACCAGGTGAGCGGATCGAAGATGTCGACCGCAGAGAGATGGAAATCGAGGTCGTCTTGGCCTTCCCTGAATTGGACGATGATGAAGATACACCGGCTCATTTGGCGGCGATCGAAGATTATACCTATCTGATGAAACCCGGCGGGTCACCGAGGGCACGTTTGCGCTTAGAAGCGCTATGGGAGCCGAAGACCACTTTCGAAGACGAGGTGGAAGCCACAGTTTCCTGGATAACTTCTTCGGAAGATATCGGATTCGGCGAGGATTCCGTCGATCGGCGGGCGGTCACGAGGCGGGTCCACGATCTCATCCAGATGCGTTATATCCCGGCCACGCGGGACGGCGGGACCGTCACGCGCGTTGCTTTGAAGCAACTCTTGCAGCGCATCGAGCGAAGCGCCGATTGGGATGATGATACGCGCAAGGAATCATCTAGGGCGGCGGAGGCATTGCAGGAAAGACTTCGCGGCACGCCGGCCTTTTCCTGGTTTAGCGAGGCATTGGGCCATATCTGGCAACAGCTCCATGCGGGTCGCTATCTGAGGGACCCCAATATTTCCGTCGTGGCGCGCGAATTCGAGAAACTGGTCCGGGAGTTGCAACTCGTATTCGAGACAGCCCCGGGCGGACGGTCCAGGTCGCTAAGCGAACTCAGCGAGGGGCTGGTTTCACTTCTCTATTTTGCCCTCTCGGCTACGCTATATCGGTTGGAGATTGGCTTGGCCTCGCCCGAAAAGGGTGACAGGCCGAAGGGATTCAATGCTCTCGAAATCGTTCCGCCGGTCTTGGCCATTTTCGCGGTCGAGGAACCGGAAAATCATCTCTCCCCTTTCTATCTTCCGCGCCTTATCGCCCTTCTCAAGAAGCTTGCCGCTGATAACAGAGCGATGGCAATCGTGACCAGCCACTCTGCCGCAATTCTCCGCCGCGTCGAGCCCAAGCAAGTTCGCCATCTCAGGTTAAGCACGGACGCGACGAGCCGTGTGAAAACGATCCGATTGCCGGAAAATGACGAGGATGCGGCGAAATTTATCCGGCAGGCGGTTCTCGCGCATCCGGAGCTTTATTTCGCGAAACTCGTGATCCTGGGCGAGGGCGATACGGAGGAACTTGTCATCCCGAGAATCGCGGACGCATTGGGTGTCCCGCTCGACCCGTCGTTCGTTGCCTTTGTCCCGCTTGGTGGACGGCACGCCAATCACATGTGGCGCCTACTCGATGATCTCGAAATACCGCATTTAACGCTGCTGGATCTCGACGCTGGGAGAAATGGGGGTGGGCCAGGACGAATCAAGAACGCGCTTGAATGGCTGAATGACAATGCGAATGAGGACGTTAGAAGGTTGATTGACACTCATCCCCCGGAAGAGATCCGTTGGAACGAGGAGGGAGCAAAAGACAAGATCGAAGTATGGTGCAGGTGTCTGGAAAGTCTGGGAATCTACTATTCCTCGCCCCTTGACCTTGACATGGCCATGCTTCGTGCGTTTCCCGAAGCATATGGGGTGGGCGACGATCCAGAGTTGGCTGTGAAAGAAAAGGCGGCCCTGCTCAAGAGTGTCTACGGGAAAGACCACGACGCCGATGCTACAGCGAAGGCAGGGTTCGGTTGTTCAGATGCCGAACTGAGAGCATATCGGCGGCTCTTCAAATCGCGTTCCAAGCCCGCGTCACATTGGGCTGCTCTCGCCAAACTCACGGATCGAGAACTACAGGAAGGCGCGCCTGATGTCCTCAAGCGCTTGATCGAAGCGGCCAAAGAGCACCTCAAGCCGGAAGAGGCTGCGCAATGAGACGGCAGAGAATTTTGGCCGAAGAGTGGGCACCGTCTCCCGGAATTCGGCTTTCCGAGAGCGATAAAGAGATTGTCCGCTCCGATTACAATCTTGCCGTAAAGGCCGGCCCCGGCGCCGGCAAGACGGAGCTCTTGGCGCAGCGGGCGAGTTACCTTTTGCAGACCGGCATCTGTCCGCCGCCCCGGCGAATCCTCGCCATCAGCTTCAAAGTGGACGCCGCTGCTAATCTGCGTAACCGGGTGCGCGAGCGTTGCGGCGAAGACTTGGCCTACCGCTTCGCATCATTGACCTTCGATGCCTTCGCGAAAAGCCT
>CAZHDF010000279.1:0-3328 GCA_964531525.1 uncultured Alphaproteobacteria bacterium | reverse complement strand
TGTCGAGCCCCGGCACCGGGCCGACCAGCGGGTTGCCGTCGGGGGCGAAGGTGAAGGGGCCGTTGATGACCCGCTTGATGCCGGCGGTCGCGAGACAGGGATAGCGGTGGAACGCGATTTCGAGCGAATCGCCGATGCGCTCCAGCTTGTCGGGCAGCAGCTCGTGGCCGAAGTCCCAAGGCGTGCCGTCGACCGCCCAGGGCTCGCAGGCCTGCTCGTAGAAGCCGATGACCAGGCCGCGCCCCTCCTGGCGGAGATAGCTTTCCCCCTGGGGATCGACCACATGGGGCAGCTCGCCCTCTCGCTCGTAGACCTCGGGGATGTCGTCGGTCACCAGATACTGGTGCTCCATGGCGTGAAGCGGCAGCGAGACGCCGACCATCTCGCCGAGCTCGCGCGCCCAGAGCCCGCCAGCGTTGACGACGATCTCGGCGACCATGGTGCCCTGCTCGGTCACCACGTCCCAGTGGCGGTCGGGGCGCGGGTTGAGCTCGACCACCCGATTGTGAAGGATGATCTCGGCGCCGCCCTTGCGCGCCGCGGCGGCATAGGCCTGGGTCGTGCCCGAGGGGTCGAGATGCCCGTCGAGCGGATCGTAGAGCGCGCCGATCACGCCCTCGATGTTGGTCACCGGACTGAGGCGCGCGATCTCCTCGGGGCCGACGAGCTCGGTCTCGAGACCCATGTGACGGTGCTTCGCCCGCTCGGCCTTGAAGTGATCCCAGCGCTCGGGCGTGGTCGCGATCGCCAGTCCGCCGACATGGTGGAGACTGCAGGACTGGCCGCTGATCTCCTCGAGCTCCTTGTAGAGCCGAATGGTATAGCCCTGAAGCGCCGCCATGTTGGGGTCGGCGTTGAGGGTGTGGAACCCGCCCGCCGCGTGCCAGGTCGAGCCCGAGGTGAGATCGGATCGCTCGATCAGCACCACGTCGCGCCAGCCGAACTTGGTCAGGTGGTAGAGAACGCTGCACCCCACCACCCCGCCGCCGATCACGGCGACCCGCGCATGCGACTTCATGGCCTGGAACGACCTTCTCGAAGAGATCCCCGGAACCGCATGGTCACCCTCCCATTCCGCGATACGGCCTCTATGACGACGCGATACTACGCCTTGAAAAATCCGAGGACCAGCCATGTTCTGAGCGCCGGGCCAAAGCCCGCGATCGCCCTTGCAAGGCCACCCGAAGGAGCCGATATTCTCGTTGTGCGGCGCAGCAAAAAGCATGCCGCCGGAGGAATCGAACATGTCATCGGACAAGGTCGAGCGGATCGTCATTCGGCATCTCTGGCCTCACGAGCGCGCGGCGTATCGAGATCATCTCCTGCGCCTCGACGACGAGGACCGCCGCATGCGCTTCGGCGGGACCGTGCGCGACGACTTCATCCGGTCCTATTGCGCGGGTCTCGATTGGTCGCGCCTGATCGTGATCGTGGGCCTGATCGACGGCGAGCTGCGCGCCGCGGGAGAGCTGCGGCTGATCGACGGCCACCCGCCGGCCCGGGCCGAGATCGCCATCACGGTCGAGAAGCCGTTCCAGAACAAGGGGCTTGGCAGCGAGATCCTGCGCCGTCTGATCGTGATCGCGCGCAACCGGTCGATCCGCTGCATCTACATGGTCTGCCTCCCGGAGAACCTGAAGATGCGCCGCCTCGCCCGGAAGTTCGACAGCGAGATCGCCTTCCTCGAAGGCGACGTCGAGGGACGGATCACGCCGCTGTGGCCGGACTACGCCTCGCTTCTCGTGGAGGCGCTCGACGAAAGCCAGTCCCTGATCCAATCCACCCTCGGCGGTGCCCCCTTGGCCGCGTAAGCCCGCGCGCGGTTCCGGGCGAAAGGCTCGTCAGGCTCCATTAACCGGGCTTTAACCGCACACGCGCCTATTCTTGCGCCGGGCCCGTTCGACGGCTTGGCGGAAGCGAAAAATTTCCTTCGCATACGCAAAATCCGCCTCGGTTCTTGACTATGGTCAAGGCAAAATCGCCAGCAACGAGCAACTGTTGGCGGTACACGCAAACACTCTATGGTCTTTCGCGTTTGCGTCAGTGGAGACGAAATTGGTCCGCAAGATCGACCGGTCTCAGTTTCTTCGCGGAACCCTCTGGGGGCGTCGGACTCCCCTTCGCCCTCCCTGGTCCGGCGCCGAGGTCTCCTTCATCGATTTCTGTCGCCGCGGCGGCGCCTGCATCGACGCCTGCCCCCAGGGAATTCTGGTCGCGGGACGCGGCCGCCTGCCCGAGGTCGACTTCGCGCGCGGCGAATGCACCTTTTGCGGAAAATGCGCCCAGGTCTGCGCGGGCGGCGCGCTGTCGATCGCCAACGCCGACGAGGGCGACGCGCGCCGTCCCTGGACCGCCGTCGCCGAGATGACCAACGCCTGTCTGTCGATCAAGGGCGTGAGCTGCCGCGTCTGCGGCGAGCATTGCGACGCCGGCGCCATCCGCTTCGAGTTGGTGGTCGGCGGCGGCGCCCGGCCGATGGTCGAGACCGCGCTGTGCACCGGCTGCGGCGCCTGCGTCGCCCCCTGCCCGGCCGACGCCATCGAGATCGCGTGAGAGCCGCCAGGGAAATCAAGAGCGCCAGGGAGACCGAGAGATGAGCATTTCCAGCCTCGTCGTTCACGTCCGCCCCGAGAAGATCGATGCGGCGCGCGCCGCGTTCGACCGGCTCGCGGGCGTCGAGGTGCACGGCGCAAGCGACGACGGCCGCCTGGTCGTCACGCTCGACTGCCCCGGCGAGCGCGCGGCCTTCGAGACCATGACCAAGCTCCGGGACGTCGACGGCGTTCTTACGACCTCCCTGGTCTACAGCTATTTCGAGGATGATTCTGCCGGCAAGGAGAAGGCATCATGACTATTTCGAGGCGCGACTTCATCAAGACCAACGCCGCGGTGGCCGCGGCGAGCGTGGCGGGCATCAGCCTTCCCGCCGCCAAGCGCGCCGAGGCGGCCGGCGACGACGGCATTCGCTGGGACAAGGGCGTCTGCCGGTTCTGCGGCACCGGCTGCGGGGTGCTGATCGGCACCAAGGAGGGGCGCATCGTCGCGACCCAGGGCGACCCGGACGCGCCGGTCAACAAGGGGCTCCTCTGCATCAAGGGCTACTTCCTGTCCAAGATCATGTACGGCAAGGACCGGCTGACCAAGCCGCTGCTGCGCAAGAAGAAGGGCCATTACGACAAGAACGGCGACTTCACCGAGGTCTCCTGGGACGAAGCCTTCTCGGTCATGGCCGAGAAGTGGAAGGAGACGCTCGCCAAGAAGGGGCCGAGCGCGGTCGGCATGTTCGGCTCGGGCCAGTGGACGATCTGGGAGGGCTATGCCGCCTCCA
>CAZHDF010000278.1:0-3380 GCA_964531525.1 uncultured Alphaproteobacteria bacterium | reverse complement strand
TGACCGCGAGCCCGAGCGCGGAGGCGCCTGCGAGCGCCACCGCCGCGCCGCGCGCCGAGACCATCTTGCGGGTCATCGCCTCGAGCCCGCGGCTCGCGCGACCGAACGCGCGCTCCATGCGCCGGCCGGTGCTGCGCGTGCTCCCTTCGACGACACGAAGCTCGCGCCGGAGCCGCGAGGTGTCGGCCTCGATGCGCAGCAGGAGGCGTTCGAGCTCCTTGGCCATTCTTCACGCCTTCCCCGCGCAAAGCGTATCCGGATAGAGCCGCTTGAGCCGCGCGAGCTCGGCGCGGGCCGTGCGCCGCTGGCGGTCGCTTGTGCCGCCTTGCGCCTCCACCCACATCTCCTTGACCTCGTAGAGCGCGTGCGGCGTCATCGCGCGCCACTCGCCCGGGCTTACGCCCATCACGACGGCCGCGCCGAGGAACCGGCCCCAGGGGATCCCGCCCCCTGGGGCGGCGTAGGGCGATCGCCTTCGTCCGCAGTCGCCGCCTGCTCCGCATCCTCGACCTTGTCGGCAGCGAACCTATCGAGCCCACGCAGCGCCGCCGTGAGCATGTCGAGCGCGGCAGGGGCGACAGCTTCGACGCCCTCGCGCACGACCAGCGCACCGACCTCCTCGTACTCGGGCGCGTCGTTGCCGAGGTCCGCGACGATCCCCTCGTAGACGATGCGCGTGGTGTCGGCGACACCGTGCTCGCGCCGCAGGAAGCGGAGAAGCAGCGCGCCGAGGCCGGCGTCGAGCGTCTGCTCGATCCGCACCAGCGCGCCGAAGGTCGGCTTGAGATCGTAGGTCTTGCCGCCGAGGGTCACGTCGATTCGCGGGCCCAGGCGGCCATCCCCCGCGTCACGCGGCATCGTCCACCCCCGCCTTACCCTTCCGCTTCTTGCGCGTCCCCGGCTCGGCCTTCGCCGGCCGCGGCTCAAGGCCGAGCTCGAGGGTCTCTTGGCGGTTGCCCGGGTCGCGCAGCGAGACGACGCGATAGCGCGCACCGCCGAGCTCGACCGCCGTGCCGACAGCGATATCCGCGCGCCACGGAACCATCGCCTCGAGAGCGTCGCCGCTTCTCACGAAGCCGTCGACGACCACGCCGCCGATCTTGATCGGCGTTCGCACCCAGGCCATCAGACCGCCCTCGTGAGCCTGAGCGCGGCGATGGAGACGTTCGTCACGGCGTCGTAAGCGATCCGCACCTTGCCGCCCGCGTCGTTGAACGCGGCCCGCGGGAACGGCCCGATGAAGCGGTCGCCGCCCGCCGGCACCGAGACCTGGACGTTGGCCTTGGTCATGGCGCCGAACCCGGGCACGACCTCGCTCGTGTCCTGCGCCGCGATGGTGACGGTGTGCGAAGCCGTGTCGCCGTTCTTCACGTGCAGGAACACGTCGCCGGCGAGGTTGAGCACCGCGTCGCCGGCGGCGGACGCGGCCGCGTAAGCCGGCGCGAGCCCGCCCTCGACCACATCCTGGATCGTCAGATCAGCCATCGTTCATGCTCCTCATGCGGGCGTGAAGGTGAAGTCGCCGGCGGACTCGATCGAGATGTTGACCTCGACCGAGCCCTCCTGTCCGCCCGACTTGCCGAGTGTCGTGATCAGGAACCGGCCCTGATAGGTGCCGTCGCCCGGATCGATGATCTGCATGTTCGGCGTCTCGCGCGCGAGCGCCGCGGCCCGGGCCCGCTGCCAGGCGGCGCCGGCATCGAAGAACCCACGGCCCGAGGCCGAGAGCGACTGGATGCCGATATCGAGTTCGCGCCGGTCGGATGCTGAGTCCTTGTTGGTGACGTCGATCTGGTTGGTATTGATCGTGAAGTCTGTGGTCTGGAGCATGCCGAGGGTGATGTAGGTCCCGGACCCTTCGGCGCTCTCGATCTTGAGCAGCAGATTCTTCGCCGGCTGTCGCGCCATCGCTGGCCCTCCTTGATGAATGCGCGGCGTTTATGCCGCCGTGAACGGATCGTCGTGGAGCGCGCCGAAGCGCAGCTCGATCGAGAGCGCGAACATCGCATACGGCGCGATTCCGTCCTCGCGCACGAGCGTCGTCTCCATCTCGCCCTCGATGATCTCGTCGATCGCCGGAACCGATGCTTGCGCGCTCCTGGCCGCGCGCCAGGTCGCAGCGTAGAGAGCGGAGAGCGCTGGCCCGGTCTCGGCCGGCGTCGCGGCGCTCACATATCCTTCGATTGCGACGTCGATCGCATAGAGCGTCGCCTCCCCGGCGCGGTCGACCACGCGTTGCGTCGATTCGGCGTCGAGGAGATTGAGCGCCGGGAAGACGCCGATCTCGGTGTCCTCGTTGCGGAGCACGGTGACCCCCGCGACCTCGGCCGCCACGCCGCCGAGCGCGGCAAACAGTCCGGCGAGCGCTTGCTCTCGAATGCTGGTCGTCATCGGTCAGTCCTCAGAACCGGAACGCGCGTTGCGCGCGCCCAGCCATCAGTCGAGCCTCGCGTAGCGCGATCTTCTTCGCCCGCAACCGCCTGGTGATCCTCACCCGCGGGATCAGCAGGAACATGAAGGTGGTCCGCGTCCGGGTCGAGCGCACGAGGAACAATCGCCCCCCGATTGCGATCGTGTGCAGGTTCTTGAAGGTCTTCGGGTCGCGGTTCCGCTTCCCCCGCTGCAATGGGATGGCGAGGTAGCGGCCGCGCCGCGGGCGGATGTCGCGGCCCGTGATGTACGGTCCGAGGTAGTCGACAAACTCGCCGCCCTCGCGGCGACCGAACTTCGAGAACACCAGCGCCGCCGTCCCGCGCGCGCGGTTGTCGAACAGCTTGCGTCGGACAGCGCCGGAGACGCGCCGGCCCTTGCCGCGGCGAAGGCGGACCGTGCCGCCCGAGAAGATGCGGTCGACGTCGGCGCGGATCGCCTTCTGCACCCGCAGCGACGTCTCGTCGACCGCCGCGCGCGCCGCCGCGCGAGTCCGCAACTCGGCGCGCTTGATCGCGTCGTCGAGCGTCCTGAGCCCGACGAGCGTCGCGCGAAGCGCAGGCATCAGGCTGGATCGAGGTCGAGGGTGGCGATCAGGCGCGGCGCGTCCCGGGTGATCCGGCGCACGACGAATCTCTCGCCGCCGAGATCGAGCGTATCGCCCCGGTCAGCGCCCGGCGGCAGCTCGGAGACCCGGATCTCCGCCTGCTGGGTTGCGACCTGCAGGCCCGAGACGCCGACGTCGATTTCCTTGTCCGGGCGCTTGGCGATGACCGTGACGGTCACCGGCGCGCCGTTCGCTGGCGTATACGTCGCGAGCGCGCCGAGATGCGCATAGAGGTCGTCGACCATGCGGGCGAAGGGATCGGTCATGGCGACGGATTACCCTCAGTTGGACGAGAACACCTTGACGAGCACGCCCGGGCGGTGGGTCATGGGCAGCGGGTTGG
>CAZHDF010000277.1:0-3387 GCA_964531525.1 uncultured Alphaproteobacteria bacterium | reverse complement strand
AACTCGGCCTCGATCTCGTAGACCTCGGTGAACTCGGCGAAGGCCCAGCGGCCGAATCGGCCCAGGTTGTTCACGCCCGGCACCCAGTAGGCGCGCATGGTATTGGCCTTCTCCTTGGCGTCCTCGCCGCGATAGCCCTTGATCTCGACGATCAGGTTCAGCGGGTCGTCGTGGCCGTCGTCCAGTTGCACGATGAAATCGGGGAGGTATTTCCGCGGCGCAGACCCCATGAGGTAGGGGACTTCGAGGCCGAGGTTCTGGTTCTTCACATAAGCGCGGACGCGCGGGTGCGCTTCCGCCACGCGGCAGAACTCGGCCTCCCAGTCCGAATCGCAGACGACCCAGTTGATGTGGCATTTGCGCGGGTCGGTCTGCCAACGGGTCTCCTTCGACGTGGTGAAGTTGACGTGTTTGGTCGAGCCGATCGGGTTGTAGGCGTCTAGGATCGCCTTGATCGGGCGGTCGCCGACGAGCGTTTCGGTGATTGCGGCCTTGATCCGCTCGCAGGCCATGTCGGCGATTTCTTGATAAAGCAATTGGGCCGGGTAGGTGCCGCCCGTGCAGCGAAGATAGCCGCCGTCGATCCATTGGCGCGTGATCCGCTTGAGCTGACCAAAGAGGTGAAGCTTCGGCTCCTCGCCGGGATCGCGGTATTTCGTGTAGAGCAGGTGCTTCGCGAGGTGAAAAAGAATGGTCGATTTTCTCATGTCTTTTAAATGCTCGACCGTGAGGTCCACTCCTTCGCCGACGATGCCCTGATTTCTAACCACCGAAGGGCCGACCAACGCGGGCGACAGTTCGAGCACCGAATCGGGGGTAAAGTTGGCGCTCAATTTCTCGTCAGGCAGCTCCACGCGATAGCCTTCGACGCGCGGAAACTTGATCTCCAGCGCGTCGCGATCGGGGCTGACGGCGCGGACGCGGATGGTCTCGCGCGGCTTGGCGGGCGGAGCGACGACGGGCTTGGCCGCGAAATCGAACGGAATGCCCAGGATGTCGGCGTATTCGACGTTGAACAGGCCTTCCTCATTAAGGTCGTAGGACTGCCGGCGCAGGCCGCGCCCGACCACTTGCTCGCACAGAAGCTGGGTGCCGAAGGCGCGAACGCCGAGGATGTGGGTGACCGTGTTGGCGTCCCAACCTTCCGTCAGCATGGAGACCGAGACGACGCAGCGGATGGATTCTCCCAGGCGCCCTTTCTTGCCGACAGTGTTCATCACCTCACGCAACAGATCCTGGTCGGAGATGCTCTCGCCCGCCCGGATATCTCCGGTGCGTTCGACGATCTCGCGGCGGAACCGCTCGATCTCGTCCGCAGCCATCTCGCGGAAATTCTTGTCGAGCGCTTCGCCGGATTCGAGTTGGGTGCTGTCGATCAGCAAGGTGCGCGGCCGCGCCAGCCGGTTCCCATGCTCATCGTAGTTGCGGAACAGTTCGAGACGGCCGGCGTTGTAAATGGTTGTTTCGCCATCGTCGGCGGGACGGTGGAAGCCGGCGATAAAGTCATACACCAGCTTCGAGGTAGCGGTGTTGTTGCAGACGACGATGAAGACGGGAGGCACCTCGATCCCGGCCTCCTCCCAAAGCGCGAAGGTTTTCTTGTAATGGCCGTAAAGGGCGTTAAGCGCGCCCTCAAGCAACGGATGAAGTTTAAGCGGATCGAGTGGTTGCCCGCCCCTTCCACGTCCTTTTCTGGGCAATGACTTGCCGATATGGTCCCATAGGTTTCGGAACTTCGGCATATCGCCGCCGGGCTCATTATCGGCGACGGGAATGCGCGGCAGCTTGACGATCCCGCATTCGATGGCGTCCATCAGAGAAAAATCGCTGACGGTCCAAGGGAACAGAGTGCCTTCGGCGTAGCCCGAGCCGCGCAGGAAGAAGGGCGTTGCGGACAAATCATAGACGGCCCGGACGCCGAGCTTCCGCTTGACGATTTCAATCCCGGAAATCCATAGCCGGGCCGCTTCGTTGTTTTTCTTCGCCTCCTCCTTCTCCTCGCCTTTCAAGCGATCAACCTCGTGGCCGTCTGGACGTTCGCGATAGCAGTGATGGGCCTCGTCGTTGATGACCAGGATGTTTTTCATGCCCATCAGGCCCGGCATCACCCGCTGGAGCATCTGCCCTTCGGTCTCGACGGTATTCAACTCGGGCCCGCGTCCTTTGAGCAGGGCGCGGCCGCCCTTCGAGACCTCCATCCGCTCGCGCAGTTTGAAGGCGTGATAGTTGGTGATGACGATCTTGGCCCGGTTGATATCGCCCAGCATGTCGCCGGGCACGATCTCGCGGCTCTGGTAGTAGCTGTCCGGATCGTTCGGTTGCAGCACCCGAAGGCGGTCCTTGATGGTGATGCCGGGCGTGACGATCAGGAAGCCGCGGGTGAACAGCTTGCTGTTGGGATGGCGCACGGCGTTGACCGTCTGCCAGGCGATCAACATGGCCATAATTGTCGTCTTGCCGGCGCCCGTCGCGAGCTTGAGCGCGATGCGCAGAAGCTCGGGATTGGCCTGCTCGTTCGCGCCCTTGAGGTGTTCCAGGAATTTCGCGCCGCGTTTGCCCATTTTGGGCGCGACTTCGGCAAGCCAGATCGCCGTTTCGACCGCTTCCACTTGGCAGAAGAAGGGGCGCTTGTCGTTGAAGCGATGGTATCGCCAGTGCTGCAAAAGACGGGCGGTCTCAGGCGTGACCTGCCATTGCTCGGGAGAGGGGAGGTTTCGCCACGCCTCTATGTAGCTTCTAATTTCGTTGATGATCGGGGTCGGGTTGTATTCCTGCTCCTCAGTCGACAGCCCATCGCCGCTATCGAGCACCATCTCCGTCTGGTTCTTGGATCTCTTGCGTTTCTTCGGCTTTGGGACTGGGGTGATCAGTTCGGATCGGCGACGGGTTTCGAGTATCCTGTTGGTCGGTTGGCCATCGGCATCCAGCTCCCAGTGGCGGGTCGGGCACTCGTAAGGCGAGTTGAGGATTGGATGCTCGAAAAACAGATCGCTCATACTTAGGCCTCCCGGCCCCGTCCTTCCGCGACTTTTCCGATTACTGCTCTCCGGTTCAGGAGCGCGACGTAAATCACGTCACCCACGCCCACGCGTTTCCCGTCGCTCATGCCGACGTGCTCGGTGCGGGGGCGTGGCCCAAGAAGAAGGGATGCCTGTTGCGCCGTTTCAGGCGAGCCCAATGGATTGTTATGATCAACCTGTACCTCCCCAATTCGCCGAACTTTATAACCCCGAGCCGGCGGTTCCTCGGCCCCGATCCCTGATCTCGTCGGTCTTGGCTCCCATGCGCTCCCGTTCGTATGGCGCAACGATCAACCGAACGTGGCAGGCTGCTGGCCGCACAGGGTATGCTATCGCGATGGTTGTACACGGACAATCGGATAGCAAT
>CAZHDF010000276.1:0-3407 GCA_964531525.1 uncultured Alphaproteobacteria bacterium | reverse complement strand
CAACCTCAACGTCTTCCGCCCCGCGGACGCGGTCGAGACCGCCGAGTGCTGGGCGGCGGCGTTGCGGCAGCCCCGCACGCCCTCGGTCCTGTGCCTGAGCCGACAGGCGTTGCCCACGGTCCGGACCCGGCATCGGGAGGAGAACCTCTCGGCGCGCGGCGCTTATGTCCTGCGCGCGCCCGCGCGCGCCCGCGACGTGACCTTGCTGGCCTCGGGTTCGGAGGTGGCGCTCGCTCTCGAGGCCGCCGATGCGCTCGCCGCCGAGGGCGTCCAGGCCGCCGTGGTGTCGATGCCGTGCTGGGAATTGTTCGCGCGCCAATCCCCCGCCTACCGCGCCGAGGTACTGGGGACCGCGCCCCGGATCGGCGTCGAGGCGGCGCTCGGCGACGGCTGGGACCGCTGGCTGGGACCGGAGGGCGTTTTCGTTGGCATGGAGGGCTTCGGCGCTTCCGCCCCGGGGACCGCGCTCTACGAGCGTTTCGGCATCACCCCCCGCGCGGTGGCCGCCGCTGCGCGCGGCCTTTTGGCGCGAAACCGGAAACAAGAGGAGGACTGAGCCTTGGCCCGGATTTCCCTTCGCCAGCTTCTCGACCACGCCGCCGAGCACGGCTATGGCGTGCCCGCCTTCAACATCAACAACATGGAGCAGGTCATCGCGATCATGGAGGCGGCCCGCGCGGTCGACGCGCCGGTCATCCTCCAGGCGAGCCGCGGCGCCCGCGCTTACGCCGGCGACGCCATGATCCGCAAGATGGTGGAGGCCGCCGAGGAGATGTTCCCCACGATCCCGATCTGCCTCCACCAGGACCACGGCAACGACGAGGCCACCTGCTTTTCGGCGATCCAGGCCGGCTTCACCTCGGTGATGATGGACGGCTCGCTCGAAGCCGACGCCAAGACGCCGGCGAGCTACGACTACAACGTCGCCATCACCCGCCGGGTGGTCGAGACCGCGCATGCGGTCGGGGTCTCGGTCGAGGGCGAGCTCGGCTGCCTGGGCTCCCTCGAGACGGGGATGGGCGAGAAGGAGGACGGCCATGGGGCCGAAGGCAGGCTGGCGCGCGACCAGCTTCTGACCGACCCCGACCAAGCGGTGGACTTCGTCACCCGGACCGGGGTCGACGCGCTCGCGATCGCCATGGGCACCTCGCACGGAGCCTACAAGTTCTCGCGCCGGCCCGACGGCGAGATCCTCGCCATGGACGTGGTCAAGGCGATCCACGCCCGCCTGCCTGACCTGCATCTCGTCATGCACGGCTCGTCCTCGGTGCCGCAGGCGCTTCAGGACGTCTTCAACGCTTACGGCGGCGCGATGCCCCAGACCTTCGGGGTGCCGGTCGAGGAGATTCGCCGCGGCATCGAACACGGCGTGCGCAAGGTCAACATCGACACCGACTGCCGTCTCGCCATGGCCGGGGCGATGCGCAAGGTGGCGGTCGAGCGCCCGGCCGAGTTCGACCCCCGCAAGTTCCTCAAGCCCGCGATCGAAGCGATGCGCGCCTTGTGCCAGGACCGTTTCGAGCAGTTCGGCACCGCCGGCCAGGCCGCGAAGATCACTCCTATTCCGCTCGCCGAGATGGCGAGGCGTTACGCGTCGGGCGCGCTCGCTACGCGCGCCGCCGCGCCGACGGCCGCCGAATGACCCTTTCCCGAGGAGCACAGACCATGGCCTCGAAGACCTATGACGCCGGCGTGAAAGCGTACCGGGAAACCTACTGGGATCCGGCGTATGCGCCCAAGGACACCGATCTCCTCGCCTGCTTCAAGATCACGCCCCAGCAAGGCGTGCCCCGCGAGGAGGCGGCGGCGGCGGTCGCCGCCGAGTCCTCGACCGGCACCTGGACGACGGTGTGGACCGACCTTCTCACCGATCTCGACCACTATAAGGGCCGCGCCTACCGGATCGAACCGGTGCCGGGAGATGACGCGCGCTTTTACGCTTTCGTCGCCTACCCGATCGACCTGTTCGAGGAGGGCTCGGTGGTCAACGTGCTGACCTCGCTGGTCGGCAACGTGTTCGGCTTCAAGGCGATCCGCGCGCTCCGCCTCGAAGACGTCCGCTTTCCGCTCCACTACGTCATGACCTGCGGCGGGCCGCCCAACGGGATCGTGGTCGAGCGCGACAAGCTCGACAAGTACGGCCGGCCGCTTCTCGGCTGCACGATCAAGCCCAAGCTCGGGCTCTCCGCCAAGAACTACGGCCGCGCCGTCTACGAGTGCCTGCGCGGCGGCCTCGACTTCACCAAGGACGACGAGAACGTCAACTCGCAGCCCTTCATGCGCTGGCGCCAGCGGTTCGAGTTCGTCGCCGAGGCGATCCGCAAGGCCGAGGCCGAGACCGGCGAGCGCAAGGGCCACTACCTCAACGTCACCGCGCCGACGGTCGAGGAGATGTACAAGCGCGCCGAGTTCGCCAAGGCGCTCGGCATGCGGATCATCATGCACGACTTCCTGACCGCCGGCTTTACCGCCAACACCTCGCTCGCCAACTGGTGCCGCGACAACGGCATGCTTCTGCACATTCACCGCGCCATGCACGCCGTCATCGACCGCAACCCCTACCACGGCATCCACTTCCGGGTGCTGGCGAAGTGCCTGCGGCTGTCGGGCGGCGACCACATGCATTCGGGCACCGTGGTCGGCAAGCTCGAAGGCGACCGGGCGGCGACCTTGGGCTGGATCGACCTCATGCGCGAGCGCTTCGTGCCCGAGAACCGCGCCCGCGGGATCTTCTTCGATCAGGACTTCGGCCACATGCCGGGCCTGTTCCCGGTCGCCTCGGGCGGGATCCACGTCTGGCACATGCCGGCGCTGGTCGCGATCTTCGGCGACGACGCGGTGTTTCAGTTCGGCGGCGGCACCCTCGGCCACCCCTGGGGCAACGCCGCTGGGGCGACCGCCAACCGGGTCGCGGTCGAGGCTTGCGTCAAGGCCCGCAACGAAGGGCGCGAGCTGGACAAGGAAGGCCCGGCCATCCTCGCCGAGGCCGCCCGGCGCGCGCCCGAGCTCGCGGCGGCGATGGAGACCTGGAAAGAGGTCGCGTTCGATTTCGACACGGTCGATACGCTCGACGTCGCCGCCTCGCAGTGACCCGATGGGCGCGCACACGCGCAACAAACGAGGAGCGAACCCCATGAGCCCGGCGAATCAAGCCGTCCCCTCCCATCCCGATGATCCGAAGGCGAAGAAACGCGGCACTTTCTCCTACCTTCCGGAGATGGCCGCGTCCGAGATCCGCGCCCAGATCGCCTACATGATCGCGCGCGGCTGGCAGTGCGCCATCGAGCACGCCGCGCCCGAGCGGGCCGGCGACGACTACTGGTCGATGTGGAAGCTGCCCCTGTTCGGCGAGCGCGACGTCGATGCGATCATGGCCGAACTCGCCGCCTGCCGCGACGCCAACCCGG
>CAZHDF010000275.1:0-3467 GCA_964531525.1 uncultured Alphaproteobacteria bacterium | reverse complement strand
GCCCGCGCACCGCACGGGCGTGCTCACGCGCGGCAACTTCCGCCACGAGGACGACGCGATCATCGAGCCCTTCCGCCGCGTCACCGACGCCTGCCACGCCGAGGGCGCGGTGATGATCCACCAGATCTACCACGTCGGCGCGCACGGCGATTACGACAACTCCTACCAGCCCAACTGGTCGCCGTCGGGGCAGCCGTCGTATCACGATTTCGACGGCAGCCACGCCATGACCGAGGCCGAGATCGAGGAGATGATCGAGGCCTTCGCCGAGGCCGCGCGGCGCGCCCGCGACGCGGGCTTCGACGGGGTCGAGCTGTTCGCCGCCTATCACGCGCTGATCGACCAGTTCTGGACGCCCTGGTCGAACCGGCGCGACGACCGCTGGGGCGGCGGCTTCGAGAACCGGATGCGCTTCTCGACCGAGCTGATCGGGCGCATCCGCGCCCGCGTCGGCGAGGATTTCATTATCGGCATGGCGGTCAGCATGGACCCGGACGCCGAGGTCGCGCTGTCGCTCGAATCCTTGCAGGAGATCGTCGCCTATCACGACGCGCGCGGGCTGATCGACTACGTCACCTGCGGCACCGGCAGCTACTTCGGCTTCGAACCCATCATCCCCTCGTTCCTCTACGCCGAGAAACTCGGCGTGCCCTATGCCGAGGCGCTCAAATCCGTGGTGCGCCACGCCCGCGTCCAGGCCGAAAGCCATATCCGCACGCCCGAGAACGCCGATTACGTCATCGCCTCGGGCCAGGCCGACATGGTGAGCATCGTGCGCGGCCAGATCGCCGATCCCTATCTCGCGGCCAAGGCCCAGGCCGGCCGGGTCGAGGATATCCGCCCTTGTCTCTCCTGCAACCAGATGTGCTGGGGGCGGCGCTATCGCGACTATTGGATCTCGTGCCTCGTCAACCCATCCGCCGGGCGCGAGTTCGAGTGGGGCGGCGACCGCTTCGAACGCGCCGAAGCGCCGCGCCGCATCCTGGTGGTGGGCGGCGGGCCGGCGGGGCTGGAAGCGGCGCGCGTCGCCGCCGAGCGCGGGCATCGGGTCACGCTCGCCGAGGCCGCGCCCCAGCTCGGCGGGCGCTTCCGGCTTGCCGGGCTCCAGCCCCGGCGGGGGCAGATCCTCGACCTCATCGCCTGGTACGAGGGCCAGCTCGAAAAGCTTCAGGTCACGCTGCGCCTGAACGCGCCGCTGGACGCCGACGACGTGCGCGCGATCGTTCGCGACGAGGGCCTGGACGCGGTCGTGCTCGCGACCGGGTCGCAACCCGCCCCCACCGGCTTCCAACGCGCGCTGCCCCATCTCGAACGCCTGCCCGGGATCGAGTTGGGGCGGGTCTGGCCGGTCGAGGACGTGATGGCCCGCGTCTGCCGTCCGGGCAAGCGCGTGATCCTGCTCGACGAGGGCGGCGAATGGGAGGGCTGCGGCACCGCCTGGCATCTCGCCGAGCAGGGCCATGCGGTAACCCTCGTGACGCCCAAGCCGCTGGTCGGCTGGGGGCTGCAACGGACCTCGGCCGACGGGCCGTTGCGCGCCCGGCTCAAGCGGCTCGGCGTCGAGACGATCACCGAGGCGGCGATTTCCGCCTGGCGCGGCGATGGCGCGACGGTGCTTGACCTGCGCGACGGCGGGATGCGCGAGATCGCGGCGGACGCGCTGGTCCTCGCCACCTGCAACGTGCCCGAGACCTGGCTCGGCGAGGCGCTTTCGGGCAGCGAAATCGAGATTCACGCGATCGGCGACTGCCTGGCTCCGCGCCGGGCGCAGGCCGCGATATACGAGGGCCGAAAGCTGGGGCGCGCGCTCTGATCCGGCCCCGCCCCGGCTTCCCGATTGCGCTTCTCGCGCGCGGTCTGTATCTCTAGTTCGAAAGGCGTTTCGACGGCGAGCGAACCAACCGCGCCGCGCCCGACCGGGGACGCCCCGCCAGAACGTTCACGTCAAAACATTCAGATGTCGAGGAAAGCCATGAGCGCACGGGCAAATTCCCCCAGCGGCAGGGATATCGCCTATCACCTGCACCCCTACACCAACCTGGTCCAGCACGAAAAGCAGGGGCCGCACATCATCACCAAGGGCGATGGCATCTATGTCATCGACGACCAGGGGAACCGCTTTATCGAAGGGCTCGCGGGGCTGTGGTGCACCTCGCTCGGGTTCAGCGAGCCGAGGCTCGCCGAGGCGGCGATGCGCCAGCTCACGACGCTGCCCTACTACCAGAGCTTCGCCCACCGCGCGACCCTGCCGGTGATCGAGCTCGCCGAGCGGCTGATCAAGATGGCCCCCGCGCCCATGTCGAAGGTGTTCTTCACCAATTCGGGCTCGGAAGCCAACGACACCCAGATCAAGATCGCCTGGTACTATCACAACGCCATCGGCAAGCCGAAGAAGAAGAAGATCATCTCGCGCCGCCAGGGCTATCACGGAGTGACGATCGCCTCCGGCAGCCTGACCGGCATGGCCTATGTGCAGGATTCCTTCGACCTGCCGATCGACCGCATCATCCATACCGACTGCCCGCACTATTGGCTGAACGCCGAGCCCGGCGAATCGGAAGAGGACTTCGCCACCCGCATGGCGGACAACCTCGAAAAGCTGATCCTCGCCGAGGACCCGGACACCGTCGCCGCCTTCATCGCCGAGCCGGTGCAGGGCGCGGGCGGCGTGATCCTGCCGCCGGCGACCTATTTCGCCAAGGTCCAGGAAGTGCTGCGCCGCTACGACATCTTGTTCATCGCCGACGAGGTGATCTGCGGCTTCGGGCGCACGGGCAACATGTTCGGCTGCGAGACCTACGACCTCGAGCCCGACATGATCACCATCGCCAAGGCGCTGTCGTCGGCTTACCTGCCGATCGGCGGAGCCATGGTTTCGGAGAAGGTCTACGAGGCGCTCCGCGAGGAAAGCGGCCGGCGCGGCGTGTTCGGCACCGGCTACACTTACTCGGGCCATCCGGTCTGCGCCGCGGTCGCGGTCGAAACCCTCAAGATCTACGAGGAGCGCGACATCCTCGGCCATGTCCGCGAGGTCGCGCCGCGCATGCAGGCGCGGATCGCCGAGCTTGCCGCGCATCCGCTGGTCGGCGAGGCGCGCGGCGTCGGACTGATCGGCGCGGTCCAGCTCGTTCGCGACAAGGACAAGCGCGCGCTGTTCGACCCCGCCCAAAAGGTCGGCGCGCTCTGCATGAACAAGGCGGTCGAGCACGGGCTGATGGTGCGCGCGCTGCCGGGCGATTCGGTCGCCGTCTGCCCGCCGCTGATCATCACCGAGGACGAGATCGACCTTCTGTTCGACCGGCTGGCCAAGGCGCTCGACGACACCCTCGCGACGCTTTAGGGCGGGATACCTTTTGGTGGAATCGGCGCTTCCCGTATCCCCGGTTCGCGCTCTCGTCCCCACCCCCACCCGACCCTCCCCCATCGAGGAGACCTCTGCGAAAGGGGGTTGGTGGGGATAGTAATCG
>CAZHDF010000274.1:0-3553 GCA_964531525.1 uncultured Alphaproteobacteria bacterium | reverse complement strand
GCCAACTACATCGAGACCGTCTGGGGACGCGGATACGTGCTCCGCGATCCGCCCGAGATGCCGGCCCCGCCGCCCCCGCCCGCGAGCGCGGAGATGGCGACGGCGAGCGTGGGCTGACCGCCGGTCGCCTCGATCCTCCACGTTCCGTTATCGCGGCGCCCGGAAAACCGGGCCGCCGTCTTCGACGAGCCCGTTAAAGCGGGCTCGTTCCTTGTTGATCGGGGGCGAAATAGGGGCGCGTACCGCTCGCGTGGTCGGTCACGTCGAGGACCGCGCGGATCGACGGCACCGCGCGCCGGATCGCCACCTCGATCCCTTCCTTCAGCGTCGCCTCGGCCATGCCGCAGCCCTGGCAGCCGCCTTCGAGGCGGATATAGGCGACATGCTCCCTCACCTCGATCAGGGCGACCTGCCCGCCGTGGCTGGCGATCGCCGGGTTGATCCGGGTCTCGACCAGATCGAGGATCGCGGCCACCTCGGCGTCGTCGCGGTCGAGTGTCGGCGGCGGCGGCGGCGCGCGCCGGGGCGCGGTGAAGCGCGCATCGGAGACCGCGGGCACGAGATGGCGCA
The DNA here is from genome assembly GCA_964531525.1 of uncultured Alphaproteobacteria bacterium. Taxonomy (GTDB): domain Bacteria; phylum Pseudomonadota; class Alphaproteobacteria; order JAAXGF01; family JAAXGF01; genus CAYYWV01. Next base: position 2,983 of record CAZHDF010000274.1, on the reverse strand, counting down.
GCGTGTTGGCGATGCGCGTCTCGAGCGCGAAGCGCGGCATGCCGGGAACCCCGCCCGACAGTTCGAGCTCGGCGACGCCGTCGCGGTAGCGGCGAAGCGCGATCGCGCCGTCCCCGGTCGCGAGAACCGGGCGCAGGCGCGTCTCCAGCACCGCCTCGATCTCGGCGACCGTGCCGGCGTCGGCCGGGTCGTGATCGGGCGCCTCGGCATTCTCGGCCTCGGGAAAGAGCGCGGGCCGGTTGGTCAGGAAATGCTCCATGACGGCGCCCAGCAGCGCGGGCTTCATGCGCTGCCAGTCGCCGGTCTCGTCCCGGGTGACGGCGACGAAGTCGGGTCCCAGCGCCACCGCGCGCACGCCCGCGACGGCGAACAGCCGGGCCGCGAGCGGCGAGCGCTGCTCGGCCGCCTCGGCGTCGTCGAAGGCGACCAGCCCGCTTTCCAGGACCGCGCGGCCGGGCAGGAAGCGCAGCGTCGCCGGGTCCTGGGTTGTCTCGATCCGGACGAACATGATGCCTGGTTTCTTCCCCGTCCTTGAGCCGCGCCCTTGCATATGGAGCCAATGTTGGCACAGTGGAAGCCCGAAGAACAGCATGGGCGCGGGCTCGCTCGCGCCCGCGCCTCGATCTAGACAGGGAGGTCGCCATGGCCCAGGAGCGAAACGAAGGCCGTCGCCGTCTCGCCCTTCTGATGAGCGCGACCAGCGGGGCGCTTTGCGCGCTCGCGATGATCGTCGTTCTCGTCGTCTACGGCACGCCCTACAACCCCGTCTGGTGGGGGGTGATGGCCGCCATTCTGGTCGCCGCCGTGCTCGTGCCCCGGGCGCTCGTCCCGGCGGTCGAATGGGTGATCGACGGTTACCGCGACGCGCGCGAGTAGGGCACGGCGCGCCCGCGCTACCAGTGCCAGACCTGGTCGTAGCCGTCGATCAGGCGCGCGATTCCGTCGCGCGGCACCGGGCGGAGGCCCTTGATCAAGGCGCCTTCCTCGAGCCCGCGCTCGTCCAGGTCGTCCTCGACCACATAGACGGCGACGCCCTTGTCGATCAGCCCGGCGAGGTCGTCGGCGAGCCTCGGCGCGTGCTTCTGGCGCCGCTCGCCGAAGGCGAGGCCCGAGGCGTCCTGCCCCAGGACCGCGTAATTGACCGCGTTGCCGCGCAGCAGAACATCGAGGTCGGCGCCCGCGCCGGCCATGGCGTGGGTGATCCAGACCACGGGGTCGTCCTGTTCCTCGAGGGTCGCGCGATAGGCGGTCCCGATGATGTTGAGCGCTTTCATCGCCTGCTTCCCTTCCATCGCTATCGGGTCGGGATGACGAGCGTGTTGTCGGACTCGCTCGCCATCTTCCAGAAATCGCCCGGCGTGCCGCGCCGCACGCCCGCGATTGCCTCGTCGACCCCGCGCTCGTCGACGCAGAGCCCGCAGTTCACCCAATCGACGCGGCCGCCGTTTCGTTCGGCGGCGGCCATGACCGCGGCCACCCATTCGCGCGGCAGGGGATGGTCCTCCTCCTCGACGTCGCGACCGTGAACCGCGTTCGGATGCGCCGCCTGGCGCGCGAACGGCAGGCAGACCGCGCCCTCGTAGGCGAAGACGTTGACGTTGTAGCCCCGCCGCGCGGCGATATCGATCAGGCGTAGCGCCGTGGTCGAGCGCGCGTTCTCGTAGGGCGGGTCCATCAGGGCGAAGGTGAGTGTCGGTTTGTCGCTCATGGTGTTCTCCCTCTCTTGATCGCGGCTCAATGCCAGAACGTCTTGCGCCCTTCGGCGAGGCCGTCGATCACCACGTCGAGCGGCGCCGCCGTCACCCCGGGCGCGAGCCCATCCGCCGGGATTCCGCGCTCGCGCAGCGAGAAATCATCGGCGAGCACCTCGACCCCGGCGGTCGCGAGCGCGCCGAGCGCCGCCGAGCGCGCCCCCGGCCGGACCGGCAGGACGCCGTTCTGGACCAGGAAGAGCGTCACCGCGTTGCCCTTGCGGACCAACCCCTCGGCGAGGTCGTAGAAATGGGCGACGTCGTTCGCATCGAACGGGTCGCGCGATTCGATGAGCAGGTATTTCGCCATGTCGGCTTCCCCCGATCAGAATTGAGAAGCGTCGCGATCGTTCGCCCAGGCACCACAAACGCCGCGCGCCTCGGGCGCGTGGCGAACCGTGGTGGATTGATTAGGCGAACAAAAAACGCAACTCGGGGAAGCGGCGCCCGCCGAAGACGCCTTTTCCGGATGTCTCGCTCGGGCGCTTTATTGAGGGGGCTTTTTCGCCCTTCTCGTTTTTTTGTCACCGCGAGCGGAGCGGATCCCGCATCCCCTGGAATCACTATAAGGGCGCGGGTCCGCTCCGCCTATTCACGGCTTCGTGATCAGGGGCGCGCGGCTATTGCGCGGTCGCGTCGGCGGCGATCTTGGCGAAGATCGCGTCGAGCTCGCGCGCCAGCGCCTCGAGCTTCGCGCCGCCGTCGTAGGCGCCAAAGATGGCCGAGGGCGTCCGGTAGCGCAGGCTCGCCGTGCCGTCCTTCTCCTCGGTGAGGTAGAAGCGGATCGGCGCCTCGATCCCCGCCGGCACGCTCGCCTCCAGCATGCGCACGGCGAAGTCGTTGCGATAGACGCCGACGATCATGTTGCCGGGGATCGTCACCCCGCGCCGCGCCGCGCCGATGCTGGCGGAGGCGCGGGTCACGACGAACATGCCGTTGGCCTTGACCGCGGCGTCGAGCCGCTTGACCAGGGTGGCGAAGTCATGGCGCGTGGAAATCACGGTGGTGGCGGGGTCGGCCCGGACCGGCGCCACGGCGAAAACGATCAGGACCGCGGCGAGGACGATGAAACGCATGGATCTCTCCTGAATTGACGACGGATGGGACGATGCAGCACGACAGCCCCGCCGCAGATGCGCCGGTGCTCCCCCCGGGCCGAGAATACCCGCGCCCGACGCCTAGAGCGGGATGATTTTAGGTCGGCGCGTAATTTTCTTGAATTGAATCGGCGC
>CAZHDF010000273.1:0-3568 GCA_964531525.1 uncultured Alphaproteobacteria bacterium | reverse complement strand
GAAGGCGAGGGCAGGCGATGGCAAGTGACGCCGGCGGCCTCGGGCCGCACATCGACGTGACCCTCGGCGGCAAGACCTACGATCTCAAGCCGACCTTCGGCGCGCTCGTGCGGATCGAGCAGACGCTCGACGCCGGCCTCGGTGCGCTTCTGCTGCGCTTCCTGCGCCGTGAGCACGGCGTCACAGACACTACGCGCATCGTCTACGAGGGCATCGTCGCAGGCGCCGGCAACGATGCGCCCGAGTACGAGGAGGTCGGTGCGCTGATCGTACGCGAGGGCCTTGAGGCGGTTGCTCCGGCAGCGCTCGACATGCTCACGGCGGCGCTTCGTGGGCTCGAAACGTTCGCTGCAGACAAGGTCGAGGATGCGGAGCAAGTGGTCGATGCGGACGAAGGCGATCGCCCTACGCCGCCCCAGGGGGCGGAATCCCCTGGGGCCGGTTCCTCGGCGCGGCCGTCGTGATGGGCATAAGCCCGAGCGAGTGGCGAAACATGACGCCGCACGCGCTCTACGAGGTCAAGGAGATATGGGTGGAGGCGCAAGGCGGCACCAGCGACCGCCAGCGGCGCGCCGCAAGGGCCGAGCTCGCGCGGCTCAAGCGGCTCTATCCAGACGCTCCGGTTGCCGGGAGCGTCTGATTTCGGGACTGTTTATTTTCGACGCCTATTAAAACGAAGGTCGATCTTGAAGCCTTACGGGATGATCAGACCTTAGCCGAATTAGCGGCGCGCTAAGCTAATACACGATTCTTAGTTTTCCATAGTCCCCAGCAGGCCGGATGTAACCAAGAAGCACGGTTCGTCGGACGGATCCGTGCTTTCTGCCTATTGTTTGCGAGCAAGAACGCGAGACCTATCGCGAGAATACCGAGCGCTGCCGGTTCGGGAACCTTTTGATTGGCAGGATTGTTCGTGAACACCTGTCCAAAAAATTCGTTCTCGATACCGCCCACTGTCTCCAAAATTGTAATGTCATCAAAAGCCGTGTCGGCTGTAACACCTATGAAAGCGGCAACGTCGTTCGGAGCGTTGAAGCTGAACGAGCCCACTGTGGTTGCAGCACCCGATATTCGCAGGGTCACATCGAACGTTGAATCGACAAACGGAGCGAAGATGTTGGGGTTGGCCGCCGTAGGCTCTACGAAATCGAAACCGAACGCCGTTACCGGATTGGCAAGTTGTATGGCGAGCTTTTCTTCACCTGAGATCGCTAGGTCATTTCCCGGTAGCAGAGGTGTCCAATCCACTCCCGAGAAGCCGAAGAACATTGCGCCGCTCAGGGTGGTAAAGGTTACGTCTCCAACTATGACAGGGCTAATTGTTGGCGGCAGGCTTGGCAATGGACCTGTCGCCGAAGTCGCACCTGTCACTGAAAGGAACTGACCCTTATCGAAGTATGTTGTGATCGATGCATTTGCCGGTTGATTGGCGAGCATTAAACCGACAATTATAGTGCATAAGATACGCATGTTCTTTCTCCCTGCAGCTATATTAAATAATCATGTATAGATTCTTGACAGCATGTTTAATGGAAAGAACTAATCTTGGTTTTTCTGCAAACTAACCTAGATGCGGGGGGCTTTCTCGACGTCGCGTCGCCACCATCGCAATAAAAACAGGCTGACAAGCCCGAAACTGAAGAGGGCCAAGGTGGCCGGTTCCGGTGCAGCTATGATCCGGCCATTAGGACCGGAGGTAACGGTCAGATCGCCAGAGAACGTGATCTGATAATCGGCATGGTCAGAGTCGTTGACCACGCCGCCTTGAAACGTTTGTAATGACCGGGAAACCGGGTTGATGCCGGCGAGCGCGTCACTGAGCTCGAAACCAAACACACCGATCGCCAGAAGATAGTCTCCTGGGACGAGCGTAAGACTTAGGAACGGATCCGTCGTGCGGATGGATCCATCACCGAATGTGTTGGCGCTGTCGTCGTTGAAGGCGATGTGATCGCCTGCGTCCAGACTGCCGTCGTCGATGAACAGGCGAATCGCCGAATCAACGAAGGTCAGTTCTCCATCGCCATTGATATCCACAAAGCCCGTAGTGGCGCCACGCCCGTTGACGCCTTCCCATGCAAGAACATCGATGGACACCGGCCCGATGCTATTTACAGTGAAATGCCAATAGTCTACCGATGTTCCGATGCTATTCCCGTTCTCGTCAAAGAGAGTGTCGATGTTGTCGCGCACGACGATGGATGCCTGTGAGTGACCAGAAGTAATTATCAAAATGGACACTGTGGCAATGATTGTCGAAGCCAGTAGTTTCATGGTCGCATCTCCCCTTTTCTTATAAGGTTATCATATTCGATGTAAGGCGTCCATAAAGTCGCCCGAAAGTTGAACGCTCTCGGTATTGTGCACTCCAAGGGCGCCGATAAAGGGCGCCCCCCAACCCGAGACCACCGCATGCCAGCGAACGAACTCGCGCGGCTGCTGCTGCGCATCGAGGCCGACACCTCGCGTCTCCGGCGCGAGCTTCGTGTCGTCGAAGGGAGCACGCGCACGACCGGCCGGCGCATGGAGCGCGCGTTCGGTCGCGCGAGCCGCGGGCTCGAGGCGATGACCCGCAAGATGGTCTCTGCGCGCGGCGCGGCGGTGGCGCTCGCAGGCGCCTCCGCGCTCGGGCTCGCGGTCAGACGCGCGATCGACTTCGCCGACGAGATCGCCAAGACCGCCGACCGCATCGGCATCACGACCGACGCGCTCCAGGAGTTCCGCTTCGCCGCTGATCTTGCGGGCGTGAGCCAAGCCAACCTCGACAGCGCGCTCGAGGCGTTCTCGAAGCGCCTCGGCGAGGTCCGCGCCGGCACCGGCACGCTGACCACCTTCCTCGGCAAGTTCGACACGCAACTGCTCGAACAGGTGAAATCTGCGGGCAGCGTCGACGAGGCGCTCAACCTGATCCTGCGCGCCATGGCCGGCCTCGAGAACCAGGCCGATCGCACGGCGCTCTCGGCCGCCGCCTTCGGGCGGACTGCGGGCATCGAGATGGCGAACCTGGTGCGCGGCGGCTTCGATGAGCTCGATGCGGCGCGCAAGAAGGCCCGCGATCTCGGCATCGTTCTCGACGAGAGCCTGCTGCGGGCGTCCGAGAAGGCCAAGGACCAGCTCACGATCCTGGCGACCGTGATCAAGGCCAACTTCACGCGCGGGCTGATCTCCGGGTTCACGGACTTCAAGACCTTCGCCGAGGCGCTCGCCGATCCGGCATTTGCCGAAGGCGCCAGAACCTTCGGCGACGCGGTGGGCGGAACTCTGCGGTTCATCGCCGAACATTCGCGCGAGATCGCATCCGTGCTCGCAAGTATTGTCGCGCTGCGCTTCGCGCCCGGCGGCCCTCTGGTCAAGTTGCTCGCCGCGATCGCCGCCGGCGGCGGCACGTTCATCGCCCTCGGGAACAGCATCCTCTCGGCGGACGAGGCGACGGCCAGGCTTGCCGAGGATATGGTCGAGCTTGAGCGCATCAACGACCGGATCGCGGCCGAGGGCGGGATCGACGTCGCGCGGCCTGGGCTGCTCGAAAGCCGACGCAAGGTCATGGCCGAGATCCTCGACCTCGAGA
>CAZHDF010000272.1:0-3582 GCA_964531525.1 uncultured Alphaproteobacteria bacterium | reverse complement strand
GGCCTCGCCCTTCGACAGGCCCCCGCTTTCACGGGGGCGCGCTCAGGGTGAGGCCCTCATCCTGAGCGATGTCGAAGGATGAGGGAGTCGAAGGATGAGGGAGTCGAAGGATGAGGGCCTCGGTCCCATAGGTCCGTTCAAAGGCGAACGGGTATTACATGCCCCAGCGGAGCGCGGCGGTGCGCACCGGGGCGTCCCAGTAAGCGAGGAGATCGTCGTCAACCATGCTGAGCGTGATCGAACAGCCCGCCATCTCGAGCGAGGTGACGTAGTTGCCCACCAGCGAGCGCGCGATCGCGATCCCGCGCTTCTCGATCCGGGCGCGGGCGGCGTTGTACATGAGGTAAAGCTCCATAAGCGGCGTGCCACCGAACCCGTTGACCAGCAGGATCGCCCGATCGCTGACGACGTCGCCGAGGTCGTCGACGATCGCCGCAACCATCTCATCGGCGATCGCGTCCGCCGAGGCCAGCGGCACCCGGCGGCGGCCCGGCTCGCCGTGAATGCCGACCCCCATCTCCATCTCGTCCTCGCCCAGCTCGAAGGTCGGCTTGCCCGCGGCCGGAACCGTGCAGCTCGTGAGCGCGACGCCCATCGAGCGGGTCCCGGCGTTCACCCGCTCGCCGAGCGCGCGGCAGGTTTCGAGATCGGCGCCCCGCTCGGCGGCCGCGCCGACGACCTTCTCGACGATCAGGGTTCCGGCGACGCCGCGCCGCCCGGTGCTGAAGGTCGAGGTCTCGACGGCGACGTCGTCGTCGGTGACAACGGTGGCGACGGTGGCCTCCGACATCTCGACCGCCATCTCGAAGTTCATGACGTCGCCTTCGTAGTTCTTGACGATGAACAGAACGCCGGCCCCGGCATCGACGGCCTCGACGGCGGCGAGCATCTGGTCGGGCGTCGGCGAGGTGAAGACCTCGCCGGGACAAGCGGCGTCCAACATGCCGTGGCCGACGAACCCGGCGTGAAGCGGTTCGTGCCCGCTGCCGCCGCCCGAAATCAGGGCGACCTTGCCTGACTTCGGCGTCGCTCGGCGCACGAAGCGCGGCGCGTGATTGACCGCGACGATATCGTCATGCGCCGCCCCAAAGCCCGCAAGGCTTTCGTCGAGGAGCGTTTCCGGCGTATTGATCAGTTTTTTCATCCTTGGCCTCCCTCAAGGCGGCGACGGCGCGCGGGCCGCCGGTTCGGTATGTCAATCCTGGTCTGACTCATTCATCAAAAGCTCGCTCACCCGTTGGACGATCTCGCGGACCAAGCTTTCCAACTGGCGGTTCTTCCGTGGGTCGCCCAGATCAGGAAGCGACAGGGTCATCGTCCGCTCGCCCCGGGGCTCTCCGTAAAGCGAGAACCGGCGCGGATGCGCGCGCGCGTATGCGGCCAGGAATTCGCGTTTGTCCGCGGGCGAGAAATGACAGATCGCAAAAATCCGGTCGAGATGGTGCACCGGAATAGGCACCGGATAAGCCGGGTTCGAGATTTGCGAGATGAAGCTGCGGTTCTTGCCGATGGCGCGGGCGAGCTTCTGGCGCATGCCCGAGGGCCGGTTGTCGAGAACCCGCTTGAGCACGCTTTTATACTCGGCGACCATCGGGTCGAAGCGCTGCTTTTGGCGTTGCGGCTCAGCCATGTTTTTTTTCTCCAGCCAAGCGGAGCTCGGCGATTGCGGTCTTGACTCGGGCGAGCGCCGCCGGCGCCACAGACAACGTCCGCAGGCCGCAGCCGAGCAGCGCAGCGAGCGCGTCGGGCTCGCCCGCCATGTCGCCGCATAGGCTGACGGGGCGTCCGGTCGCGCGGCCATGAGCGGCCACCCGGGCGATCAGCTCAATGACCGCCGGATCGTCGTCGTCGAACATACCGCGCAGGGCCGCGTTGTCGCGGCTGCACGCGAGAACGTATTGGATCAAATCGTTGCTGCCGATCGAGTAGAAGTCAGCGTCGAAGTCGGCGATCCGGATCGCGGCCGCGGGCACCTCGACCATCATGCCGATGGCGGGCCGCGCGGCGTCGACGCCGTCCGTCGCAAGCCGCGCAATCACGTCCTCGAAAATCGTGCGTGCGAGAGCAAACTCGGCCGGCGTCGTCACCATCGGAAACATAACGCCGAGCGGTCCCTTGGCGACGGCGGCGGCGCGGGCGAGCGCGCGGAGCTGCGTCTCGAACACGTCGCGGCGGCGGAGCGACAGCCGAATCCCGCGCAGGCCCAGGAAGGGGTTGGCCTCGTCCTCGCATGTCAAGCCGGGCACCGGCTTGTCGCCCCCGACATCCAGAGTGCGGATTGTGATCGGACGTTCGCCGGCCCATTCGAGGAACCGGACATAGGCGGCGTACTGGGCATCCTCGTTTGGCAGCCCGCGCGTTGACGAGAACAGAAACTCGGTGCGCAAAAGTCCGATCCCGTCGCAAACGGCGGGATCGAGCGCGTCGAGTTGGCCCGTCTCCTCAAGGTTCACCAGGACCGAGACGGCGACGCCGTCGGCCGTGACCGCCGGGCGCGCGAGCGAAGCGTTTTCCCGTTCCCGGCAACGCTTGGCTTCGGCGATCCGGGTCTCCACCTCGCCCAGGCGTTCGGCCGTGGGCGCGGGCTCCAGCCGTCCCGTCTCGGCATCGAGAATCACGGTCGCCCCCTCTTGCAACGGAAGCGGCCCGAGCCCGGTCAGCATGGGAACCCCGCGAGCGCGCGCCAGCATGGCGGCATGGCCGGTCGGGCTGCCCCGCGAGAGGGCGAGGCCTCCGCAAACGCTCCAGTCGAAATCGAGGAAGCGGCTCGGCGTCAGGTCTTCGGCGATGACGATAGCGCTCGCGGGGCGCGCAGAAGCCGCGGCGGGGCCGGCCCCGAAAAGATGATCGAGAACGCGGTCGCGCAGGTCTGCGAGATCGGCGGCGCGGGCGCGAAAGTAGGCGTCGTCCGCGGCTTCGTAATCGTGAATCTGCGCGTCGAGAGCGTCGCGCCAAGCGCGCTCGGCCGCAACGCCATCGGCGATGGCCGCGAAGGCGCCTTCGGTCAAGTTGTCGTCCTCGATGAATGCGAGCTGAACCTCGAGAATCGCCGCGGTCTCGCCATCCGCTTGAGCCTTAATCAGGCCGTCCAAGTCTCGAGCGGCGCAGGCCATGGCGCCGCGCAGGGCGGCCGCCTCTTGCGCTGGATCGCCCTGGGGGCGGCTCTGGTCGCGGCCCCTGGCCGCGACGATATGGACCGGTCCCACGGCCAGTCCGCGCGAAGCGATCTGGCCGGGAATCGGATCCCGGAGCTTACGTGCGGCGGTCATCCCTGAAATCGTTCCTCACCAGCTCGACGAGGGCGGAGACGGCTTCTTCCGCATCCGCGCCTTCGGCCCGGAAGTGAAGGGTGGTGTCGCGCGGCGCTTTGGCGGCCATGACCTTGACGATGCTCTTGGCGTCGATCCAAGGACCGTCCTTCGACATGGCGAGATCGATTTTCGCCTCGAAGGACTGCGCGAGCCGGGTCAGCTTGACCGACGGTCGCGCGTGCAATCCGACATCATGAGTCATGAGAACGGTCGCGACGGCTTTCTTTGATGTCATAGGCGCGTTCACCATGCCCTTTTGGGAAACTCGCTT
>CAZHDF010000271.1:0-3625 GCA_964531525.1 uncultured Alphaproteobacteria bacterium | reverse complement strand
CGCGCCCTTCGGCGGCGGCGCGGCGGAAACTTGTTGAACGTCCATTCAGTTTGTGGATGATGAAAAAACAATCGTCGCTTTGGCCCCGGTATGCGGCCCGACGAGGCATCCGAAAATCCACGGGTTCCGAAGAAGGGCTGGATGAAATCCGGAATGCGGCGCCAGGACAAAAGACTTCGGAAACCACGGGCGGCGCCTCCGCCGACGCCCCGGCGCTGCGACGCCGACGCGCGCCGGCGGCTTCTGGTCGCGGCCGCGATTCGCGTCATCGCCGAGCACGGGGCGGCGGCGGCGACGGTCGGGCGCATCTCGGCCGCGGCCGGCGTCTCGCGCGGGCTGATCAGCCATCACTTCGCGGGTAAGGACGACCTGCTGCTCGCGGCCTACCGTCAGCTCACCGAGGAGCTCGCCGCCGAGACCGAGCGCATCGCGCGCGCCCGCGGGACCGACGCCGAGGCCAAGCTGCGGGCCGCGGTCGAGGCCTCGTTCCGTCCGCCCGTGTTCGAGGCCGACAAGATCGCGCTGTGGCTCGCCTTCTGGGGCGAGGCCCGCACCCGCCCCCGGCTCGGCGCGCTCAACCGCGCGCTCTACCGCAACTACCGCGCGACCATCGCGCGGCTGATGACCGAGGCCGCGCGCGACCGCGGCGTGGCGCTCGACGCCCGCCGCGCGGCGCTCGCGCTGACCGCGCTGATCGACGGGTTCTGGCTCGAGTGGACGCTCGACCCCGAGGCCTTCTCGAGGGACGAGGCGCTCGGCGTCTGCCTCGACTTCCTCGACCGCCTGCTCGCCGGCGCGCCCGCCGCGCCTTCAACCACCAAGAACGAGACAGCCGATGTTCCGTAACGATCTTCTCGCCGGAAAGCGCATCCTGATCACCGGCGGCGGCACCGGGCTCGGCCGCAGCATGGCCGAGCGCTTCGTCGCCCTCGGGGCGCGGGTCGCGATCTGCGGCCGCCGCGCCGGGCCGCTCGACGAGACCGCCCGGGCGCTCGGGTCCGCGGTCGAGACCCGCGTCTGCGACATCCGCGATGCGGGCGCGGTCGAGGACATGATCGCAAGCCTCTGGGAAAGCGGCCCGATTGATGCGCTTGTCAACAACGCCGCCGGCAACTTCATCGCCCGCACCGAGACCCTTTCTCCGCGCGCGGTGGATGCGGTGGTGAACATCGTGCTCCACGGCGCCGCCTATGCGACGCTCGCCTGCGGGCGGCGCTGGCTGGCCGAGAACCATCCCGGCAACGTGCTCAGCATCGTCACCACCTACGCCTGGACCGGCTCGGCCTATGTCGCGCCCTCGGCGATGGCGAAAGCGGGCGTGCTCGCCATGACGCGGAGCCTCGCGGTCGAATGGGGCGGGCGCGGGGTGCGGCTCAACGCGATCGCGCCCGGCCCCTTCCCGACCCCGGGGGCCTGGGAGCGCCTGGTCCCCCGGCCCGATCTCGCCCGCGCCTTCGAGACCAAGAACCCGCTCGGCCGGCCCGGCCGACACGAGGAGCTCGCCAACCTCGCCTGCTTCCTGCTCGCCGACGAGAGCGCCTACATCAACGGCGAGGTGGTGACCATCGACGGCGGCGAGTGGCTCCAAGGCGCGGGGCAGTTCAACTTTCTGTCTTGCCTGAGCGAGGCCGATTGGGAGGCCCTTCGGGCGCAGAGAAAGCGTTGAAAGTAAAAACAAAAAAATCCCTACACCAGTCTATTGGGAGGAAATGCGATGACCCAATCTCAGGCTTCGAGGTCGCCGCGGCGCGCAGGCGGCCGCGCCGCCCGCCGGGCGCTTCGCGAATCGAAGGCCAAACCGCGCGCGGTCGGCCCCGGCATTCCGGGCGGGGCCTTTCGCCCGTTGTCGGACCGCGACATCGCGCGCATCCACGAAACCGCGCTCGACGTTCTCGAAAAGATCGGCATGGCGGGCGCTTTCCCCGCCTTTCGCGAGATCGCGCTCGAAGCCGGCTGTTGGATGAGCGACGACGGCCGCCTGTGTTTCCCGCGCGCGATGGTGGAGGACATCGTGGCCAACGCGGCGCGCGCGTTCACGCTTTACGGCCGCGATCCCAAGCTCGACCTTCATATCGCCGATTCGAAGGTCCATTTCGGCACCGCCGGCATGGCGGTCACGGTCTATGACGGCGAGACCAACGCCTATCGCGCTTCGACGGTGCTCGATCTTTACGACTTCGCGCGCCTCGCCGATTCGCTCGACAACATCCACTTCTTCGCCCGCACCGTGGTGATGACCGACGTCGACGACCTGTTCGCCTTCGACATGAGCGCGGCCTACGCCTGCATGGCGGGAACCCGGAAGCCCATCGCGACCGGGTTCAACAAGGCCGAGCACGTCGCCGACGCCATCGCCATGTTCGACGCCGTGCTCGGCGGCGAAGGACGGTTCCGCGCCCGCCCCTTCGCCCAGGCCAACACCTGCGCGATCGTGCCGCCGCTGCGCTATGGCGAGGACAACGGCGCGGTCGCCATGGCGGCGGCGCGCGCGGGCATGCCGGTCAACATGATCGTCGCCGCCCAGGCCGGCGCGACCGCGCCCGCGGCGCTCGCCGGCGCGCTCGTCCAGACGGTGGCCGAGACCCTCGCCGGGCTCGCGCTGGTCAACCTCACCGCGCCCGGCCACCCCGTGATCTTCAGCAACTGGCCTTTCGTCTCGGACCTCAGGACCGGCGCGTTTTCGGGGGGCGGCGGCGAGGAGGCGGTGCTCAACGCGGCCTCGGCCCAGATCGCGAACTTCTACGGCCTGCCGAGCGGCGTCGCCGCCGGCATGTCGGACTCCAAGCTCCCCGACAACCAGGCCGGCTACGAGAAAGGCATGACCACCGTGCTCGCCGGCCAGGCGGGCGCCAACCTGATCTATGAATCGGCGGGCATGCTCGCGAGCCTGCTCGGCTGCTCGTTCGAGGCCATGGTCATCGACAACGACATGCTGGGCGCGGTCCTGCGCAGCGTGCGCGGGATCGAGGTGACCGACGAGACCCTATCCTACGAGGTGATCGCCGAGGCGGTGCGCGGCCCCGGCCACTACCTCGGCTCGGCGCAGACGCTTGCGCTCATGGAAACCGAGTATGTCTACCCCGAGGTCGGCGACCGCACCGCGCCCGGGGCCTGGGCCGAGGCCGGCGCGACCGACGTGCGCGAGCGCGCCCGGACCCGCGCTCGCGAGATCCTGTCGCGCCACTACCCGGTCTACATCGAGCCTGCGGTGGACGAGCGTATCCGCGCCCGCCTGCCGATCAAGCTCCCGGCCGAGGCCATGCGCCCCGACTGCGGCCGCTGGTAGGGCGCGGCATCGGAAGCTAAGATCGGCGTTGACGGGAGGAACAGGCGATGGGCAAGACGCGCTATCAGCCGCTCGGCGGCAACGAGATGCCGCGCTTCGCCGGACCGGCGACGATGATGCGGCTGCCGATGAAGGAGACGGCCAAGGGGCTCGACGCCTGCTTCGTCGGCGTGCCGCTCGACATCGGCACCTCGAACCGCGCCGGCGCGCGCCACGGGCCGCGGCAGATTCGCGCCGAATCCTGCATGCTCCGGCCCTACAACATGGCGACCCGGGCCGCCCCTTTCGACAGCCTGTCGGTGGCCGATATCGGCGACGTCGCGATCAACACCTTCAACC
>CAZHDF010000270.1:2430-3633 GCA_964531525.1 uncultured Alphaproteobacteria bacterium | reverse complement strand
TGTCCGAGGCGCGCCACCCCTACACCCGCGGGCTTCTCGGCTGCCTGCCCCGGATCGACGGCGGGGGCGAGGCGCTGGCCACCCTGCGCCGCGATCCGGCGTGGCTCGAGCACGGGGCGTGAGCGCGTGATCGAGGTCGAGAACCTGGCCGTCACCTTCGGCCGCGACGAGAACCTGGTGCGCGCGGTGCGCGGCATCACCTTCCACGTCGCCGCGGGCGAGAGCTTCGGCCTGGTGGGCGAATCGGGCTCGGGCAAGTCGACCGTGCTGCGCGCGCTCTCGGGCCTCAACCCCGACTGGGAGGGGCGCATCGTGATCGACGGCGTCCCCCAGGGCGCGGAACGCGACAAGGCGTTCCACAAGCTCGTCCAGATGGTCTTCCAGGACCCCTACGGCTCGCTGCACCCGCGCCACACGGTCGACCGCATCCTCGCCGAGCCGGCGGCGATCCACGGACTCGACGACGCCGACGGGCGCATCTTCCGGGTGCTCGACGAGGTCGGGCTGGGCCCCGCCTTCCGCTTCCGCTACCCGCACCAGCTCTCGGGCGGCCAGCGCCAGCGGGTCGCCATCGCCCGCGCCTTGATCCTGGAGCCGCGCATCCTGCTGCTCGACGAGCCGACCTCGGCGCTTGACGTCTCGGTCCAGGCGGAGGTGCTCAACCTGCTAGTCGCGCTCCGGCGCGAGCGCGGGCTCACCTATATCCTGGTCAGCCACAACCTCGCGGTGGTCTCGCATATGTGCGATCGGCTGGCGGTGATGAACCACGGCTCGGTGGTCGAGGAGCTGACCGCCGAGCAGCTCAAGGCGGGCGAGCCCGAGCACCCCTACACCCGCCAGCTCCTGACAGCGAGCCTCGGCTACGACCGCGCCGCCATCGACGCCTTCCAGGACTTCGCCGCCGAGGCGTGAGGGATCGGGCCGGCGTCCGCGAGGCGGCGACCTTCAAGGCGCCGGGCCGTCTCCGAAATGCCGGGCCGCGCGCGCCCCACGCGAAACACGTCCCGCGGCGTCCCGCGGCGCAACCACCCCGTGGGGCATTCTCCCCAAGGCACCCGGAAAACGACCTGCGTTCATTTTTTGAACGTCGCTCAACAAGGCCGGCCAGCCCATGAACGCATTCATGACCGCCTTGGCAAGCGCGGCCGCCCACCCCCGTCCCTATTCCGCGAGCGGCCGGTCGGGGACCCAGAGGTAGCCGTC
>CAZHDF010000270.1:0-2330 GCA_964531525.1 uncultured Alphaproteobacteria bacterium | reverse complement strand
ATTCCGCGAGCGGCCGGTCGGGGACCCAGAGGTAGCCGTCGTCGTCGAGGATGTAGGCCTCGCGCAGGCCATGGGGCTTGTCGGTCGCGCCGTCGAGGACCGTATAGCCCAACCGCCGCGCGGCCGCCTCCGCCGCGTCGGGGTCGTGGTCGTGCAGACGAAGCTCGACGCCCAGGCCGCGAACCCCGTCGTCCGCGAGCGATCCGGAAAGCGGGTGGCGGTCGTAAGCGTGGTCGGCGTGCAGCATCCATTCGGCCGAACCGCGCCGGAGGACCGCGAAATCCGGGTCGGCGTGGATCACCTCGGCCCCCAAAACCTCGCGCTGGAAGCGGAGCGCCGCCGCCACGTCGCGGACCAGCAGGTTGACGCCGAAGCCGCGCAGGCTCCGGCCGTAGTCGGCGGGCGTCATCCAGGGCTCGGTGGTCGCGCGCTTCATGCTCGCCTCTCCCGTTTCCGATCGCGCGGCGCGCGACCGGGGCGCGAACCCCGCCACGCGGGCGGTCTCCCCGCCCCTCGTTGCGCCGACGCCGCTTGTGACACCGGACGCGGCGCGCCATGCTGCCGTCCAAGCAATAAAGCAATAACGCGAAGAAAGGGAGGATCGCGATGACGGTGGTACTGGAGACCCGCGCCGATATCACGCTCGATGCGCTGCGCCGCGTCGCCTGGGAGGGCGAGGGCGTGGCGCTCGCCGAGGCGGCCCGGGCGCGCATGGCCGAAAGCCGGCGCGATTTCCTCGCCCTGGTCGAGAGCGACCCGGACCTCGTCATCTACGGCGTCACCACGGGCCCCGGGCACACGGTCGGCAAGCGGCTCTCGCCCGAGGAGCGCGACCGCCAGGCGCGGCGACCGCCTTGGCCGGCGGCGGTCTCCTTCGGCGAGGCCGCGCCCGAGCGCGTGGCGCGCGCGATCGTGCTCGCGCGGCTCGCCAATTATCTCGGCGGCCACGCCGCGATCTCGCCCGCGATCGCCGAGGCGGTCGCGGCGATGCTCGACCGAGGACCGCTGCCCCGGGTGCCGCTCGGGGGCAACGGCGGCGCGGGCGAGATCCTGCCGCTTTCGCATCTGTTCGGCCCGCTCGCCGAACGCATGGCGCTGGGGCCCAAGGATTGCATGGCGCTGATCAACGGCTCGCCGGTCGGCGCGGCGCTGATCGGCGATCAGGCGCTGGCGGCGGCGCGGCGGATCGCGCTCGCGCTCAACGTCTTCGCGCTCGCGGCGGAAGCCTTCGCCGCGCCCATGGACGCCTATGACGCGGCGCTGGACGCGCTCTGGGGCGACGACCACGAGGCCTGGGCGCTCGCCGGCATTCGCGCCCGCCTCGAGGGCGGCACGCCCGCGCGCCGCCCCCATCAGGCGCCGGTGAGCTACCGCATCCTGCCGCGCGTTCTCGGCCAGGCCCATCGCGCGCTGGCCGAGGCCGAGCGCGCGGCGTCCGTCTCGCTCGCGAGCGTCACCGACAATCCGGTCTATATCGCCCCCGACGCCGACCACCCCTTGGGGCGGGTGCTGTCGAACGGCGGCTATCAGAACGCGCAAAGCACGCCGGCGCTCGACGGGCTGGCGGGGGTCTGGGCCGATCTCTGCCTGCTCGCCGAGCGCCAGGGCACGGCGCTGATCGAGCCGCGCATCTCGGGTCTTGCGGACGAGCTGCGCGCGGGCGACGGCTATATCGGCTGCCTCGGCATGGCGCAGACGGGGATCGTCGAGGCGGCGCGCGACGCGGCCTCGCGCACCTTCCTGCCCGCGGGCGCGGCCGGCGGGTTCGGCCAGAACGACGTCGCCTCGCCCTGCATCTTCGCCTGGACCAAGGCGGTCGCGGTCGGCGAGGCGCTCGACGCCGCGCTCGCGATCCTCGCCGCGATCGCCTCGCAAGCGCTGTTCGTGACCGGGCGCGACGCGCCGCCGGCGCTCGCCCCCCTGCTCGAAACGGTGCGCGAGCGTTTCCCTCCGGTCACCGCCTCGCGGCCGCTGGGGCCCGACGTCGACCGCCTCGCGCGCGCCTTCAGCGCCCGGATTCTTCCCGCGCCCGCCACCAGCGGCTGATCCGAACCTGCGCTTGGCGACGCTTCCGGCGCAGCCAGGGGATGTCGTCTGAAAGCAGGATCAGCCCCAGCGGCAGCATCCAGAAGCCGAGCACCGGCAGGAAGCCGAGAACCCCGCCGACCGCGAGCAAGACGCCCGCCCCGCGCCGCACCCAGGGGTTGGGATGGCGCCGGACCCGGCGGAACCACCGCTCGAACCGGTGGCGAAGCGCCGCCGCCCGGCGCTCCATGCCGCGCCCTATTCGGCGGCCGCGCGCAGGCCGAGATCGCGCAGGCAGCGGTCGA
>CAZHDF010000269.1:0-3654 GCA_964531525.1 uncultured Alphaproteobacteria bacterium | reverse complement strand
TTCCCAAGACCTCGACCGGCAAGATCCAGAAATTCGTGCTGCGCGAACGCGCCCGAAGGCTGTAGAACCTTTCCCGTCCGCGCGTCACCAACCGCCGAGCCGCCCCATGACCGAGCCCCTGCCGATCGCCGCCCGGATCGCCGACCTCGCCCTGGGGCGCGTCCTGTGCATCGGGGACCTCATGCTCGACCGCTTCGTCTATGGCGCGGTCAGCCGGATTTCGCCCGAGGCGCCGATCCCCGTCTTTCATATCGAGCGCGAGGCGGCGATGCTGGGCGGCGCGGGAAACGTGATGCGCAACCTGACGGCGCTCGGCGCGTCGGGCGCCTTCGTCGCGGTGGTCGGCGACGACGCGGTCGGCCGGGCGCTCACCGAGATGGTCGGCGAGAACGACCGCATCGAGCCCTACCTCCTGGTCGAACGCGACCGCCCCTCGACCGTCAAGACACGCTACATCGCCGACGGCCAGCAACTTCTGCGCGCCGATAGCGAGACCACGCGCCCGGTCACCGAAACCACCTCGGAAACGCTCGAGCGCCTGTGCGCCGACGCGCTCGACGGCTGCGACGTGATGGTGCTGTCGGACTACGCCAAGGGCGTGCTCACCGACCGAGTGATCGCGGCGGCGATCGCGGCGGCGCGCGAAGCGGGCAAGACCGTTATCGTCGACCCCAAGGGTGGCGACTTCGCCCGCTACCGGGGCGCTCATGTGCTGACGCCGAATCACCGCGAACTCGTCGCCGCGACCGGCATGGCGGCCGAGGACGACGACGCCATCGCCGCCGCCGCCGCCCAACTCGCCGAGCGCTGCGAGGTCGACGCGGTAATCGTCACCCGGGGCGGCGACGGCATGTCGGTGGTCTCGCGCGACGGCGAGGCTGTTCATCTCGGCGCCGAGGCGCGCGAGGTGTTCGACGTCTCGGGCGCGGGCGACACGGTGATCGCGACGCTGGCCGCGGCCATGGCGCGCGGCGCGTCGCTGGTCGAGGCCGCGCGGCTCGCCAACCACGCCGCCGGCATCGTGGTCGCCAAGCTGGGCACCGCCGTGGCCTACGCCGACGAGCTTCTACATTCGGTCCACGCCGACGAGTGGTCGGCGATCGAGGCCAAGATCGCGACCCCCGCGGGCGCCGTCGAGCGCGTCGAGCGCTGGCGCGGCGAGGGCGCGCGCATCGGCTTCACCAACGGCTGCTTCGACCTCTTGCACCCGGGCCATGTCTCGCTGCTCGCCCAAGCGCGCGCGAGTTGCGACCGGCTGGTGGTGGGGCTCAACAGCGACGCCTCGGTCGCGCGGCTCAAGGGGCCGGGCCGACCGGTCCAGGGCGAGACCGCGCGCGGTCAAGTGCTCGCCTCGCTGGCGACGGTCGATCTGGTGGTGGTGTTCGAGGACGACACGCCGGTCGCCTTGATCGAGGCGCTGCGCCCCGACGTGCTCGTCAAGGGCGCGGACTATAGCCGCGACCAGGTGGTGGGCGGCGATCTGGTCGAATCCTGGGGCGGGCGCGTCGTGCTCGCCAAGCTCGCGCCGGGCCACAGCACGACCGACACGATCGCGCGGATCGTCAAGTAGACCTCGTCGGAACCGGGGAGTTGTCGGGGGACACGTCGACGCGCGTTCCGGCGCGCGCGGGAACGAAGGCCCCATTCCCCGCGCCGTGATCGCGCGGGACAAACGCACGGCTGAGCGCGCCGCGCGGGCGGCGCGCGTGGAAAAACCTGCCTGACGCGACCCTAGTGGTGCTGCAAGCGGGTAATCTCTTCCTTTATTCGGAGTTTTTCGCGTTTCAGTTGGAGAAGACGGAGGCTATTGGGCAACGGGCGTTGCGTTTCGTCTTCGATTGCCTCTTCAAGCTCGTGGTGTTTGCTGGTTAAAGCGTCGATACGAGCTTCACATTCCATCTTGTCTATCCCCGTTCAATGTAAGCGGTTTTCCCTTGTGTCCGGCTCCCGAAAGCTTTGTAGTGATCCTTACCAAACGGCCCCGTGCCTCGGGGCCGCGCCCGGATCTCAGTATGACACGAGCGTGACGCGATGACCAGTCCATGCGGCTCATAATCGGGATCAGCGGCGCCTCGGGCGTGATCTACGGAGTGCGTCTTCTGGAGATCCTGCGCCCGCTGCCGGTCGAGACCCATCTCGTCATGTCGCGGGCCGCCGAGATGACGCTCGCCTACGAGACCGACCTCAAGCCGGCCGAGGTGCGCGCGCTCGCCGACGTGGTTCACGCGGTCGGCGATCTCGGCGCCGGGCCGGCGAGCGGATCGTTCCGCGCCCACGGCATGGTGATCGCGCCCTGCTCGATCCGCTCGATGTCCGAAATCGCGGGCGGCATGACGACGACGCTGCTCACCCGCGCCGCCGACGTGATGCTGAAGGAGCGCCGCCGCCTGGTACTCATGCTGCGCGAGACGCCGCTGCACGCGGGACACCTGCGCAACCTCGCGGCGCTCGCCGAAATGGGCGCGGTGATCGCCCCGCCGGTCCCCGCCTTCTACGCCCGCCCGGCCTCGATCGCCGAGATGGTCGACCATACGCTGGGCCGCGTGCTCGACCTGTTCGACATCGACGCGGGCACGGTGCGCCGCTGGGGCGAGACCCCGCCCAAGCAACGCCGCAAGGCCGCGCGCAAGGGCCCGGGCGCGCCTACGCCGAAGTAAATCGGCACCGCGCCGCGATCTCGGCTTCCGGAAGCTCGGGAAAGACGCCGGCGAGCAGCGCCGCGAGATCGTCCCGCGCGCGGCGGTCGAGCGCGATCCCGACGCGCGCGCAGTAGCGCCCGAGCGCGATCGCAGCGTCGTCGAACCGCGCTTGCGCGCCGCGCGCCGGGTCGGGGAGCGCCGTAAGCGTCGCCGCGAGCATCGATTGCTCGATCCGCTCGCCGTCGAGCTCGACCGCCAGAAGCCGGCGGCGGAGCGCCTCGACCGTCGCGCGCGGCGCGTTTTCGCCCGCCTCGCGAACCGCCCGGCGCGCGGCGCGCAGGCGCGCGACCACGCCGCCGTGCCAGGCCTCGGTCGCCGCCATGGCGCGCGCCAGCGCCGCGTCGTCGAGCGCCCCGCGCCCGCTCGCCGCCGCCCAGCAGCACAGCAACAGGAGATTGACCCGCGCGCCGTCGCGGTCCTGCAACGCGAGGCAAGCGTCCGCGACCCGCTCGCGAGCATAGACCGCGACCGAAAAATCCCAGAACGCGCAATCGGGAAAGTCCGCATCGTCGCGATCGCCCATCGTTCGCTCCTTCTCGCGCGGCTATCGCGCGCGCCGCCGCTCTGTTAATATGGGCGCAAGCCTTCCGGCAACCTCGCGAAACCATGACCGAACTGGACGAGCGCCGGCAGAGACTCGACCAATTGCGCGCGGAGCACCGCGAACTCGACGACCGAATCGCCGGGATGACCGTCACCTCGGCCTGCGATCAGATCGAGCTTCAACGCCTCAAGAAACGCAAGCTCCGTCTCAAGGACGAAATCGTCTGCCTGGAAAACGAAATCCTGCCCGACATCATCGCCTGAAAGGGCGCGTAAAGGGCGGGTGCGCGGGAAAGGCGCGGAGATGAACCCGGGGAAACGTACGCGGCCCAGGTAGGATAGCGCCGTTCTAGGGCCTGATGTTTTTGCATCGAATCGGCACCGGCCCACTCCCCCGCCCGGCCACCCACGG
>CAZHDF010000268.1:0-3685 GCA_964531525.1 uncultured Alphaproteobacteria bacterium | reverse complement strand
GGGTGCGCGCGCGCACGCTCGAGCTCTACGGCAAGCACTACACCATCGCCTGGCCGCACGAGGAGCACCTCTCGGGCCGCCCGCGCCAGGTCTCGCCGCTTTACGAGCGCCTGCGCGACCAGGGCGCCTGCTTCGGCTCGAAGCTCGGCTGGGAGCGCCCCAATTGGTTCGCGCCCGCCGGCCTGGAGCCGCGCGACGAATATTCCTTCGGCCGCCAGAACTGGTTCGACGCGGTCGGCGCCGAGCACCGCGCGACCCGCGAGGCCGTGGCGCTGTTCGACCAGTCCTCCTTCGCCAAGTTCATGGTCACCGGCCCGGGGGCCGAGGCGGCGCTCTCCTGGACCTGCGCGGGCGACGTGACCAAGCCCCAGGGCCGCCTCACCTACACCCAGATGCTCAACGAACGCGGCGGGATCGAATGCGACCTCACGGTGGCGCGTCTCGCCCAGGACCGCTTCTACATCGTCACCGGCACCGGCTTTCGCACCCATGATTTCGCCTGGATCGCGGCCAACATGCCGGCGGGCGCCGAGGCCCGGATCGACGACGTGACCGAGGATTACGCGACGCTCTCGCTCATGGGACCGCGCGCGCGCGACGTGCTCGGCGCGGTGACCGGGGCGGACCTCTCGAACGAGGCCTTCCCCTTCGCGAGCCTGCGCGAGATCGAGATCGCGGGCGTGCGGGCGTACGCGCTCCGCATCACCTATGTGGGCGAGCTCGGCTGGGAGCTGCACATGCCGATTGCGGGCGCGCTCGCGGTCTATGACGCGCTGATGGAGGCCGGCGCGGCGCACGGCATCGCCAACGCGGGCTACCGGGCGATCGAGAGCCTGCGCCTCGAGAAGGGCTACCGCGCCTGGGGCTCCGACATCGGCCCCGACTTCACGCCGCTCGAAGCCGGGCTCGGCTGGGCGGTCAAGCTCAAGAAGAACATCCCCTTCAAGGGCCGCGAGGCGCTCATCGATCAGGCCGCGCGGCCGCTGACCAAGCGCTTCGCCTGTTTCACCGTCGACGATCCCGACGTGGTGCTCTTGGGGCGCGAGACCATCTACCGCAACGGCGCGCGCGTCGGCTGGCTGACAAGCGGCGGCTGGGGCTACACGGTCGCCAAGAACATCGGCTACGGCTACGTCCGCGACGAGGCGGGCGTAAGCCCGGAGGACCTCGAGGCCGGCGCTTACGAGCTCGAAGTCGCGACCGAGCGCGTCCCCTGCACCCTGCACCTCGGCCCGCTCTACGACCCGAAGATGGAGCGGGTGAAGGGGTAGAGGGCTTAGGGCCCCGCTCCCTCCCGCTCCAACACATAATACAAACACCCGTCGATGCCGTAAGCGCGGCGGGGGCCCGCGAAGGAGAAGGCGAGCTTTTCGAGGACGCGTTGCGAAGCGCGGTTCTCGGGGGCGGTGACGGCGGCGATGCGGGGGAGCGCCAGGGGGCCGAAGCCGTGGGCGACCAGGGCGCGGCCCGCCTCGGTCGCGAGGCCCCGGCCCCAGGACGCGCGCGCGAGGCGGTAGGCGAGCTGGACCTCGCGCCCTTCGTCGAGGTCGAGGGGGATGAGCCCGGCCCAGCCGTGGAACGCGCCGTCGCCGCGCCCCTCGACCGCCCAGACGCCGAGACCGGGAACCGCACCGGGATCGTCGGACCAGCGCCGGGCGATGAAGCGCCGGGCCTCGCCCCGCGCCGCGCCCGCCGCGCGGACGCCGCCGCCGATATGGCGCATCACGGCGGCGTCGGTCAGCAGCGCGACAATCGCGGCGAGATCGTCCGCGCGCGGGGGGCGGAGGCGAAGACGCGGAGCGGCGAGATCGGGAAGTTGGTGTGGCGCCCCGCTCACGGTACCGCGTCGGCGAGGAAGGCAACCACCGCCTCGCCCGCGCCGTGCTCGTAGAGGTCGGAATGGCCGCCGTCTTCGAACAGGCGCTCGACCTTGGGCTCGGGCGCGGCGGCGAACAGGGCGCGGCCGAGATCGGCGGGCACGACCGCGTCGCGCAGGCCGTGCAGCACCAGGATCGGCGCGGCGACGGCGCCGATCTTGGCCTCCGAATCGAAGCGGTCGAGCAGCAGCCAGCGCGCCGGCATGTACCAGTAATGGCGCGCGGCGACGTCGACGATCGAGGTGAACGGCGCCTCGAGAATGATGGCCGCGATCCCGTACTCGGTCGCCATCTGCACGGCGACGCCGCTGCCGAGCGATTCGCCGTAGACGACGATCCGCGCGGGCGCGACCCCCCGCCCGGCGAGAAAGCGAAACGCCGCGCGACCGTCCTCGTAAAGCCCGTCCTCGCTCGGCGCGCCGGGGTTGCCGCCGAAGCCGCGCCAGGCGACGAGAAGCACGCCGTAGCCCGCGTCGATCAGCGCCCGCGCCTTGGGCGCGCGGTGGGCGAGGTTGCCGGCGTTGCCGTGAAAGACCACCACCGTGGCGCGTCCGGCGCGCGCCGGCGCATGCCAGGCGAGAAGCGCGAGCCCGTCGGTGGTCTCGAGCGTGACCGGCGCCATCTCGGGAAGGCCGACCTCGGCCGGCGGCGGCGGCGGCGGGCCCGGGTGGTACATCAGCCGCCGCTGACCCAGGAACATCGCGCCCGTGACGGTCGCGTAGCCGGCGACAACGAAGGCCATGTACCGATAGAGCGAGGGCATCGCCTCTCCGTCGTTTCGCGCCGCGCCGAGGGTACCGCGAGAATACGCGCGGGCCGCGCATCATAGCGGGTTCGGTTCGTGGGGAAAGTCTCGCCTCGAGAGGTCAAGAAAAGGAAAACGCCCGGCGAACCCGCCGGGCGCTCCCACGATCGAGGCCAGTACCGCCTCAGTTGCGGTTGCCGAACAACCGCAGCAACATGAGGAACAGGTTGATGAAGTCGAGGTAGAGGCGCAGCGCGCCCATGATCGCCTTCTTGCCGGAGACCGCCGCCGAATCGGCCTCGACGTACATCTCCTTGATCTTCTGGGTGTCGTAGGCCGTGAGCCCGACGAAGATCAGCACGCCGATCACCGAAACCGCGAAGTAGAGCGCCGGCGAGGCGAGGAAGATGTTGACGATCGAGGCGATGATGATGCCGATCAGCCCCATGAACAGGAACGACCCCCAGCCCGTCAGATCGCGCTTGGTGGTGTAGCCGTAGAGGCTCATGGCGCCGAAGGTGCCGGCGGTGATGAAGAACACCCGCGCGATGCTCGCCCCGGTATAGATCAGGAAGATATAGGCGAGCGACAGCCCCATCAGCACGGCGAAGGTCCAAAACGTCGCCTGGACCGCGCCGAGGCTCATGCGGTTGACCCGCGCGCTCAGGAAGAACACGACGATCAACGGCGAGAACATCACCACCCAGAGAAGCGGCGTGCCGTAGATCGCCTCGAGCAGCGCGGGCGTGCTCGCGACCCCGAGGGCGACGATGCCGGTAAGGGCAAGCCCCGACGCCATATAGTTGTATACACGCAACATATACGCGCGCAGGCCCTCGTCGATCGCAGCGCGATCTACGGTCCGCGTCGCGGTCACTCGTCCGTCCGTGCCGAAAGCCATGGCTCCCCTCCGTGTCACCGATTGTGGATGCACGCCTTTCCTATATAGGCGGGAGCCGGAAGCGATTCAACCGAGCCCTTGCGTGCGCGAACGTGCCCGTACGGGCTAACGTCAGCCCACGCGGACGGACTTTACGCGCCCTGGCCGTCCTTGGCCGCGCCC
>CAZHDF010000267.1:0-3768 GCA_964531525.1 uncultured Alphaproteobacteria bacterium | reverse complement strand
TCCCGTGGGTGGCCGGGCGGGGGAGTGGGCCGGTGCCGACTTAAACACATCACGCATTAGCCGCCTCGGATTCGCCGCTGGGATTCGAACGGTTCCACGGGTACACTTTTTTCGAACCGTGGATGGCGGGATCGGGAAACCGGCGCGCGCCGACGAAGACGCCGCAATCGCGACGTCGGGGGGGAGTGGCCGCGCCGCGGATGGTCAGGCGACAGGGCAAGAAAACGGACCATTACAACACAACGAACGGGTCGCCGCCGCGGGTATGGCTATGGGAGACAGATCCATGAACGACCACCGAGAACACGCACATATTCCGAAACTCAAGGAAGCATTCGTCGAGGGCAGGATCGAGCGGCGCGAGTTTCTCCGCTACGCGACCCTGCTCGGCATGTCGGCGGGCGCGGCCTACGCCTTCGTCGGCAAGGTGACGGGCGAGAGCTTCGTTTCCCGCGCGAGCGCCGCGGCGATGCCGAAGGGCGGCACCATCCGGGTCTCCGAACGGGTGCAGGAGCTCAAGACGCCGCACGCCTACAACTGGGGCTCGCCGGCGGTCATCGCGACCCATGTGGTCCAGCAGCTCACGCGCACCGGCCAGGACAACATCACCCGGCCGCTGCTCTGCGAGAGCTGGGAGGCGAGCGACGATCTTCGCACCTGGACGTTCCGGCTACGCAAGATCAACTGGCACAACGGCCGGCCTTTCACCGCCGACGACGTGCTGTGGAACTTCAACCACATCCTCGATCCCGAGACGGGCTCGTCCTCGATCGGTCTCATGAAGGAGTACATGCTCACCGAGACCACCAAGGAGGACGGCACCAAGTCCCTCAAGATCTGGGATGCCAACGCGATCGAGAAGGTCGACGACTACACCGTGCGCCTCAACCTCAAGGTGCCGCAGGTCGCGATCCCCGAGCATCTGTTCCACTATACCAACGCCATGATCGACCCCGAGGAAGGCGGCGTCTTCGGCGCCGGATCCAACGGCACCGGCCCGTTCGAGCTGGTGAGCGCCGAGGTCGGCCGCAAGGCGGTGCTCAAGGCGCGCAAGGACTATTACGGCGATGGCCCGTATATCGACGTGCTCGAGTTCGTCGATCTCGGCGACGACCCGTCGGCCAAGCTCGCCTCGCTCGCCTCGCGGCAGATCCACGGCGTGCCCTCGATCGACACCATCGGCCTCGCCGCGGTCGAGAAGCTGCCCCACGTCCAGGTGCTCAAGAGCCATACGGCGGGCACGGCCGTGGTCCAGCTCATGATCGACAAGAAGCCGTTCGACGACCCGCGGGTCGGTCGGGCGCTGCGTTACGGCATGGACGCCTCCAAGGTGGTCCAGGTCGCGGTGCGCGGCTACGGCCTCAAGGGCGAGCACCATTTCGTCGCCCCGATCCATCCCGAGTACGCCAAGCTGCCCGAGATGAAGCGCGACCCCGCCAAGGCCCGGCAGCTTCTGGCGGATGCGGGCTATCCCAACGGCGTCGATCTCGAGTTCTTCTGCAAGAAGGACCCGGCCTGGGAGCTTCTCGCGGTCCAGAACCTGGTCGAGCAGTGGAAGGAGGCCAATATCCGGGCCAAGATCCGGGTGCTGCCCTCGGCCCAGTTCTGGGAGATCTGGGACAAGGAGAAGTTCGCCTTCGTCGCCTGGGGTCACCGGCCGCTCGGCACCATGGTGTTGGCGCTCGGCTTCCGCTCGGGCGTGCCCTGGAATCCGACCGGCTTCGCCGACAAGGAGTTCGACAGCCTGCTGACCCAGGCCGAGGGCACCCTCGACGTCGAGGAACGCCGCAAGATCATGGCCAAGATCGAGAAGATCATGCAGGAGCGCGGACCGATCGCCCAGCCGGTCTGGACCGACGTGATCGCCGCGTTCGACAAGCGGGTCAAGGGCTATCGCCCGCACCCCTTCGGCTTCGTCTTCGGCGAGGAACTGGGGCTCGAAGCCTGACCGGCCCCACCGGTCGAAACTTTTGCCACGGGGCGCTTCGGCGTCCCGTTTTTTTGGCGGAGAAGGGCGGGCGAAGCGGCTGGGAAGCCATGCTTGCGTGGTGTACGGTCCGCGACCATGACCGACCCGTCCTTCTTCGCCCGCGTCCCCGCCGGCTCTCTCGGCGATCACGTCCGGCGCACGCTGCGGCTCGCGCTGCCGGTGGTCGGCGCGCGCGCGGGCATTCTCATCCTGGTCGCGGTCGATACCGCGATGACCGGGCATGCCGGCGCGGTCGAGCTCGCCTATCTCGGTCTCGCCATGGCGCCCCAGGTGCCCATGCTGCTGATCGGCATCGGGCTTTTGATGGGCACCGTGGTGCTCGTCGCCCAGGCCGACGGCGCCGGCGATAGCGCGGCCTGCGGCGCGGTCTGGCGGGTCGCGCTCGTTCATGCGGCGGTGATCGGCGTCGGCTTCGGGCTCTTGAGTCAGCTCGGCGCGCCGTTCCTCGCGCTCGTCGGCCAGGCGCCCGATCTCACCGCCGGTGGCGGCCGAGTGATCGCGATGTTCGGCTGGGGAATGCCGGCGGTGCTGGGCTATACCGCGACGACGTTTTTTCTCGAGGGCATCAACCGGCCAATTCCCTCGATGGTCGTGATGGCGATCGCCAATCTTTTGAACGTCGGGCTCAACTGGCTGCTCATCTACGGCAACGGCGGGTTCCCGGCGATGGGCGCCGAGGGCGCGGCGCTCGCCACGACGATCGTGCGCTGGTTCACGCTGGCGGCGCTCGTCGGCTATGTGCTGACGCGCCTCGACCGGGCCCGCTACGGGATTGGTCGCGCGACCGGCGACCTGCGCGTGCTCGGCCGTCGGCTGCGGCGCATCGGCCTGCCCATGGGGTTGGGCACCGGGCTCGAAAGCAGCGCGTTCGCGACCATGACCCTGTTCGCGGGCCTGCTCGGCCCGGTGCATATCGCCGCCTACCAGATTTCGATGAACATGCTGGCGCTGGTCTTCATGGCCGCGATCGGCTTCGCGACCGCGGCGAGCGTGCGGGTCGGCAATGCCGCCGGGCGCGGCGACGTGGCGAACGCGCGCCGGGCGGGTTGGGTCGCGGTGGCGCTGGCGGTGGTCTCGGTCGGGCTGTTCGGAGTTTTGTTCTTCACCCTGCCCGAGGCGATCGCGCGGATCTACACGGCCGATGTCGAGGTGGTGGGCATCACCGTCCAAACGCTGACCATCGCCGCCTTCGTGGTCTTGGTCGACGGCGCTCAGGGGGTGCTCATGGGGGCGCTGCGCGGGCTCGCCGACGTCTGGGTGCCGGCGGCGCTTTACTTCCTCGCCTTCTGGCTGGTGATGGTGCCGCTCGGCCATTGGCTGGGGGTTGCGCGCGGCGGCGGCACGGCGGCGCTGATGATCGCGATCGGCCTCGGCTGCGCGGTGGCGGCGGTCGCGCTCACGCTCCGGTTTCGCGTCGCGGTGCGCCGGGCGGCGCCGCTCGCGTGACGCCGGCGGCGCTCGGGAGCGCGGGAACCGTGGCAAAACGCCCGCGTTCGGCGTAGACTTCGCCCCGTGAAGCGGACGATTGCGCTGGTCGACGACGACCGCAACATTCTTACCTCGGTGTCGATGGCGCTCGAGGCGGAAGGGTTTCATGTCAAGACCTTCGCCGACGGCGACGAGGCGTTGCGCGCCCTGCGCGCGCGGCCGGTCGATCTCGCCGTGCTCGACATCAAGATGCCGCGCATGGACGGCTTCGAGCTGCTGACGCGCCTGCGCCGGCAAAGCGACATGCCGGTGATCTTCCTGACCTCGAAGGACGAGGAGATCGACGAGCT
>CAZHDF010000266.1:0-3789 GCA_964531525.1 uncultured Alphaproteobacteria bacterium | reverse complement strand
CGGGCGATCTCGACCGGGTGATCGAGGCGATCAACGCCACCGGCTATGGGCTCACGCTCGGCATCCACAGCCGGATCGACGCCACCGCCGAGACCATCGCCGCGCGGGTTCGGGCGGGCAACATCTATGTCAACCGCAACATGATCGGCGCGGTGGTCGGCGTGCAGCCCTTCGGCGGCGAGGGGCTTTCTGGCACCGGGCCGAAGGCGGGCGGGCCGCGCTATCTCCACCGCTTCGCGACCGAGCGCAGCTATACGGTGGACACCACCGCCGCCGGCGGCAACGCAAGCCTGTTGTCGCTCGACGACGACGAGGAGCCGCTTTAGGCCTTAAACGCCCTCAGTGGAGGACGTCGTTCTCTCCGGGCTGCTCGTCGAGCAGCTCGTTGACCGCCTTGACCACGCGCAGCCAAGCCGCTCGACCTTCGAGGTCGCCTTTGAACAGCATGGCGTCGGCGTGCATGATCGCGTGATAGACCGCCTCGTCCCCGTGTTCTTCGATCAGGATGTAAGCGGCGCGATAGGTGTCGGGATTGCTGTCCATGGCTGCGCCTGATGTCCTCCGCTATACTGGTTTTCTCGTTGCCCGGGGCGACGCAAGTTTCGTGCCACGGAAAACAACCGCTAGAAGGCAAAAAGATTTAATGATTAACGGGACTTGCGGCCGTTTCTCCAAACCCTAAAACTGTAAAGAATTCCGACGCCTTATCGCCCCTTGAAAGCCTGTCTCCGAGCGGCGGGGCGATGGAAAAATATAAATATAACAAATCCTTGCGCAGGATTTCTCAATTCGTATCGCATTGCGAAGGTTGTAAAAATTTCCGACAGCTCCGGCGAAGAAGCGTCGCCGGGGGCGGGCCGCATCGGCGCTTTGATGCCGGATGCGCGCGCCGCCGTTCACGCCTTCACGCCCCAGAACTCGATCCAGAGCGTGGTTGGGCCGAGGTGTCCCGTGGGCGTGACGCCCGTGAGCCACTTCGGCAGCACGAAGGGCGTCGCCCGGAAGTAGAGCGGCAGCACCGGCAGCTCCTCGGCGTAGATGCGCTGCATCTCGCGCCAGTAGGCGAGGCGCTTCTCGGGATCGAGCGTGACCTCGGCCTTCTCGATCAGCGCGTCCATCTCGGGGTTGGCGAAGCCCGGCGTGTTCTGCCCCGACCAGTTGTTGGCCTCGGTCGGGATCGCCTTGGAATGCAGGGTCGAACGCGGCACGGATTCGGGCGCCGACAGCCAGGCGTACATGGCCATCGCCTGGAACTCGCGCCGCGGCAGGGTCTGGCCGAAGAAGACGCGCGCGGGCTCGTTCTTGATGGCGACCTCGACGCCGACGCGCCGCCACTCGCTTTGCAGCACCTGCTCGACGAGCTCGCGGGTCTTGTTGCCGGCGGTGGTCATGATCTGGAGCGAGAGCCGCTCGCCCTTGGCGTTGGCGCGGACGCCCTTGCCGGTCCGCCGCCAGCCCGCCGCATCGAGCAGCGCCTCGGCCCGGTCGGGGTCGAAGGGGTAGCGCGGCGCGCCGTCCCAGTAGACCCGGTCGAGGGGGTTGACGTTCGAATGCGCGACCGGCTGCTTGCCGCCGAACAGCTTGGCGACCAGTTTCTCGCGGTCGATCGCGTAAAGCAGCGCCCGGCGCACCCGGCGGTCGGCGAGGATCGGGTTGTCGAGGTTGAGATCGATGTGCTCGTAGATCAGCCCCGGCTTGTAGATCACATTGAAGCGGTCGCGGTGGCGGCGCTCGAACGACAGCGCTTGGTCGATCGAGAAGCCGAGCTCGCCCGCCACATAGTCGATGGCGCCCGAGAGAAGATTGGCCTCGAGCGCGGCGGTGTTCTCGATCACGCGCACGACGATGCGCTTGAAATGGGGCGGCTGTCCCCACCAGGTCGGGTTGGGCTCGAGCGTCACATAGGCGCCTGGCACGACCTTCGCGATGCGGTAGGGGCCGAAGTAGAGCCCCGGGTTGGTGGGGTCGGTATCGTAAAGCGTGCGGCGGCGATATTCGCGCGGGTCTTCGAAGGCCGCGCGTTCGAGATGCGCCGGCAAAACCGGGATCGAGGCGCGCAGCGCGTAGTCGTAGAACAGGCCGTCGAGGTGGACGACGAAGCGTTTGTCGTCGATGACGTCGATCGCGCGGATGCGCGTATAGGCGTCGCGGTCGGCGACTCCGGTCAGCGGATGGCGGCCGACCTTCCAGCCGAAGACCACGTCGCGGGTGGTCACGGGCGCGCCGTCGCCCCATGTCGCGCCGGGTTGGATCGTCATGCTGACCGCGAGCCCCTCGCGCCCGTCGGCGAGCTTCTCGCGCCGGACCAGGCCGTTCTCAAGCGTCGGAAGCTCGGTGCAGAGCATGCATTGAAGCCGCCAGTCCGGCCCGTAGACGACAAAAGGCCGCCGCGTCATGGCGAGCACATAGGACTTGGCCAGCATCGCGTTGATGACCGGGTTGAAGGTGTCGGGGAACTGGGTCATCCCGATCGTCAGCGTCTCGCGCGCGGCCCGGGCGTCGGGCGCGCCCAGGGCGAGGCCGAGAACCGCCGCCAGGGCGGCGAGCGCGCGGCGCAAGAGACCCGAAAATCCGCGGCGTCCGGTCATGCGCGAATGATGTTGTGCTCGGGGCCGAAGGGGAAGCCGGTGATGTTCTCGGCCCCGTCCTCGGTCACCACCAGGATATCGTGCTCGCGGTAGCCGCCCGCGCCGGGCTCGCCCTCGGGGATCATGATCATCGGCTCCATCGAGACGACCATGCCGGGCTCGAGCACGGTCTCGATGTCCTCGCGCAGCTCCAGTCCCGCCTCGCGGCCGTAGTAGTGGCAGAGCACGCCGAAGGAATGCCCATAGCCGAAGGTGCGGTAGCGGAGGAGGCCGTGGGCGCGGTAGATCTCGTTGAGCTCGGCGGCGATGTCGCAACAGCGCGCGCCGGGGCGGATCAGCTCGAGCCCCCGGCGGTGGACCTGGCAGTTGATCTCCCAGAGCTCGAGATGGCGTTCGGACGCCTCTTCGCAGAACAAAGTTCGTTCCAGCGCAGTATAGTAGCCCGCGATCATGGGAAAGCAGTTGAGGCTCAGGATATCGCCGCGCGCGAGCGTGCGCGTCGTCACCGGGTTGTGGGCGCCGTCGGTGTTAATGCCCGACTGGAACCAGGTCCAGGTGTCGCGGAGCTCGGCGTGCGGAAAACGCCGCGCGATCTCGCGCACCATCGCGTTCGTGGCGGCGAGCGCGACCTCGTGCTCGGGCGCGCCCGGGGCGATCGCCTCGACGCAGGCCGCGCCGCCGATGTCGGCGATCGCCGCGCCCGCGCGGATCAGCGCGATCTCTTCGTCCGATTTGATCATGCGCATGCGCATGGTCGCGGGCGCGATATCGACGAACGCGGCGCCGTCGAGGGCGTCGCGCAGCTTGGCCATGGCGTCGAGCGTGAGATGGTCGCGCTCGATCCCGATGCGGCGCGCGCCCGCAAGGAGCTTCTGCGCCGCGCGGTAGAAGTTGTCGCGTTGCCAGTCGGTGTAGACCAGGTTGTCGCCGAAGCTCCGCCGCCAGGGCTGGCCGCCGTCGATGTTGGCGCTGATGGTCGTGGACTCGCGCGCCGTCACCACGAGGCCGTAGGGCCGGCCGAAAGAGCAGTAAAGGAAGTCGCTGAAGTAGTTGACGTTGTGGATCGAGGTGAGCAGCGCCGCGTCGAGCCCCGCCGCCTCCATATGGGCGCGAAGCGCATCCAAGCGCCGCGTCATCTCCGCGCGCGAGAAGGTGGGCGTCGCCGCCTCGCCGTTGCGAATCGTGATGATCTGGTCCATGC
>CAZHDF010000265.1:2586-3803 GCA_964531525.1 uncultured Alphaproteobacteria bacterium | reverse complement strand
TGCCGGAGCGCGAGCTTGTGAGCCTCGTCCAGGCCGAGCGGCCGGTTGCGGTCCTTGCGCCGGACGCGGTAGCTGCGCGTTTCGGCGCCGGTGGCGGCATGGGTATAGACGGTGCGCCGCTCCGTGATCTCGAAGCTCTCGGCGATCAGCGTCTCGACCCCCACGTCGTATGTGCCGGAGGCGATGGCGCCGTCGATCTGGGACTCGAGCCGCGCTTCGAACTCCTCGAAGAGCGCGTTCTGCAGTTCGATGCGCAGCGCCAGCATGCGGTTGAGGAAGCGTGTGATCGGCGGCAGGTTCTCCTTGAGGCTGCCGGCCTGGTCGGTGAGTTCCAAGCCCGTATGCTCGGCGAAGGTCGCGAGCGAGCAGCAGGCGATGCGGCCGGCGTGGAGCGCCTGGTAGAACTGCCGCAGCGCCGCCTTGGCATAGGGGCTCTCCAAGTTGTCGTCGGCGCGGAACAGGCCCTGGCCCCCGGTCTGGCGCTGGCCGCGGGTGATGGCGCCGAGCGTGTCGAGACGGCGCGCGATGGTCGAGAGGAACCGCTTCTC
The DNA here is from genome assembly GCA_964531525.1 of uncultured Alphaproteobacteria bacterium. Taxonomy (GTDB): domain Bacteria; phylum Pseudomonadota; class Alphaproteobacteria; order JAAXGF01; family JAAXGF01; genus CAYYWV01. The sequence continues at coordinate 3,255 of CAZHDF010000265.1, read as the reverse complement.
GCCCTTGACGTTAGTGGCGACGGGCCGGAACACGGGCGGCTGGGCCTGGTTGGTGCGGTTGGAGCGCCCGAGCCCCTGGATCGCGGTGTCCGCCTTCCAGCCGGGCTCCAGGAGATAGTGGATGCGCAGGCGCTGGTTCCGGGCGCCGAGGTCGGCGTGGTAGCTGCGACCGGTGCCGCCCGCATCGGAAAAGACGAGGATGCGCTTCTCGTCGTCCATAAAGGCCTGCGTCTCGGCGAAGTTGGCCGAGGCCGGCCGGCTCTCGACTGAGAGCCGGTCGCCGCCGGTGCCGGTCTTGCGGACGACGCGCTTGGACCGCCCGGTGACCTCTGCCACCTGCTCCGTCCCGAAATGCCAGACAATCTGGTCAAGCGCCGCCTGGACCGGCGGCAGGGCAGCCAGGCGCTCGATCAGGCGGTCGCGCCGCTCGATGGCCTCGCGCGAGACGACTGGGTTGCCGTCCGCGTCGAAGACGGGCCGCGACATAAGGTTGCCGTCCTCGTCGGAATAGACCTCGAAGAGTTGCGTGGGGAAGGAATGGGCGAGGTAGTCGAGGACGTATTCGCGCGGCGTGATGTCGACCGCGATGTCGGACCATTCGGCGGCCGGGATCTCGGCGAGCCTCCGGTCGAGCAGCGCTTCGCCGGTCGAGACCACCTGCACCACGAC
>CAZHDF010000265.1:0-2486 GCA_964531525.1 uncultured Alphaproteobacteria bacterium | reverse complement strand
GTCGTAGATCGCGACCTGCTCGGGCGTCAGGTCGTGCTCGACGATCTCGTAGACGACGCCCTCATATGACAGCGCGCGGCAGGCGTAGAGGCCGAGCGCCTTGAGATCACGCGAGATCACCTCCATCGCGGCGATACCGCCGGCCTCCATGGCGGCGATGAACTCGGCGCGCGAGGCGAAGGGGAAGTCGCCGGTGCCCCAGAGCCCAAGCCTCGAGGCATAGGCGAGGTTGTTGACCGTGGTGGCGCCGGTCGCGGAGACGTAGACCACGCGGGCGTTGGCCAGCGCGTTTTGCAGCCGCAGGCCCGCCCGGCCCTGCTGCGAGGGCGCCTTCTCGCCGCGAGCGCTCTTGTCGCCGCCGGCGTTGGCCATGGCATGGGCCTCGTCGAAGACGATGACGCCGTCGAAGTCACGACCCAGCCAGTTGACGATCTGCTGGACCCGCGAGCATTTGCCCTGGCGTTCCTGGGTGCGGAGCGTCGCGTAGGTGGTGAAGAGGATCGCGTCGCCGAGCTGGATCGCGGTGCCTTGGCGGTAGCTTGATAGCGCGATGATGTCGCTCTTGGCGCCGCCGAGCGCGGTCCAGTCGCGCACGGCGTCCTCGATCAGCTTGTCGGACTTGGAGATCCAGAGTGCCCGGCGCCGGCCTTTGAGCCAGTTGTCGAGGATGATCCCGGCGACCTGACGGCCCTTGCCGGCCCCGGTGCCGTCACCCAAGAACCAGCCGCGCCGGAAGCGCACAGCGCCTGCGGTCTCCGGCTCGACCGCGCTCACCGCATCGAAGGTCTTGTCGACCGTGTAGTGGCCAGTGAGGAACCCCGCGTGGGCCTCGCCGGCATAGATCAGGCTTTCGAGCTGAGCGTCGGAGAGAACGCCTTCGGTCACCAGACGCTCAGGGAGATGGGGCCGGTAGGCCGGCTTGGGCGGTGCCACCGAGGCCATGGCCGCGGACTGGACGAGCTTCGTCGGATGGGCCTGGGCGCCAGGAATGACGACGGACTGGACCTCGTAGGCTTCGTAGAGCGCTTCGGTGATAGATTTGTCAGCCGGTGTCCAGTCGCGGGGCTCATAGGCGAGCTCGACCGCGTTCGCGGCATCGAGCCTGTGCGAGGGCCGGCGCAGCGGTAACGTGCGCTCGGGCACGGACGATCCATTGACGGGGACGGCGGCGGGGCGCTGCGGCGTAGCCGCGACCGCGGCCTTGGTGCCATTGATGCGAACGGTCGGACCGGGTAGCGACGCCCGGTCGGGGACGTGGCGTTCGACTAGCTCGAGAAGCGCCTCGACACTCTCCGCCATGCCCTGCGTTACCGGGAGCACACCCGGCTGGTCTGCCGGCCGCTTGTCGATGACGGTGAGCCGGGTCTCGGCCGTGGTGCCATGCTGGGCATAGGCCTTGCCGGCGAGCCCGGCCGAGAAGACCACACGTGCCCTCTCGTGCCAGCGCAGGAAGCTGTCGCGCCAGGCGGGATTGTCGGGCGAGAAGCCGTTACCGGTGATTGCGACCAGCCGGCCACCGTCGGCGAGACGGGCGAGCGCCGAGCCGATGTGCTTGACCGTGGCGGCGCGGTAGCGCCCAGTCACCGCGGGTGAAGCCGAGAACGGCGGGTTCATAAGCACGACGGTCGGGCGCAGTTCAGGCAGCAGATGGTCGTGGATGTGCTCGGCGTTGTGGCGCGAGATGGGCACCTCGCGGTAGAGCCGCGCCAGAAGACCGGCGCGAGTGTCGGCGGTCTCGTTGAGCGCCAGCGCGGCGCCGACCATGTGCGCGAAGACAGCGAGCAGGCCGGTGCCGGCCGAGGGTTCCAGGACGAGGTCGCCGGGAGCGATCCGAGCGGCATGCGCGGCGACGGCGCCCAGCGTGATGGGTGTGGAGAACTGTTGGAGGTGCTGGGACTCCTCGGAGCGCCGGGTCTGGCTCGGCAGGCGCGCGGCCAGGCGCGCCAGCATGGCGAGCAGGTCAGCCGGTGCGGGGGCCTGGGCAGCCATGGCCTGGCCGAACTTCTGGAGGAAAAGGACCTGGGCGACCTCGGCGGCCTCGTAGGCGTCCTTCCAGACCCAGGCGCCTTCGGCGTCCGAGGCGCCGAAGGCCTGCTCCATGGAGCTGCGCAGGAGCTTGGCATCGAGGACGCGGCCTCTTTCAAGGAGGCGTGCGAGAATGGTCCCGGCATGGAAAAGCCCCGAGACCTTGTCCGGGGCTTGGAGCGAAAGGAGGGGGAGCGCGGCCCCTTGGTGGGGCGCGGCAACGGTGGTCGGCATGGCGGGTCTCCGAGAGCTAAGGAACGGGCGCCCGAACGGGCCGCTCTCTCTCGTCCCGCCCGGGCTTCGCCCCTTTCCGGCCTCCTCTCTTGCTCTCGCGCCAGCGCGAAAGGCCCCGGCCGGCAAAGCACGAGGCTCCGCCGGCCGGGTCGCTCAGCGAGGTGCCCTCAAGGGCTTCGGTCGGTGAGCGTGTATTCGTCGCCGTTCTCGTCGCGGCGGATGTCGTA
>CAZHDF010000264.1:0-3813 GCA_964531525.1 uncultured Alphaproteobacteria bacterium | reverse complement strand
CGCGTGATGTTTTTGCATCGAATCGGCGCCGGCCCACTCCCCCGCCCGGCCACCCACGGAATCGTAGGATAGGGGTGGCCGGGCGGGGAGTGGGCCGGTGCCGACTTAAACACATCATGTTTTAGCGAACGAAAAAAACGGCGACCCCGGGAGGGCCGCCGTTCCGGTTCGCCTCAATCGAAGAATCAAGCCGCGCGGCGACGCCGGCGCGCGATACCCAGTCCGACCAGGCCGAGGCCGAACAGCGCGAGCGTCGCGGGTTCGGGGACCTCGACCGTGGCCGCGTTGAGATAGAACTCGGCGTTGTTGTAGGCGAACTCGAACATGTGCCCCTTCAGCGCGGGCGTGAAAACCACGGACCCGAGCAGGGCCTGCGAGAAGGTCGGCTGCGCGCTCCCGGCCGCCGAGGTGACCGTGATGTCGAGTGCGGCCGGGAGATTGTTATCGGGCGGGAACGTCAGTTCGTGCAGCGCGTCGCGGAACAGGGCCGAGACGAAGGTCACGTCGATGGCGTTCTTGGCCAGATCGTAGAACGACAGCTTGAGCGTCTCGCCCGTGGTGACGTTGTCGTCGGACGAGGGATTGCACTGGTTGCCCGACGTCAAACCCTGGCAGACGCCGAGACCCGCCGGCCGTTGGCGGTAGATGTCGTCGAGGTAGCCGTCGGCGCCCGTCCCGGGCGCGCCCTCGGCGACCAGCAGGATGCCCCCGATCTTGAGCGCCTGGGTCGCGCCGAAGGGAACGAAGGACGCGCCGGCGAGCGCGCCCGTGCCCGTCCGCGACGACCAGGAGCCCTCGTTTCCGGCGGCGAGCGCGGCGAAGTCGATCACGACCGCCTGGGCGGCGGAGGCGAACAGCATCGCGCCCAGCGTCCCGGCGACCGCCAAAATCGCCCCCAACCGCCCAAACTTGCGTCTCGTTTCCATGACCCGATACCCACCCATGATGAACGCACTTTCCTGTCATGCAGAAACATGCAAATTCCGTGCCAGCGCGGACCCGCGACATGGTTACCGCGAATTTTACGATTAAGGGCGCGCCGCGCCTCATCGCCGTCCGGCGAACCTGTAAAGCCCACCGACACCCCGATCCGCGGTATTCCGGGCAAGCTCGAAGAAAATACCGCGATTGCAAAGGGTTGACTCTCAAGCGTTCCGCGCCGGAGTGTAAGAAAAATCGACAGGCCGGAAAATCGAGCGGCACTCCCCAAAGAAAAACGGCGGCCCCGAGGGACCGCCGTTCCGGTTCGCTCGAAGAACGAGAGGATCAATCAGGCCGCGCGGCGACGGCGGCGCGCGATCCCCAGCCCGACCAGGCCGATGCCGAACAGCGCGAGCGTCGCGGGCTCGGGAACTCCCTTGATCTCGCGGCCGATCTTACTCTTGACCGCGTTCTCGAAATCGGCGAACCCGCTCGCCGCCACGAGGAAACCGCCGCCGGGCGTCACGATGTTGGCCTGATACCAATTCTGGAGGGAGGTACCGCCGATCGGCAGGCCATTGACCCGAATGGCCGACGCCAGGGCATTGGCCGCCGCGGTCGACGTGTCGGCCCCGTCGTTTTTAACGCCATCGCCCGAGACGTCGATGACCAGCCGCGCCCCCTCGAAGCCGTTATTGTTGAACAAGGGCACGCCCCAGTTGATCGCGCTGCCGGGCGCCGTCAGGTCGCCGAAGGCCCGCGACGTGCCGCTGATGGCCGCCGCGAAGGCGTTTGCCGTCGCCGCATCGGTGATCTGCGTCCAGCCCACGAGTTGCGCTTGCTGACCGGCACCGCTCCATTCCGCATAGGAAACGGCAATACCGCCCGTGATGGTCGCGATATTCGCCTGAATGGTCGCATCCTGGAAGGCGTTGATGTAGCCGGTCTTCTGTAGGTTGTACTCCGTGTTACTGACGCTGCCCGACACGTCGACCAGGAGCAGCAGCTCCAAACCAACCGGAACCGCCTTGGCGGGCGCGCCGACGAAGATCAATCCCAGCACCAAGCCGAGGCCGAGCACGGCGCGCCGCATGATTCCCTTGAACATGATACCCTCTCCTCAATCACCACCAAGACGCCCGACTCACGAGCCGTCGAGGCGTATCCACAAAACTCGTTTCGTTACATGCAAGTGGCGTGCCAGTATGAATTAAATGTGTTGTTTCAAATTGTTACATAATAGGGTGCCTGCCTGCGTCGCCATAAGGAACATGAAGCTGTAAAAATTTCCGACAGTGAAGCCCCTTGATAACCAAGGCCGCTTCCCGATCGAGCCTCAATCCGGTGAATTAAAATTCAAAATTATTTATATATTTCAATAGATTGGGAGACTCCCCCAAAGGGAAAACACCCATCGCTCAAGTGTAAAGGATTCCGCCAAATCAACTGGAACGCCCTGAAAAGCCAAAGCTTTCGGAGCGAGTGAGCGGACAGTTTCCCGGACCCGAGTCCAGACGGCCTCCACAAGGCGGTGCTCGGCCAAGGTCGAGCCGACGTGCAAGCGAGCGCGTAGGTGCCGTCGCCGCGTGTGGATGAGATAGAGCCCGGCGAAGAGAGAGGCGGGTGCCGCCGCCGAGGGCGGCACCCGCGATTCGCGAAGAGCGATCAGGCCGTCGCGCGGCGACGTCGGCGCGCGATCCCCAGCCCGACCAGGCCGATGCCGAACAGCGCGAGCGTCGCGGGCTCGGGCACCACCTTGATCTCGCGGCTGATCTTGGTCTTGACCGCCGCCGCGAAGGTGTCGAAACCGCTCGCCACCTGCAGGAAGCCCCCGCCGGGCGTCACGATGTTGTCTTGATACCACGTGGCGAGGCCCGCCCCAAAATCCGTCAGGATCGGCAGGCCATTGACCGTGATCCCCGCGTTCTTGGCTGCGGTCGCCGCATCAAACGGGATAGCCCCTTGGTTTGCAGGGCCATCTCCCGAAATGTCGATCACGAGCCGCGCCCCCTCGTAGCCGTTCCCACTGAACGTAGGTACGAACACGTTGATCGCGCTGCCGGGCGCGGTCTTGTTTCCGCCCGCGGTCCTCGGCTTATTACCGAGGGTCGTCGCGAAGGCGTCCGCGGACGCCGCATCGGTGATGTGTGTCCAGTTCACGACCATTTTCTGCTGATTGTACCCAGCCCATTCGCCGTAGGCGACGGCGATGCCGCCCGTGATGGTCGCGATGTTCGCCTGGATGGTCGGATCCTTGAAGGCGTTCACATAGCCGGCCTTCTGCAGGGCGTATTCGCCAGCGTCGACGCTTGCCGAAACGTCGACCAGGAGCAGTAGTTCCAGACCGACCGGCACCGCCTTGGCGGGCGCGCCAACGAATACCATCCCCAGCGCCAGGCCAAGGCCCAGGACGGCGCGTCGCATGACTCCCTTGAGCATGGTCCCCCCTTTCCACTCACCGCCACGGCGCCTGACCCTTGAGCCGCCGGGACGCATCCAATCAAATTCGGGAAGGTCTGTGCAAATTCTATGCCAATATGGATTATTGCTTCTAAATCAAGCCATTAAGGCTATTTTGCGGTTCGGGACACCTGCGGGAAACGTCCGACTGTAAAATTTTCCGACAGTGAAACATTTGATAAATAAGGTTAATTTCAAAATCGGCCTCGGATCGGCCGACCGAAGCTCCTGATTTTCACATATATTTCAGCACATTGAGCGATTCGGTCGGACGGCCGCGCCGCGTTGCGCGCGTGTAAAAATTTCCGACGGTGGGCCGAACCGCACTGAAAAACCTATGTTTTCGGCGTGAGCGCGCGGGCGGTCCGTTGGATCAAGGTCCAGGCGGCCTCGACGTGGCGGCGCTCGGTCGAGGTCTGGCCGACGCACAGG
>CAZHDF010000263.1:0-3813 GCA_964531525.1 uncultured Alphaproteobacteria bacterium | reverse complement strand
TCAAGCTGGCACATTACGCATTGCAGAGGCGCTTCGCAAAACCGCGGTGGATCGCATGGCATCGATGAGGGACCGGGCGCAGGCGGCGTTCCCCGCGGGCTCCAACGGCGAGTTCGACCTGCCGCCCGCGCTCGCGATCGTCATCGCCCGGGGCGAGGGCTGCCGGCTGTGGGACAGCGAGGGGCGCGAGTTCCTCGACTTCTCCATGGGCTGGGGCTCGGCGCTGGTGGGACACGCGCGCCCCGAGGTCGTCGAGGCCGCCGTCCGCCAGGCGCCGCTGGGCGCGAACTTCGCCCATGTGAACGAGAACGCCCTGCTGCTCGCCGAGGAGATCCTGCGCCTGAGCCCGGCCTGCGCGCAGGTCCGCTTCTGCGCCTCGGGCACGGAGGCGACCATGTACTGCCTGCGCATCGCCCGCGCGCTCACCGGGCGCCATCGCGTCCTCAAGTTCGAAGGGGCCTATCACGGCGCCCACGCGGTCGGCGTGACCAGCCTGTTTCCGACCCGGCTGCGCCCTTTCCCCGAGCCCGAGCCGACAAGCGCCGGGATCGACCCGCCGGCGGGCGAACAGGTGTTGGTCGCGCCCTTCAACGACCTCGAGACGACGGCCGCGATCCTGGCGCGCTACGCCTCCGAGACCGCGGCCGTGATCGTCGAGCCCTTGCAGCGCTGCACCCCGCCCGCGCCCGGCTTCCTCGAAGGCCTGCGCGCGCTCTGCGACGATCACGGGGTTCTCCTCGTCTTCGACGAGGTGGTGACCGGCTTCCGGCTCGCTTACGGCGGCGCGCAGGAATACTACGGCGTGGTCCCCGATCTCGTGGCCTACGGCAAGGCGCTCGGCGGCGGCTATCCGATCGGGGCCTTCGGCGGCCGGGCGGAGGCGATGGCGCTCTTGCGCGAGGACCGGCTGGGACGCGCGGATTACGTTTGGATGGCGTCTTCGCTCGGCGGCAACCCGATCTCGACCGCGGCGGCGCGGGCCGCGCTTTCGGTGCTCTCGCGGCCCGGAACTTACGAGCGGCTCCATGCGCTCGGCCGTTACTTGCGCGACGGCCTCGCCCGTCTGCTCGCCGCGCGCGGCGAGACCGCGCAAGTCATCGGCGACGGCCCGCTCGCCCAAGTGGTCTTCACGGACCGGCCGGTGCGCGACTATCGCGACGCGCGGGCGGGCGACGCCGCCAAGGGACGGGCGCTGATGCTGGCGTTGTTCGCGCGCGGGGTGTTCCTCAACCCGATGGGAACCAAGCTCTACCTCTCGCTCGCCCACGACGAGGCGGTCTGCGACGCCTTTCTCGACCGCTTCGACGATGCGCTCGCGGCGCTCGCGCGCCATGGCTGAGCGGCCGGGCAAGACCGGGTTGGCGTGGGCGGCGCTGCTTGCGCTCGCGCTCGCGCCGATGACCGCCGCCGGCCAAAGCGCCGCGCCTGCGCCTTCGGGAAAAGCGCGCTACGAGGCCTGCATCGCGCGCGCCGACAGCGACGCCCAAGGCGCGCTCGAAGAGGCCGTCCGATGGCGCGATTCGGGCGGCGGCGCGCCGGCGCGGCACTGCGCGGCGATCGCGCTCATCCGCATGGGCAAGTTCGCCGACGCGGCGGCCGAGCTCGATGCGCTCGCCGATGCGCTCGACCCGGGCAACGCGCGGCTCAGGCCTGCGGTGCTCGACCAGGCGGGGCAGGCTTGGCTGCGGGCCGACCGGCCCGACAAGGCGCTCGCCTCGTTCAACCGCGCCGTCGCGGCCAAGCCCGGCGACGTCGAGCTCTTGATCGACCGCGCCCTCGCCTACGCCGCCAAGGGCGGCTACTGGGATGCAGTCGACGACCTCAACGCCGCCGCCGACCTCGCGCCCAAGCGCGCCGACATCTACACCTACCGGGCGAGCGCGTATCGCTACCTCGGCGTCCTCGACCTCGCCGCGACCGATCTCGAACGGGCGCTCGCGCTCGCCCCCGACAGCCCGGTCGCGCTTCTCGAGCGCGGCATCGTCCGCCGTCTTTCGGGCGATGACGCCGGCGCGCGGGCCGACTGGCTCAAGGTGATCGCCCTCGCGCCCAAGACCCCGGCGGCGCGGGCCGCCCGGACCAACATCGAACGCCTCGACGTCAACCCGGATTAGGCGCGGCTTCCCACTCGCCGCGCACGGCCGGGTCCGGCTCGGTCGCCGCGCGGGCGGCGCGGAGCCGCGCGAAGGCGTCGGCATCGAGCAGCCGCGAGAGCGCCCAGACCGCCATCGCGCGGACCAGCGGCGAGGGGTCGTCGAGGCGCGTCTCGGCGACGGGCGCAAGCGCCGCATCGCCCGCGTTCCCGATCGCGATCAGCACGTTGCGCAGAAAGCGGTCGCGCCCGAGCCGCTTGATCGGCGAGCCCGAGAACACCCGCCGGAACGCGGCCTCGTCGAGCGCGGCGAGGTCGGCGAGCCGGGGCGCGGTCAGCTCGGCCCGGGGCAGGAAGTCGGCCTCGCGGCTCATGCGGGCGAACTTGTTCCAGGGGCAGACCGCGAGGCAGTCGTCGCAGCCGTAAATCCGGTTGCCGATCGCGGCCCGGAACGCGGGCGCGATATGGCCCTTGTGCTCGATGGTGAGGTACGAGATGCAGCGCCGCGCATCGAGCCGGTAGGGCGCGGGGAAGGCCCCGGTCGGACAGACGTCGAGGCAGGCGCGGCAGCGCCCGCAGCGGTCGGCGCCGGGCGCGTCCGGCGGCAGCGCGAGCGTGGTGAATACCTCGCCCAAAAACAGCCACGAGCCGAAGTCGCGCGAGACCAGATTGGTGTGCTTGCCCTGCCAGCCGAGCCCGGCGCGCGCGGCCGCGGGCTTCTCCATCACCGGCGCGGTGTCGACGAAGACCTTGACCTCGGCGTGATAGGTCTCGGCGATGAAGCGCCCGAGCGCCTTGAGCCGCGCCTTGACCGTCTTGTGGTAGTCGCGCCCTCGGGCGTAGACCGAGATGTTGCCGCGCTCCCGTCGGCCGAGAAGCGCGAGCGGGTCGCCCGCCGGCCCGTAGTTGAGCCCGAGCGCGATCACCGTGCGCGCGGCCGGCCAGAGCGCGCGCGGGCGCGCGCGCCGGGCTACGGTGCGGGCCATCCAGTCCATGTCGCCGGCATAGCCCGCGGCGAGCCAGGCGACGAGCGCACGGCCCGGCTTCTCGCCCGTCTCGGCGTCGGCGAAGCCCACCGCGTCGAAGCCGAGCGCGCGGGCGCGCGCCGCGATCGCCGCCTTGATCGCGGCGGCGCTGCGCGCGGCGACGCTGCGCGCGGAGGGCGCGGACCCGCCTTGGGTTGCGGGCGCGGAAGGCATGGGCGGTCTCTCGCTCACTTCTGCGGCCATTCCAGGATGGGGCGCGGGACGGCCGCGGGCAAGCACGCTCGCGCGAGCGCCTTGGCGCACGATGCGCTTAAGCGAACCTCCCCCTCCCCCTGCCCCCTCCCATCAAGGGAGGGGGAACTGCAGCGCGCCCCCGAATCATCAAGCCCTCCCCCTCGATGGGAGAGGGCTGGGTGGGGGTGATAAGCAGCCCCCCGATGGCCGCGCCTTTGCGCCCGCCGCCGCGCGGCTGTATCCGGTCTGGTTCCACCCTCCCCCTGCCCCCTCCCATCGAGGGAGGGGGAATAGCCGCAGGCCCCGAACCATCAAGCCCTCCCCCTCGATGGGAGAGGGCTGGGTGGGGGTGATAAGCAGCCCCCCGATGGCCGCGCCTTTGCGCCCGCCGCCGCGCGGCTGTATCCGGTCTGGTTCCACCCTCCCCCTGCCCCCTCCCATCGAGGGAGGGGGAATAGCCGCAGGCCCCGAACCATCAAGCCCTCCCCCTCGATGGGGGAG
>CAZHDF010000262.1:0-3837 GCA_964531525.1 uncultured Alphaproteobacteria bacterium | reverse complement strand
TGATGTCGAGCATACCGCCGTCTCGGTCGTCGGTCCGGGACATTCGGGCCTCTAGTGAAGTCGGTTGCGCAAACTTTTCAGAACGAGACGGGCGGCCTCCGCGGGCGTCTCGCAGCCGTCTACCGTGATCTCGCAAAGCCGAAGCGCCCCGTCGCCGCAGGCCACGAGCGGGTCGCCCTCGACGGCGCCGAGAATCTGGCCGGGAACGGCGATCCATTCCTCGTCCATCGTCGCCGGCGCGGCTTTCCATACGCGGACGCAGCGTTCATCGTCCAGATACGCAAAGGCGCCGGCGAAGGGGCGTGTCGAAGCCCGGACGAGCCGGTGAATCCGCTCTACGGACTCCGACCAGTCGATCCTCGAATCCTCGGGCCGGCGGGGGTAGCAGCGAAGGGACGGGCGCGGATCGTCCCTGCTGTCGGGAAAATCACGCCGTCCCGTCGCCAGAATGTCGACCGCGTCCGCCATCAGTTTTGGGACCACCTGGCCGAGCCAGACATAAACGTCGCCGATATCGCGCGCGGGGTCGAGGGCGAAAAAAGCGCGCGCAAGAATCGGGCCTTGGTCCAGTAGGTCCGCCAGCATCTTGTGGACGCACAACCCGACATGGGGTTCGCCGTTCAGAATCGCCCAGTTCGGACAGGCGTTGCCGCGATAGCGCGGGAGGTCGCCCGCATGGGCATTCAGGATCCCGAAAGGAAAGGCATCGAGTGCGGCGGCACCAATAATCGTGAGCCAATTCACCGACAGAGCCACCTCACAGCGCGCAGCCACCAACTTCGCGACGATATCGGGACGATTGATCCTGCGATCGCAGAAAAAGGGCACGTCGTGCTCCTTGGCCAGAGCCGCAAAGTGCTCCTCGCGAAAGTCGTAGTACTCTTCTGCACGGCAGGTTCCGACAAGACCAAGCGTATGGCCGCGCCGGACGACTTCCAAAGCGGTTTGATAGAGGGATCGGGTTCGGCCCAGGATCGCTACGCGCATCGCTCTCGCTCCTCAAAATATGCCGTTGCGATGCGGGCGACGGTGGAGAACCGCTCTTGAGAGCCACGGTCGACGACTGCCTCCAGGAACGTCCTGGTCCCTGCTTCCGGGTTTATGAACGGCTTGACGTCGGCATAGGCCAACGAAGAAAACGGGACGTCGGCAGTCGCCTTTCGCAGCGCGGCGTACTGGTCCATCGTCGCCGTGTTCAAAGCAACGTGGATGGGATGAAAGTCATAAATTCGCAGCCCCGCTGACGAATACGGCTCACGACTCCAGTGCCAGGTCGGCCAGATCGCCGCATCGTCGTCTTCCCAGAAGAACGGCAACCTGACCAGCCCTCTTCCGCGGCCGTCATAGAACGCCCAAGTTGGACGTAATCCCGGATGCCCGAAGAGCAAAAGGGACACGTCTGCACGAATCTCCGGCCACAGCTCGCCCAGGGCGGCAAAAAGCGGCGAAGACTGCACCAGCCCATGAGTCCGTATGCTGATGGCTTCCGGCACGAGTCGTCGGCAAAAGGTGATCACGTCTTCGACGCTGTCGCCCTGGGTCGAGCCCGGCAGAAAGTTGGGATGGGCGCCGACCTCGAAGAGGGGATCCTTTTTCAAATCGTCGACGATCGGAGACGGGTGGGTCAGGAAAAAGGTTGCTGGGACGCGGGCCTTGCGGCAGATATCCATACACAGGGCGGTGCACCAGTCGGGCGCCCAGTCGACATCGAAGGTGACGATGGTGACGTCGGGACAGCGCGGGTCCATCGCCCACCTATCGGAAGAAGCGCGTGCTGTCGCGCGGAAACTTGGGCGTCTTGTCCGCGACATACACGCTTTTCTCCTCGGTATCTTTCTTGATGAGCGCCCCTGGCCCGACGAGCGTTTCCGCCGCCACCCGCACGCCGTCGGCCACGGTCGCGTTGACGCCGAGGAATACGCGGTTGCCCACGCGGCAGTTGCCTGACACCACCACATGACTGGTAATGAAGCAGTACTCTCCGACGGTCGTGTGATGGCCGATGTGGTTGCCGCTCCAAAGGACGCTGCCCGCGCCGATCGATACGAAAGGCTGGATCGTGTTGTCCTCAAAGATGAACACGTTGTCGCCGATCCGCGTATCCCCCCAATGGGTCGCCTTCGAGCAGATGTAGCTGAGCAGACGATATCCCTTCTTACGGGCCTGCTCGCAGAACATCTGGCGCAGCCGGTTCATCTGGCGATAACCGACGGCGACGAACATGTCGTGCCCGTCAGGTGGAAATCGCTCGGAAACCGCTTCGAAGGGAACCAACGGGCGCCCGCAGAAGCGGTTCCCGGTGATATGCGTGTCGCTTGCCGTGAAGCCGACGACCTCGTAGTCGCTGTCATGGCCGAGGTAGAAATCTACGACCTCGGCAAAGCTTGTCGTGCCGAAGATGACTGCGCGTCTCTTCATGGCGGGCATCCGTTAGCAAGGGCCGAAAACGGAACCGTATAGAACCCGGGATAGGCGGCCGTCAGCTCCCCGGGGGATCGACGCAGAATCTCCCGTCGGTTTACGCGCACATGATACCGGTATGCGTAATCCTTGGCGCCCCACTTCCGTTTAAAACGGTAGACCCCGTCCTGGCTCGGCCAGGTGCCGCCCCAGTTCCATCGGACATGGCCGCGCAGCGTCGCGTCGACCATGGCCTCGTGCAGAATGGCGGCCATCGGTTGCAGGGGGCGCGCCGCCTGCCGGGTCACCGGGGTGAAGTACTCGACCGTTCGCGCATAGTAAAAGGTGAGCAGCGCGGCGACCGGTTCGCCGTCGACCTCGGCGACCCATAGGCGCCAGTCGCGCCCGGTCCGGAAACATCGGGGAAAGGTGGCGAAAAAGGCCGGCGTCTTGCCGTTGCCTCCGATCGCCGCCATGGTCTCGCGATGAACCGTCTCCAGGAAGGCGCAGCGCGAGCAATCGACGCGAACGCTGACGCCGCTCGCCTCTGCCTTGCGGAAGTTGCGGCGTGCCGATCCGTCGATCGTCGCCAGAATGGCTGCGCTCGCCGCCGCGCGCTCGTCCACCCGGGGCAGGAGCGTAATCTGGCCGACGCGCGAATCGGTGAAGTCGTCGCGACTGGGCATGCTCAAAGGATGCAAGGGATGCTCGATCAAGGTCGCCGCGGCGACCCCTTTTGCAGCTGCCAGCTCGCTGAACGCACCCACTAGGGCGGCGCGAGCTTGCGCGTCGTCAGCGATCGGGCCTCCGTGGCTTCCGTAGTAGGGCAGGGCGTTGACGACCCGGCCCAAGGGGCCGTCTGCCTCCATCACTGGCAGTAGGCCGACGATCCGCCCGTCCCGGCGGGCGACCAACGTGTGCGGCCTGCAGCCGAGCAAAGCGACGAGAAAGCGCCGATAGCGATCGCCGTAATAGAAAAGAGCATCGTCGTGCGGTTCGAGATATTCATCGATCCCTTCGCCGATGCCGACGTCTTCGACGATGAGCGCCATCAACGTCCGCCGGCGGGCTGCACGCCTGACTCGCTCGTCCCCGGAACGGACGGTGCGACGCCCGCCTCCCCGTCGAGGAACAGCGCGCACCACGCTTCGAGATTGAGCAGCGACCAGATGAGAAGTCGCCGGTTCTGCCGTCCCTGGAGGTGCTCGTCGACCAGGTCGAGCGTGGCCTTGCGGTCGAGGAAGTCGAAGATGCGCGCGCGCGATCTATAGAGCGTGTCGCGGACGTAGTCGATGCTCTCGCCGCGGAACCAGCCCGCGTCGGGTGCCGAGAAGCCCTGCTTCTCGCGTCGCGTCACCGTTTCAGGAATGTAGCGCTGCATCACCTTGCGCAGGATCAGCTTTCCGTCGCGGGTCTTCTCGAAGAAGCGGCGGGTCT
>CAZHDF010000261.1:0-3840 GCA_964531525.1 uncultured Alphaproteobacteria bacterium | reverse complement strand
TCAAGCGGCGGCCGGACCCATCTCGCGCTTGCGCCGGGCGACGAAGTCGTCGAGCGCCTCGACCACCGAGGGCTCGATCGGCGGGGGTTGATACTCGGCGAGCAACTGCTTCCAGACCGCGTTCGCCCGCTGGGTCGCGTCCTTCGCGCCGGCGTCTTGCCAGGTCTCGAAATTGCGCCAGTCCGAGACCATCGGCGAGTAGAACGCGGTCTCGTAGCGCGCGAGCGTATGCGCGGCGCCGAAGAAATGCCCGCCCGGCCCGACCTCGGCGATCGCCTCGAAGGCGAGGCTGTCGTCGTCGACCACGATGGGATCGAGGAACGCCGCCATCATCTGGAGCATCTCGGCGTCGAGGATCATCTTCTCGAACGACGCGACGAGCCCCCCCTCCAGCCAGCCCGCGCCGTGGTGGACGAGGTTCGCGTGGCCCATCACCGCCGACCAGATCGACATTTCGGATTCATAGGCCGCCTGGGCGTCGACCGCGTTCGAGCTGTTCACGTTGCTCGACCGGTAGGGCAGGCCGTACCGGCGCGCGAGCTGGCCGCCCGCGAGCGCGGCGAAGCTCGCCTCGGGCGTGCCGAAGGCGGGCGCGCCCGACTTCATGTCGACGTTCGAGGTGAAGCCGCCGTAAAGCACCGGCGCGCCCGGGCCCGCGAGCTGGGCGAGCGCGATGCCCGCGAGCGCCTCGGCGTTCTGCTGGGCGAGCGCGCCGGCGAGCGTCACCGGGCTCATGGCGCCGGCGAGCGTGAACGGCGTGATCGAGACCGCTTGGCCGGCGCGCGCCATTTCGATCACCCCGTCGGCCATGGCGCCGTCGAGGAGCAGCGGCGAGTTGGTGTTGATCATCGTGATCAGCCCCGGCGCGGCCTTGAGCCCATCGCGGTCGATGCCGCGCGCGATGCAGTTCATCTCGATGGCGTCGAGGGTGCGCTCGCGGCTAAGCGCCGAGGCGCGCCATGCCCGGTCGGTGAGCGTCACGAAGGCGCGATAGCAGTCGAGATGGCGGGTCGGCACCGGCAGGTCCAGCGGTTCGACCGGATAGCCCGCCATCAGATGCATGACGTTGAGGCTCTGCGCCAGCTTGAGAAAATCGCAGTAGTCGGCGAAGCTTCCCGGCCGCCGCCCACGGTCGAGATCGGCGCAGTTGGGCGTGCCCGAGACCGGGGCGAAGGCGATTCGCCGCCCGCCGAAGGTCACGTCGCGCGCCGGGTTGCGGGAATGGAGCGTGAATTCGGCGGGCGCGCGGGCGACTGCTTCGAGCACCAGCCCCCGGTCGAGGCGCACGCGCCGGCTGTCGCGGTCGACGTCGGCGCCCGCGCGCTTGAAGATGTCGAGCGCCTGGTCGCTCAGCACCTTCATGCCGATGTCCTCGAGGATGCGAAGCCCGCCCAGATGGATGCGCTCGATCTGCTCGTCGGAGAGCACCTTGATGGGGGCGTAGGGGTTGATCACCTCGCCCCAGGGGCGTTGGGGAATGGTTCCGGTCTTGCGGCGCGCGCGATGCCGGCTCGGGTCTCTGGTCATCGGCTTTTCTGGTTTCCCTGCCGGGTTGCGGGGCGTTCAGGCGGCGGCCGGGCTCGCCTCGCGCTTGCGCCGGGCGACGAAATCGTCGATCGCCTCGGCGACCGCGGGATCGAGCGGCGGCGGCTCGTAATCGGCGAGAATCTGTTTCCAGACCGCGTTGGCGCGCTGGGTCGCGTCCAGGCTGCCGCCGTCCTCCCAGGTCTCGAAATTGCGCCAGTCCGAGACGATCGGCTCGTAGAACGCGGTCTCGTAGCGCGCGAGCGTATGCGCGGTGCCGAAGAAATGCCCGCCCGGCCCGACCTCGGCGATCGCCTCGAAGCCGAGGCTGTCGTCGTCGACCACGACGGGGTCGAGGAACGCCGCCATCATCTGGAGCATTTCGGCGTCCAGGATCATCTTCTCGAACGACGCGGTGAGTCCGCCCTCCAGCCAGCCCGCGCCGTGAAGAACCCAGTTGGCGTGGCCCATCACCGCCGACCAGATCGACATCTCCGATTCATAGGCCGCCTGGGCGTCGGCCACGTTCGAGGCGTTCGCGTTGCTCGACCGGTAAGGCAGGCCGTAGCGCCGCGCGAGCTGGCCGCCGGCGAGCGCAGCCTTGGCGTATTCGGGCGTGCCGAAGGCGGGCGCGCCGGTCTTCATGTCGACGTTCGAGGTGAAGCCGCCGTAGACGACCGGGCAGCCCGGCCGCAATATCTGGATCAGCGCGATGCCCGCGAGCGCCTCGGCGTTCTGCTGGGCGAGCGCGCCGGCGAGCGTCGCCGGGGACATGGCGCCGGCGAGCGTGAACGGCGTCACGATCACCGGCTGGCCGGCGCGCGCCATCTCCATCAGCCCCTCGAGCATCGGGCCGTCGAAGCGCAGGGGCGAGTTCGAGTTGATGACCGTGATCACGCCGGGCTCGGCCTTGAGCCGCTCGCGGTCGATGCCGCGCGCGATGCAGGCCATCTCGATGCCGTCGGCGGCGCGGGCGCGTCCCAGCCCATAGGGGTGCCAGACCCGGTCGGTGAGCGTGACGAAGGCGCGGTAGCAGTCGAGGTGGCGGGTCTCGGGCGGCAGGTCGATGGGCTCGACCGGATAGCCTGAGAAGGCGTGCATGATGTTGAGGCTCTGGGCGATCCGCAGGAGATCGCTAAAGTCGGCGAAATTGCCCGAGCGCCGCCCCCGGTCGATGTCGCTGCAATAAGGCGCGCTCGCGACCGGGCAGAAGTTGATCCGCCTGCCGCCGAGCGTCACGTTGCGCGCCGGGTTGCGGGCATGAAGCGTGAATTCCGACGGCGCCTTGGCGACCGCTTCCAGGATCAGGCCGCGATCGAAGCGCACGTGCCGCGCCGCGTGGTCCACGTCGGCCCCGGCGCGGTCGAGGATGGCGAGTGCCTCGTCGTTGAGGAACTCCATGCCGAGATCCTTGAGAATGCGGAGCGAGGCCTCGTGGATGCGCTCCAGCCCCTCCTCGTCGAGCACCTCGATCGGGTCGTAGGGATTGATGACCGGCCGCGGGGGCGGCTGGCGAAAATGCGCGCCTCCTCGTGCGGCGTGCCGTGCGCGGCGGCTTTTTCGTGCCATGTTTTTCTGCCTCGCCCTTAGCGCTTCGGAACTCGGCGATCACGGTACGCCCGGCTTCGTCCTCTTGTAAACGGGACTCGCGCGGCGTTTGCGCAACGGGCGCGGGGATTGTGCCGCGTTCGCGTGTCGGCGCGATGGCGGTTGGGCGGCGGCGCCGTCTTGCGGGGGTCGGAATTTGGTCCTACTGTCCGCCGGATACCCCATGACGGCCGCCCGCGACGCGGCCGCGTTCCGAGTTTCGCGAGGATCGGCGGCATGATCGAGATTCCGGCCCGGATCGGCCCTGTTCTGATCGGCGCGGGGGCGCGATGACCGCCTTCGTTCTGCGGCCCGGCGCGCTCGGGCTCGACAATCTGCGCGCCTTGGCCGGCGACGGCTGGCCCGAGGTCACGCTCGATCCCGCCTGCGCGCCCGCGATCGAGGCCGCCGCCGCGCTGGTCGAGCGCGTCGCCGCCGGGAGCGAGCGCGTCTACGGCATCAACACGGGCTTCGGCAGTCTCGCGCGGACCACCATCTCGGCCGACCAGGTGGCCGAGCTTCAGCGCCGGATCGTGCTCTCGCACAGCGCCGGCGTGGGGCCGCTTCTGGCGGACGAAACCGTGCGCCTGATCCTGCTGCTCAAGGCCAACGCGCTCGCGCGCGGCCATTCGGGGATTCGGCGCTCGGTGATCGACGCGCTGCTCGCCTTCCATAACGCGGGCGTCTGTCCTTGCATTCCGGCCAAGGGCTCGGTCGGGGCCTCGGGCG
>CAZHDF010000260.1:0-3854 GCA_964531525.1 uncultured Alphaproteobacteria bacterium | reverse complement strand
AAGAAGGCGGTTGCGAAGAAGAAGGTCGCAAAGAAGGCCGTCGCGGCGAAGAAGCCCGCGGCCAAGCCGAGCCTTCACAAGACGATGATCGCCGCGTCCAAGCCGAGCGCGCCCGTGCGGCCCTCGATCGTCGTATACGATCGCTTCGGGCAGCGCCCGATCGTCTGACCGACTTGACCGGCCCGACCGACGGGCCGCGTCGCGCTGCGAACCGCCCCGGGGTCATACCCGGGGCGGTTTCGCTTTTGGCAACCGAAGGGCGCTTCGGTCTTGCCTCGATGGCGCGCAAATGGTTCACTCCCGGCGCCGGCGCGGGCGCCGCGACCGGCATTGCCCTCATCATCCGGAACATCCTGCGCCATGGGTTTCAACTGCGGCATCGTGGGTCTGCCAAACGTCGGCAAGTCCACGCTTTACAACGCGCTGACCTCGACCGCGCAGGCGGCGGCCGAGAACTATCCCTTCTGCACGATCGAGCCCAACACGGCGCGCGTGCCGGTGCCCGATCCGCGCCTCGCCAAACTGGCGGCGATCGCGCGGTCGGCCGAGATCGTGCCGACCCAGATCGAGTTCGTCGATATCGCGGGGCTGGTGCGCGGCGCGAGCCGGGGCGAGGGGCTGGGCAACAAGTTCCTCGCCCATATCCGCGAGGTCGACGCGGTCGCCCATGTGCTGCGCTGCTTCGAGGACGCCAACGTCACCCATGTCGAAGGCGGCATCGATCCGCTGCGCGACGCCGAGATCGTCGCGACCGAGCTGCTGCTCGCCGATCTCGAAAGCCTCGAGCGGCGGCGCGAACCCCTGGTCAAGAAGGCGCGCGGCGGCGACCGCGACGCGAAGGCCCAACTCGCCCTGGTCGAACGCGCGCTCGACGCGCTCCGCGCCGGGCGTCCGGCGCGCTCGATCGAGCTTGCCCCGGGCGAGCGGGCGACGTTTCGCGCGCTCCAGCTCATCACGGCGAAGCCGGTGATGTACGTCTGCAACGTCGACGAGGACTCGGCCGCCGCCGGCAACGAGCACACCCGCGCGGTCGCCGAGATGGCCCGCGCCGAGGGCGCCGGTTGCGTCTCCGTCTCGGCACAGATCGAGGCCGAGCTCGCGGTCATGGACGACGCCGAGGCGCGCGACGCCTTCCTCGCCGAGATGGGGCTCGCCGAGCCCGGGCTGCACCGCGTCATCCACGCGGGCTACGGGCTTCTCGACCTGATCACCTTCTTCACGGCGGGGCCGAAGGAAACCCGCGCCTGGACCGTGCGCGCCGGCGCCGTGGCGGTCGAGGCGGCGGGGGTCATCCACACCGACTTCGCGCGCGGTTTCATCCGCGTCGAGGTCATCGCCTACGACGACTACGTGGCGCTCGGCGGCGAGCAGGCGGCCAAGGACGCGGGCAAGCTGCGGATCGAGGGCCGCGACTACGTCATTCGCGACGGCGACGTGCTGCACTTCCGCTTCAACGTCTGAGCGCCTCCCTCCCGACCATCGAATGCGCTAGACTCGCTCTCCATCAGGGAGAACCGACATGGGCGAATTCATCCAACTCACCGCCATCGACGGCCACGTGCTCGACGCCTGGAAAAGCCCGCCCAAGGGGGCGGCGCGCGGGCGGCTGGTCGTCGTGCAGGAGATCTTCGGCATCAACGATCACATCCGCGAGGTCTGCGACGGCTTCGCGACCGACGGCTACGACGTGGTCGCCCCGGCGCTGTTCGACCGAGTCGAGCGCGGCGCCGAGCTCGCCTACGACGAGGCGGGCTTCGCCCGGGGCCGCGCGCTGCGCGCCGAGACCGGGAACGACAACGCGATGCGTGACATCGCCGCCGCGCTCGCCTCGTTCGGCGCGGGCCCGCGCCCGGCGGTGGTCGGCTATTGCTGGGGCGGCGCGCTCGCCTGGCTCGCGGCGACCCGGCTGGAGCCCGCCTGCGTCGTGGGCTATTACGGCTCGCAGATCATCGACTACATCCACGAGCAACCGCGCTGCCCGGTGATGCTGCATTACGGCGAGCAGGACCCGACCACGCCGGCGGACGATATCGCGCGCGTCCGCGCGGCCCATCCCGAGGTGGCGATCCATCTCTACCCCGCCGGGCACGGGTTCAACTGCACCCCGCGCGCCGACTACCACGCCGAGAGCGCGCGCCTCGCGCGCACGCGCACGCTCGCCTTCCTCGCCGAGCACGCCGTGGCCGGCTGAGCCGTCATGGTCGCGCTGAGCGCCGAGGAGCGCGCGCTCGCCGACGGCGCGGACGGCCCGGCGCGCGCCATGGCGCTACGGATCGTCGCCGAGACCGCGCGCGTCAACGGCGCCCGGCGGCTGGTGCCGATCGTCTCGGCCCATGTCGACGGCTGCCTCGACCACGGCGACGCGGGTCTCGCCTTCGCCGCCCGGCTGGTCGAGGGCGGCGGACGGGTCGCGGTGCCGACCACGCTCAACGTCGGCGCGCTCGACCTGCTGCACCCCGGGCGCGTGCGCGCGGCGGCCGCGACGCGCCGGCGCAGCCATCGCCTGATGGCCGCCTACCGGGCGCTCGGCTGCCGGCCGAGCTGGACCTGCGCGCCCTACCAAGCCGGCCACCGCCCGCCCCCCGGCGCCCAGGTCGCCTGGGGCGAGAGCAACGCCATCGCCTTCGTCAACTCGGTGCTCGGCGCGCGCAGCGAGCGCTACGGCGACTTCATCGACATCGCCGCCGCGATCGCCGGACGCGCGCCCGACTTCGGCCTGCACCGCGACGAGAATCGGCGCGCGCGCCTGGTGGTCGACGTCGGCGCGATCTCCGACCGGCTCAAGGCGTCGGACGTCTTCTATCCGGTGTTCGGCGCCTGGCTGGGGGCGACGGTCGGCGCGACGGTCGCGGTCATCGAGGGATTGCCGCCGCGCGCGGTTTCCGAGGATCGGCTGAAGGCGCTGGGGGCGGCGGCGGCCTCGACCGGCGCGGTGGCGCTGTTCCATGTCGCCGGCGTGACGCCCGAGGCCCCCGACGTCGCAAGCGCCGGCGGCGGCGCGGCGCCGAGGCGCCGGATCGCGCTCGACGCGGCCGCCTTGCGCGCGGCGCGCGACGCGCTCTCGACCGTCGGCGGCGAGGCGATCGACGCGGTCGCGGTCGGCAGCCCCCATTTCTCGGCCGCCGAGTTCGCCGCACTCGACCGCCTGATCGCGGGCCGCCGCCTACGCGTGCCGCTCTACGCCTGCACGGGACGCCACGCGCTTGCCGCGCTCGAGGCCGAGGGACGGCTCGCGGCGCTCGCCCGCGCGGGCGTCGAGATCGTCACCGACACCTGCATCGTCGTCGCCCCGATCCTGCCCGCCCGCGCCGGCGTGCTGATGACCAACTCGGCCAAGTTCGCGACCTATGCGCCGGCCAACACCGGTTGGGCGGTGGTGTTCGGCAGCCTCGAGGACTGCGTCGCCTCGGCCTGCGCGGGGCGCGTCATGCGGGACGAGAGCCTGTGGACGTGATCAAAGCCGAGGTCCTGATCGACGGGACGGCCGAGGGCCGCATCCTCAAGCTCGGCGCGCCGCTCGGCTTCTGGGGCGGGGTCGATCCGGCGAGCGGCGCGATCATCGATCCGCGCCACCCGGACCGCGGCCGGGGCGTGAGCGGCCGCATCCTGGTCCTGCCCGCGACCCGGGGGTCGAGCTCGTCGAGCGCCGTGCTCCTCGAGCTCATCGCCGGGAGCCGCGGCCCGGCGGCGCTGATCCTGGGGGCGCGCGACGCGATCCTGCCGATCGGCGTGATCGTCGCCCGCGAGATGGACATGGGCGCGATCCCCGTGCTCCTGCTTCCGCCCGAAGCGCAGGCCGCGCTGCCCGACGGCGCCGAGGCCGCCATCGAACGCGGCGGGAGTATCCGCCTTAG
>CAZHDF010000259.1:0-3930 GCA_964531525.1 uncultured Alphaproteobacteria bacterium | reverse complement strand
CCTCGGCCATGGCGCGCACGGCGTCGAACAGGCCCTCGGTCTCCTGCGGGGTGAGTACCGAGGTGGGCTCGTCGAGGACCAGGATGCGGGCGCCGCGAAACAGCGCCTTGATGATCTCGAGCCGCTGCTCCTCGCCCACGGCGAGCGAGGAAACCAGCCGGTCGGGATCGAGGTGAAGGCCGTAGCGTCCGGCGACCTGGGCGAGGCGCTCGCGCGCGCCCTCCTCGTCGAGCCGCCCGCCCCGCCCCGGACGTCCGACCATCAGGTTTTCGAGCACCGTGTGCCGAGGCACGAGATGGAAATGCTGATGCACCATGCCGATGCCGGCGGCGAGCGCGTCGGCCGGCCCGCGAATATCGAGCCGCCGGCCCTCGACCGAGATCGAGCCCGCGTCGGGCGCGTACATGCCGAACAGGACGTTCATGAGCGTCGTCTTGCCGGCGCCGTTCTCGCCGAGCAGGCCGAGAACCTCGCCGTGGCCGAGCGTGAGATCGACGTCGCGGTTCGCTTGCACGGGGCCGAACCGCTTGCTGATCCCGCGCATGGCGAGCAGCGGGGCGGGCGCGCGCGTTTCAATCTCTGCGGTCACCTGGAGATCCCTTGGCGAAGGAAAGACGCGAAGCGGGCGCCGTCCCCGGCGCGGCGAAGTCGCCGCGCCGGGGGAAAGACGCCGAAACCGCGTCCGTCAGTCGGACTGCGGAATGCCCTCGTCGACGTCGACGCGGAAGGTGCCGTCGAGGATTTCCTGACGACGCGCGTCGACCGCCTTGATCAGGTCGGCGGGAAGCTTCTTCTCGAAGTTATGGTAGGGCGCGAGATACGAGCCGCCCTTGCCCATGTACGAGAACTGGCCGAAGTCCTGGGCCGTGAACACGCCCGCCTTGACCAGGCTGACGACCTGCTTGACCGTCGGCCACATGTCCCAGATCACGCTGGTGATCACCGTGTCGGAGCCGAGGTTCGACTGGTCCGACATATTGCCGATGGCGAGAATGCCCCGCTCGGCGGCGGCCTCGATCACACCGAAGCGCTCGGCGTAAATCACGTCGACGCCGTCCTCGATCTGGGCCAGCGCGGCCTCCTTCGCCTTGGGCGGATCGAAGAACGAGCCGATGAAGGAGAACTTGCACTTGACCGCCTTGTTCACCCCCTTGGCGCCGGCGCAGAAGGCATTGACCAGGCGATTGACCTCGGGAATCGGCATGGCGGCGACCGCGCCGATGGTGTTTGACTTGGTCATCTTGCCGGCGATCATCCCGGCGAGGTAGGCGGGCTCGTGGATCCAGTTGTCGAACACGCCGAAGTTGGGCTCGGCCTGGCCGAGGCCCGAGCCGAAGACGAAAGCGACATTGGGATACTGGCGCGCGACCCGGCGGGTGATCCGCTCGGTGCCGAAGGAATCGCCCATGATGATGTCGTAGCCGCCCTGGGCGTATTCGTGGAGCACGCGCGCGAAGTCGGCGGACTTGACGCTTTCGGACCAAGTGTACTCGATGCCCATCTCCTTCTGGGCCTTGAGGAGCGCAACGTGGATCTGGTTTACCCAGGGCTCCTCGATCGGAGTCTCGAAGACCGCCGCGACCTTCAGCTTTCCGGCGGCCATGGCGGGCGTCGTCCCCCAGAGACCGGCGAGCGCGATCGCCGCGACCGCGAGCGTCGCGGCAAACCGCCGCCAGGCGCGGACCGAAAGACCGCGAATCGAAAGATACTTCATACTGTCAACCTCCCTGTCCCTGTTGCTCGCAAGGCCGAGACGCCCGCGAATCCAGTTCGTTCAATTTACTGCAATACTGCGAGCGTCGCGCGGACTTGTGATGCCCCCTGTCGTCGGCCAGCCTGCACGGCCGCTCTTACGATTATGCGCCGATCTTCGGTCGGCGTCTCATTCGTCGGTTTCAACTTAGCGTCGGTTTGACCAGACGGTCAACGAAAACTGACCGGCCGGTCAACTTCTGCGATCGCCGCTTCTCCGCCCGACAGGTTGGCCGAAACGGCGGGGGCGGGCAACCCCGCGCGCCGGGATCTCGGCGAAGGGGCGGCGATATGGTAGGCTCGGTCGGGGATGACTTTGCAGCGGCTCAAACGAATCGGGCAAGGAGCGATCGGGCTCGCCGTTGTCGCCGCCGTGGTCGCGTGGAGCGGCGACGCCGTGGCGGGCGGCGATCCCGCGCGCGGCAAGACGGTGGCGCTCAGGCTTTGCGGCCGCTGCCACGTGGTCGCCGAGGAAAACCGGCTCGCCGGGATCGAGAGCACGCCCTGGTTCAAGACCATGGCGCGCCGGCCCGAGGTCTACCCGCCCGAACGCTTCCGGACCTTCGCCGAGCGTCCCCCGCACCCGCCACAGAAGATCGACATCACCAAGCGCGAGATGGAAGACCTGATCGCCTATGTCGAAAGCTTGCGCAAGGCTTCGAAGTAAGGGGCAGCGCGAAATCAACCGGTGAGAAGCGCGTCGATCTCGTTCTGCTCGAGCGGCGCGGCGCTGCCGTGGATGATGGCGCTCGCCACGTCGACCAACTTCTGGAGCGCCCCGCTCGCCCGCGTCGCCTCGTGGGCGACGGCGTCGCGGTTCCCGGTCGCGAGCGCGGCGTCGATCCGCTCGATTCCCAGGGCGACCAGCCGGTTCATGCTCTCGATCGTGACGTCGAAAGGCTCGCGATAGGACGCCGGGGCCTGCTCGTAGGCGGCGACGGCGAGTTCCTTGTCCGAAAAGCCGCTGCCGCGGAAATGCTCGATATAGCTCTTGGGCTGCCACTCCTTGCAGTCGTCGAGGCATTCCGGCATATCGGGCACCATTTCAAGAAGCATGATGATCTCGTTGAAATGGTTTAGGTAATCGGTCGCTAGGAAGGTCTCCTCGTTGATGTTCGTCCCGGCGAGACGCACGCGCATCGCGGTCTGTCCGGCATCCGCCGCGTCGTCATCGAGGGTTGGGTTGGGCGAGGCGTTCATCGATCCATCGCGATCCGATCGGTTGGCGCCGGCGGCGGACGATCGCCACGGCCGGCGAGCCCCAGTTTCCCGTCAAAACCTTGCCGCAAGGTTAGCGACGATCCGCGCGAAAGTGTCGTCGCCCCGGCCATGCCGTTTAATCGTTTGGCAAGGATCGCGGCCTAACCTCGGCCGGCGCGCGGAGCGGTTTGCCGCGCGCGGTGGAGCGTCAGGCGTGAGCGTGCAGAACAATCCCAACCCCATCTCCCGGGAGAAGGACCAGCGCCGGTTCCGGCGCCGGGCAACGCTCTTTTCCGGCCGGGTGATCGATACCGACCGTTCGGTCGAGGTGGTGGTGCTCGACGTTTCGGTGAACGGAGCCAAGCTGCGCGTGCCCGAGGCCTTCACCTGCAACCGGCACATCAGCCTCGAAATCGAGCGCCTGGGCAGATTCGCCGCGCGCGTGGTGTGGCAGCGCGACGGGCGGCTGGGTCTTCAATTCACCGAACCGCCCGAGAAGGTCGCCA
Organism: uncultured Alphaproteobacteria bacterium; assembly: GCA_964531525.1. GTDB lineage: Bacteria > Pseudomonadota > Alphaproteobacteria > JAAXGF01 > JAAXGF01 > CAYYWV01. The sequence continues at coordinate 472 of CAZHDF010000259.1, read as the reverse complement.
AGCGGCTTCCGGGCTCCTTCGCCGCCCGGCTCGGCCCCATCAACGAAACCGCGGCCGAACCGGGCGAGGCGAACGCCGGGGAGGCGGAAACGACGGGTGGGATCGAGGGCTGACCCGGAAGGCAACCGAACCATCACGCGCAATTTGGCACGATTAACCTGGGGACGAACATGGCTATCGGAAACACGGCGGTCGCTGCGATCACCTTCAACGACAATCGCAGCGTCAGCATGGACGTCGAGAACGTGGCCCATATCGAGGCCGGCGAGCCCATCGACGCGGGCGACGGCGAGCATTGGTTCGTCGAGTTGTTGATCCGCACCCAGTCGGGAACCGTGGCGTTGCAGCTCCTCGCCGACGAGCCCGACAAGCTGCGGGTTCACGGCCAGGACGACGGCGCGTAGAGCATGATATGTCTAAGTCGGCGCCGGCCCACTCCCCCGCCCGGCCACCCACGGGATCGTAGGATATG